>NZ_JAYLVN010000001.1:0-503512 GCF_046156345.1 Variovorax sp. H27-G14
CGGGAGCCCAAGCCCACGCCGGCGCCGCAAGCGCCCGTCGGCGTGACGGAGCCGCCACCCCCTCCGGCGCCACCGGCACCGCCTGCCCCACCGGCGCCTCCCGCGCCGCCGCCCGCCCCGCCGGCGCCGCCCGCCGTGCAGTTGCCCTCGAGCAACGCCGATTACCTGCAGAACCCGAAGGCCACCTACCCCGCCATGAGCCGACGGCTCGGCGAACAGGGCAAGGTCATCGTGCGGGTGCTCGTGGGTGTCGACGGCATGCCCAGGAGCGCTGAAGTCAAGCGGTCCAGCGGCTTCGATCGGCTGGACGAAGCCGCCGTCGAATACATCATGAAATGCCGGTTCGTCCCCGGCAAGGTCAACGGCGTGGTTCAGGCCATGTCCTATGACGCCCCCGTCAACTACGTTCTGAACTAATTTTTCTCTGGAGCAACTTCGTATGGATTCCCAATTTGGCTTGATGAACGTCTGGAACCAAGGCGATTTCGTCACCAAGGCCGTGGCGGTGCTGTTGATCGGCATGTCGCTCGCGTCGTGGATCGTGATCATCGTCAAGGCACTCGACGTCATTCGCTACAAACGCCTGGCCAAGCACTCGCAGGACTTCTGGCACAGCGAAGACTTTGCGACGGCGCTGAACAAGCTCGGCACCGACGACACCAACCCGTTCCGCGCGCTGGCCCTGGAAGGCCGCGAAGCCGCCGCCCACCACCGCAACACCAAGGTGCATCTGCATGACGCTCTGGACGTGAGCGACTGGATCACGCGCTCGCTGCGCAACGGCATCGACGCCTTCACCGCGCGCCTTCAAACCGGCCTCGCGATCCTGGCGTCGGTGGGCTCCACCGCTCCCTTCATCGGCCTGTTCGGCACGGTCTGGGGCATCTACCACGCGCTGATGAGCATCGGTTCGGCCGGCCAGGCGACCATCGACAAGGTGGCCGGCCCGATCGGCGAGGCGCTGATCATGACGGCGCTCGGCCTGGCCGTGGCCATTCCCGCGGTGCTGGGCTACAACGCGCTGGTTCGCGGCAACAAGTTCGTGCTGACCAAGCTGAACGCCTTCGCACATGACCTGCACGCCTACTTCGTGACGGGCGCCCGCGTTCAGAGCGGCAGCGCAGCGATCGTGGTTCCGCTCAAGAAGGGCTGAGCATCATGGCTTTCGGTACACAAGACGAACCCGATGAGGTGATGAACGAGATCAACATGACGCCGCTGGTCGACGTCATGCTGGTGCTGCTGATCATCTTCATCATCACCGTGCCGGTGATGAAGCACGCAGTGAACATCGACCTGCCCCGCGCCAGCAGCGAGCCCGAGCAGCCCAAGCCGCAGAACATTCTGTTCAGCGTGACGGCGGACGGCACCTACTACTGGAACGAAGAGAAGATCGACGACAGCGTGCTGCCCGCGCGCCTGGCGGCCGAAGCCGCCAAGGAACCGCAGCCCGAGCTGCACATCCGTGGCGACAAGGCCGTGCGCTACGAGCGCGTGGCCAAGGCCATGTCGGAAGCGCGCGAAGCCGGCGTGCGCAAGATCGGCTTCATCACGGAGCCCGACGCGAAGTGAGCTGAAGGGGTTCGCAAAAAAATTCATCGCGACGATTGACTTTTTATTGCGAATCATTATCATTCACTCATCGCTTCGATAAGGGAACTCCAAATGCCAGCCTCGCCCAACGCCTTTTCTGTTCTGAACCATCCTTCGCTCGACCAATCGGGTGGCGGGCATGCGTCCATCCAGGCAGCGCGGCCGGCGCCGATGGTCGAAAGCACGGAGCTTCTGAAAGGAAGCAAGACCGTGGGCATCATGCACAACGGCTCCCTCTACCGGCTTCAGGCCACCAAACTCGGCAAGCTGATCCTGACCAAATAAGGTCGCTCAGCCCGCCCCTCGCAAGTTTCATCGTGGGGCGACTCGAGGAGATTCATCTCCAAAGGGTCGTTTTTTGCTAGCCAACGGTTCGCCGACTAGCCAAGCTTTTTTTCACGCTGAAGCATCCAAATGAAAACGCCGACCCGAGGGTCGGCGTTTTGCCTTGCGCGAAAGAAGAATCAGAGGCCGAGGGCCGCGATGCCTGCCTTGGCAATCTGTGCGTCTTCGTTCGACTTCACACCGCTCACGCCCACGGCGCCGATCACATGGCCGTCCTTCATGATCGGCACGCCACCTTCGAGCAGGCCCTGCACTGCGGGCGCGGTCAGGAACGCGGTGCGCCCACCGTTGATGATGTCTTCATAGACCTTGCTCTCGCGGCGGCCCATGGCGGCCGTGTGGGCCTTGGCGGGGGCGATGTGCGACGACAGCGCGGCGGCGCCGTCCAGGCGCTGCAGCCAAAGCAGGTTGCCGGCGTCGTCCGAAATGGCGATGGTCACGGCCCAGTTGTTCTTCAGGGCCTCGGCTTCCGCTGCGGCGGCAACGACCTTGACATCGGCGAGTTCGAGGAAGGATTTGGTCTTCATGGTGTGCTCAGTTTGCGTGAAACCCGACAGCATAACGGCCACGCCGCCAGCAGTGCCTTCAGCCCGGTGCCAAGCTAGGGAACAAGCTGCCCGCGGACTTTATCGAAACCTGCTCTTGCAGCCCCCTAGAATGCGCCCCAACTGCGTCTTCGCAGCAACCACAGGAGCTCCGGCCATGAACGACCGCGTTACCACCCTAGACACCTCTACCGGCTACGGCCAGCCACTGGCCCAAGCCGAACGCCAGCGCGTGCTGCGCAACACCTACTGGCTGCTTGCGCTGAGCATGCTGCCCACCGTGCTCGGCGCGTGGGTCGGCGTCAGCACCGGCCTGACGCGCTCGCTCACCGGCGGGCTCGGCCTCATCGTTTTCATGGGCGGCGCGTTCGGCTTCATGTTCGCCATCGAGAAAACCAAGAACTCCGCCGCCGGCGTGCCGGTGCTGCTGGCCTTCACCTTCTTCATGGGCCTGATGCTGTCGCGCCTGATCGCGATGGTGCTGGGCTTCAAGAACGGCTCCGAACTCATCATGACGGCCTTCGGCGGCACCGCCGGCGTGTTCTTGGTGATGGCCTCGCTGGCCACGGTCATCAAGCGCGATCTGTCGGGCATGGGCAAGTTTCTGTTCGTCGGCGCAATGGTGCTGATGTTCGGCGCGGTCATCAACGTGTTCGTGGGCTCGAGCACCGGCATGCTGGTGATCTCGGTGGCCGCCATCGGCATTTTCTCGGCCTACATGCTCTATGACCTGAAGCAGATCATGGACGGCGGCGAAACGAACTACATCACCGCCACCCTTGCGCTGTACCTGGACCTGTTCAACGTGTTCCAGAGCCTGCTGGCCCTGCTGGGCATCTTCGGCGGCGAACGCGACTGAGCGATTCACGCAACATCAAAAAAGGGCCCCGAGGGGCCCTTTTTCATTCCAGATCGAACACCGCGATCGACTCCACATGCGCCGTGTGCGGGAACATGTTGACCACCCCCGCGAAGGTGCAGCGGTAGCCCGCCTGGTGCACCAGCAGGCCGGCATCGCGCGCCAGCGTCGACGGGTTGCAGCTCACGTACACGATGCGCTTGGGCGGCGTCCAGCCGTCGGTGCGCAGCTCGGGCTGCTCATGCAGTTCGACGATGGCCTTGGCCAGCGCGAAGGCGCCCTCGCGCGGCGGATCGACCAGCCACTTGTCGGCGCTGCCATCGGCCACCAGCATCGCCGGGGTCATGTCGAACAGGTTGCGCGCCACGAAAGTTGCCGGTGACAAGGCGCGGCGCGCGGGCGTTGCGGGCTGGTTGCGCTTGAAGTTGTCGGTGGCGCGCGTCACCAGCGTGTCGCTGCCCTCGATGCCCAGCACCTCGCGCGCCCGGCTCGCCAGCGGCAAGGTGAAGTTGCCAAGGCCGCAGAACCAGTCGATCACCCGCTCGTGCGCCTGCACGTCGAGCAAACGCAGCGCCTTGCCGACCAGCGCGCGGTTGATGTGCGGGTTGACCTGCGTGAAATCGGTCGGCTTGAACGGCATCGTCACGCCGAACTCGGGCAGGCGGTAGGCCAGCGGCTCACCGCCCTCTTCCAGCAACTTGACGGTTTCGGGCCCCTTGGCCTGCAGCCACCACTGAACGCCTTTGTTCTGCGCCGCAAAGGCCTTCAGGCGGTCGATGTCTTCCGGCGACAGCGGCGCCAGGTGCCTCAGCACCAGCGCGATGGTGCCAAGCCCGATCGTGTCGGGCGCGTCGCCGCAGGCCAGTTCGATTTGCGGGCAGGTTTCGCGCGCGTCCATCGAGCCGATCAGCGCCCGCAGCGGCATCAGCATCGCGCTGACCTGCTTGGGCAGCACCGGGCACACCTGCATGTCGGCCAGGTAGCGGCTCTTGCGCTCGTGGAAACCGATCAACACCGTGCCCTTCTTGACCACATGGCGCACCGACAGCCGCGCGCGGTAGCGGTAGTGCCACGCGGGTCCTTCGAGCGGGCGCAGCAGGTTCTCGGGGCGCACCTTGCCCAGGTGCCACAGGTTGTCTTCCAACGCGCGCTGCTTCACGGCCACTTGCGCGGCGGGGTCCAGGTGCTGCATCTTGCAGCCGCCGCAGGCACCGGTGTGCAGGCCGAAATGCGGGCAGCCGGGGCGCACCCGCTGCGACGATTCGCGCCGGATAGTGGTGACCGTGCCTTGCTCCCAGTTGTTCTTGCGCCGGTGCACGTTGAATTGCACTTCCTCGAAAGGCAATGCGCCTTCGATGAACACGACCATGCCGTCGGCTCGGTGGGCAACGCCCTGTGCTTCGAGGTCGAGCGACTCGACCTGCAGCCACTCTTCGGAGGGCTTCACTGGAACTGTTGCGGGGTCGTTCGCGGGGGTTTTGTTTTCTTCGATGGATTCCGTCATTCCCCGATTGTCTCAGCGTGGAAGGCCTCGCTAGAACAGCGCGTCCCGCCCGACACCCGAGCGGGCCAGTTGACGGCGCATCTTGGCCAGCGCCTCGTTCTGAATCTGCCGCACGCGCTCGCGCGTGAGGCCCAGGCGCACGCTCAGCACCTCAAGGGTTTCGGGCTCGCGGTCGTGCAGGCCGTAGCGGCCTTCCAGCACCTCGCGCTCGCGCGCATCGAGGGCATGCACCCATTGGTCCAGCAGGCGCTCCACCTCGTGCGTGTGGGTCACCTCGGTCGGGCTGCCGTGCGCGTCCTCGGAGGCCACCGTGTCGGCCAGCGTGAAGCCTTCTTCGCCGCGCGCATCGCCCGCGTCCAGCGAGCGCGGCGCCTCGGACAGCGCCAGCAGATCGGCCACGGCCTGCACGTCGCGACCGAGCAGCGCCGCAATGTCTTCCACCCGCACGCCGTCGGGCCGGTGCGCCAGAAATTCCGCATCGCCTTCGAGGGTGCGGCGCGCGCGCAGCACCTGTTGCAGTTCACGCACCACATGCACCGGCAGGCGAATGGCACGCGCCTGCGTCATGACCGCCCGCTCGACGGACTGGCGAATCCACCAGGTCGCGTAGGTTGAAAAACGAAATCCGCGTTCGGGCTCGAACTTGGTGATGGCATGCATCAACCCGAGATTGCCTTCTTCGATGAGGTCCGACAGCGGCACGCCGCGGCCCAGGTAGCTCTTGGCAATGTTCACGACCAGCCGCAGGTTGTGCTCGATCATCGATTGCCGAGCATCGAAATCACCGGCGCGCGCGGCGCAGGCGGCCTGGTACTCCTGAGCGGGCGTGAAGAGCTCGGTGCGCCGGACCTGGCGCAGGTAGATGGTCAGCGCGTCTGCGCCTTCGCCACCTAGCCGTTCGCTCGCTGCACCGTGGCGCAGTGCCGAGTCGATCGCTTGCGGATCGGCCGCTGCGTCTACGGTGTCTGCTGCGTCTGCGGCAGAAAGGTTGTCTTCGGAAGGCTCTGGTGGGCTGCCTTTGCCCGCCGACCCGCGCACAGGCAGTGTGCGGCGGGGGCGGGAGGCAGCCATGGCATCACCGGCCGGGCAGGTAGCGCGAAGGGTCGACGGGCTTGCCCTGGCGGCGGATCTCGAAATGCAGCTTCACGCGGTCGGCGTCGCTGTTGCCCATTTCGGCGATCTTCTGGCCCTTTTGCACCGACTGGTCTTCCTTCACCAGCAGCGTCTGGTTGTGCGCATACGCCGTGAGGTAGGTGTTGTTGTGCTTCAGGATGATCAGGTTGCCGTAGCCACGCAAGCCGGCGCCCGCATACACCACGCGCCCGTCGGCGGCGGCGAGCACGGGGTCGCCCGCCTTGCCGCTGATGTCGTAGCCCTTGTTCTTGGCTTCGTCGAAGCCCGCAATCAGCGAGCCGCTCGCGGGCCAGATCCAGCCCAGGTCTTCGTCACCCGAATTACCGCTGCCCGGCGCCGATGGCGAAGCCGTGACCGGCGGCCTGACCGGGCTGCTGGCCGGAGGCGTTGGCACTAGGGCCGGCGGCGGCGTCACGGGCTTGGTAGTCGCGCCTTCGGAAGGCGACGTACTGACCGGTGGGGCTGCGGCAACGGCGGTGCCGTTCGGTGGAATCACGCGCAGCACCTGACCGACTTCGATCAGGTCGGGGTTGTCGATGTTGTTCCAGCGAACGATGTCCTGCCAGCGCTGGCCAGTGTCCGCACCAATGCGGCGGATGGAGTCGCCGGGACGCACGGCGTAGTAGCCGGGCTTGCCATAATTTTCGATACCTGCCAGCGGCTTGCCATTGGCGTCGGTGGTCATGGGAGGGCCGCCGGGCACTGCTGCGCCGGGTGCGCGCGTCATGGTGCCGCGGTCTTCGACCGGCGCCGGCCCACGCGGTGTGGAACAGCCCGCAATCACCAGCACAAAGGCCAACGTGACGCCAGCGAACCAACTCCGATTGCCAAAACCCTGCATGTGTTATTCCTTCAAGCGATGCCTGATTTTAGGGGGACAAAGTGAACCGCCTCAAGAATGAGCCGCTCCAGTCCCCGGGGGGTCTTGTCGATGACCACAAGGGCCTGGCCACCGCTGGCGGAATGCGTCGGCGCAACGATGCGCCCGCCCACCGCCAACTGGTCGATCCAGGCTTGCGGCACGGCCTCGCCGCCTGCCGCGGCAATGATGCCGGCATAGGGCGCGCCCTTGGCATAGCCGATCATTCCATCGCCCAGCATCAGGTGCACCGTGGCCAGCCGGAACGGCCGAAGATTCAGCCGCGCGCGCTCGTGCAGCCCGCGCAGACGTTCGATGCTGTAGACCTCCGAAGCCACATGGTTCAGCACTGCGGCCTGGTAGCCGCAACCCGTGCCGATCTCCAGCACGCGGCCGAGCTTGTCCTGCGGTTTTCCCGCCAGCGCGGGGGCACCCAGCAGCAGCTCGATCATTCGGGCGACCACGCTCGGTTTGGAGATGGTCTGACCCAGCCCGATCGGCAGGCTCGTGTCTTCATATGCCTGGTTGACCAGCGCGCTGTCGACAAAACCATGCCGCTCCACGGCGCTCATGGCGCGCAGCACGCGGGGATCGGAAACCCCCTGCGCCGTGAGCTTCTGCACCATGCGTGCGCGCACCGCGGCGGACGCCATCGAGGGCGTGGTCGGCACCATCGGCTTGAACGGCACGGCGGGCATGCGCCCGCGCGTGGCTGCGGAAGCGGTGGATGTCAGGCGAACCGGAAAACTGGGCCGTTGGGTGGCCATGTCAATTGCCGAGACGGGCCACCGTCTCGCGCCATTGGCCCAGGTTGGCGTGGTCGGTCAGGTCGATCTGCAGCGGTGTCAGCGCGATGTGGCCGGCCGCGGTGGCGTAAAAGTCCGTGCCCTCGCCGCTGTCCTTGGCGCCGCCCGCACCGGCGATCCAATACATGGTTTCGCCACGCGGGCTGTCTTGCGTGATCACTTTTTCAGCGGCGTGACGGCGGCCGAGCCTGCAGACCTTCACGGGCTTGAGTTCGTCGAACGGTTTGTTCGGCACATTCACGTTCAGCAGGAACGCCGGGCCTTCGAGCATGCGCTCGCGCTCGATCTGCTGCACCAGCCGCCGCGCCACCTGGGCGGCAGCGTCCACATGCGCCCAGCCCTTTTCGATCTGCGAGAACGCGATGGCCGGAATGCCGAACAGGTAGGCCTCCATGGCCGCGCCAACAGTGCCTGAATAGATGGTGTCGTCGCCCATGTTGGCGCCGTTGTTGATGCCCGAGACCACCAGGTCGGGCCGGTAGTCGAGCAGCCCCTTCAGCGCGATGTGCACGCAATCGGCCGGCGTGCCGGTCACGTAGCGAAAGCCGTTGTGGGCTTCGCGCACGTACAGAGGTGCGGCCAGGGTCAGCGCATTCGACTTGGCGCTGTTGTTGTGCTCGGGGGCGATCACCTCGACGTCGGCGATGTCCTTGAGCGCGTCGTGCAATGCGACGATGCCCGGCGCCTGAAAGCCGTCGTCGTTGGAAATGAGTATCTTCATGGTGTCCTGAGTGCGTCGGATTGTAGGCGTCGGGTGCGTCGCAGCAGGGACAAGCCCACCCCGGTGCGCCGCCTATCATCGCCCGCATTCATTGCCCCCACCCGACTTACACGAAGGAGACTCGAGCATGCACGCATGGCTTTGCGAAAACCCCACCGGCGTCGACGCCCTGACCTGGAAGGAACTGCCGACACCGACCCCGGGCCCGGGCCAGGTGCTGATCGAAATCAAGGCGGCGAGCCTGAATTTCCCCGACCTGCTGATCGTGCAGAACAAGTACCAGATGAAGCCGCCCCTGCCCTTCGTGCCGGGCTCCGAATATGCAGGTGTCATTCAGGCCGTGGGCGAAGGCGTCACGCACCTCAAGGTGGGCCAGAACGTGGCCTGCTTGTCTGGCACCGGCGGCTTCGGCACCCACACGCTGGCCCCCGCCGCGCTGTGCATGCCGCTGCCCGAGGGCTTCGGCCACGTCGATGCTGCGGCCTTCATCATGATCTACGCCACGTCTTGGCACGCGCTGATGGACCGCGCGCAACTCAAGGCCGGCGAAACCGTGCTGGTGCTCGGCGCGGCCGGCGGCGTGGGCACGGCAGCCATCCAGATTGCCAAGGCCGCCGGGGCCAAGGTGATTGCAGCGGCCTCGACCGACGAGAAATGCGAACTTTGTCGTTCCATTGGCGCCGACGCGACCATCAACTACACCACGCACGCACTGCCCAATGGATTCCGCGACGCCATCAAGGCAGCGACCGATGGCAAAGGCCCCGACATCATTTATGACCCGGTGGGCGGTGATTTTGCGGAGCCGGCCTTTCGCTCGATTGCGTGGCGCGGGCGGTATTTGGTTGTAGGTTTTGCGTCGGGCCCCATTCCGTCGCTGCCATTGAATCTGACGCTGCTTAAAGGTGCCTCGTTGGTAGGCGTGTTCTGGGGTGATTTCGCTCGACGCGAACCCAAGGCGAATGCCCAGATGATGGCCGAATTGGCGCAGTGGTACGGTCAGGGAAAGATCAAGCCCGTGATCGACAGCACGATGCCCATGTCCGAATTGAAGGCCGCATACGCCCACATGGGTTCGCGTGGGGTCAAAGGAAAACTCGTGATGGTGAACTGAGCCTGCGTCCGCCTCGTCGACACCCAATAAAAAAGCCCGCATGAGCGGGCTTTTTTATTGGGCAAATGCCCAGGAAACCAACAGGCGCTTACTTGATTTCGTAATCGGAAAGCGACTTGCCTGCGGCCAATGCCTCGGTCACCCAACGCGGCTTGCGGCCACGGCCACCCGACCAGGTTTCGCCAGACGGACCGCGGTATTTGGCGGCAGCCTTGGCGGGTGCAGCGCCACTGGAGCGCTTTGCCGATACTGCGCGGCCGGCCAGTTTCAGATCCGAAGCGGTCAATCCGTATTCGGCGATCTTGGCGCGCAACTCTTCGATCACGCCCGCGCGCTCATGGTTGCGCAAGTCTTCGGCTTGCTTGCGCAATTGCGCAATCAGCTCGTCATGCTTCTTGATCTGGGAATTGATATCGGCGAGGGTCGAAGCCATTGTTGGACTCCATAAATTGAAAACGGTCGAAGTTTAATTCAATTTTCTTTTGCCGCAAGTATCTATCGACGCAAAATAATTGCCGTGGCATTGCATTGATGCAACAACACGCAACAAGAGCGCTCCGTTTTGGGCGCGCCATACATCGAAAAAGAGGGAACGGTTGGGAGCGCGCGGCAAGAAAAAGCGGCGATCCGGAAATGACAACGCCGGGGCAAGCCCGGCGCTGGAATCCCTTGAATGCTATTGAGCAATAGCGCAAAGGAGATATTTTTTGGGGTGGCTGATGGGACTCGAACCCACGACGACCAGAATCACAATCTGGGACTCTACCAACTGAGCTACAGCCACCGCAGAGCCTTCGATTCTAGCGTCAAAAATCGCGGTTTACATGCTTCCAATGAAAAAGACGCGATTTGAAAGCCACATCAGCCCGCAACCAGCGCTCCGCTCGCCGTTGCGCCCTCCTGAATCTTGATTGATCCGTCGGGCCGTTCGTACGTGCCGATGATCAGACCGCTAGCGACCGCATGCGTCTTCAGCGTGTCGACCAACTCGTCGCGCCCGGGCGCTTCGGAGAACACTGGCACCTGCCCCAGCGCAAACAGCTGGAACGCATAACGGTGAACGCCATGTCCCGGAGGTGGGTCCGGCGGCAGCCAGGCAGCTTGCAACGCCGAATTGCGGCCCACATGCAAGCCACCGCCATCGTTGCCCTCGCTCGGCATCGCGGCCTCCGCCAACGAGGCTCCATCGACTGGCAACCCAACCACGATGGCATGCACCAGCGGGTTGGGCGTGGGCGAATCGGCATCCTCGACGATCAGCACGAGCGAAGCGGCGCCGGCCGGCACCCCCGTCCATTGCAACGGCGGGGAAACGCCCTCGCCATCGGGCGCGTCCGCGGTGCAGCGCGCCGGCAGCGGCGCGTGGTCCGCGAAGGCCACGCTGGTCAAAGCGATCGACGCCATCCCCTCGCGCATGCCGAGGGTGTTGAAGACGATGTTGTCCAGTCCGGCGCGCACGCCGCTCAGCGCATGGCCGATCACATCAGGGAGTTTTTCCAGCATGCGTACAGGTGTACCGCGCCCGCACAAGGCCGCCTGTAGGACGCCGCGCAGCCTCAGCGTCACGGCGGCAGGCAAAAATTTTCACCACCCGAATTCATCCACATTGGCGGACACATGCGCCCAAATCGCTCCGCTATCATGGCTTTTCGCCGCTCCACCTCACCCCCCAAAAGGAATTTCTTCATGAGCATCGTCTGGACCATCCTGATCGGTTTCGTTGTGGGTCTCGTGGCACGTGCCGTGAAGCCGGGCGACGATTCCGCAGGCTTCATCGTCACCACGGTCATCGGCATTGCCGGCTCCTTGATCGTCACCTACGTCGGTCAATCGATGGGCTGGTACACCGCAGGCCAAGGCGCCGGCTTCATTGCCTCCGTGCTCGGCGCGATCGTGCTGCTGGTGTTGTACGGCCTGATCAAGCGCAAGAGCTGATGGCCTCGCGGCCGCGCCGCGTCTCGCGGCCGGCCGCCAAGGATGTGGCGCCGCGCCGCATCAAACGAGCGGCCGCCACGGATGCCATGCCGCGCAAAGCGCGCGCCAGGCATCACGTCTATGTGATCGAACTCGACGACCGTGTCTGGAACAACGCCCGCTTCAGGCGCGCCAACCCCGAGTACCAACTCGGCAAGCCCTTCGTCTACGTCGGCATGACCGGCCTGGACCCCGACATTCGCTTCGACAAGCACAAGGCCGGCATTCAGGCCAACAGCTTTGTGCAAGCGTTCGGGCTGCACCTGCTGCCCGCGCTCTACGAGCGCTACAACCCGCTGACCTACGAAGACGCGCGACTGATGGAAGTGGACCTGGGCATCGCACTGCGCAAGGCTGGCTATGGCGTGTGGCAAGCCTGAGCCCGCCGGCCCGAGTCCCCAAGGCCTTCAGGCGTACGTGACCCAGTCCTCATACGCCGGCCCATCCAGATGCGGCAACGTGTTGTAGGTCACGAGCATGTGCCGCTTGGGCGTGAAGGCGAACTCCGTCACCGAAGAATTGCGGATGCGCAGGTTGAGCTCGATCGTCGTCTCCGCGCTCGTGCCGAGCACATGGCCGACCGCCGTGCTGATCGGCCCGCCGCTCGACACCACCAACACCTTCGCGCCGTGGTGCTTCTCGCGCACATGGTCCAGCGCAGTGGTTACGCCCGCCAGAAAATCAACGTAGCTGGGCATGCCGACCGGCGCCGTCTTGCCCTGCATCCACGCACCCAGGCCTTCGCGCAGCAGCCGAAAATGATGACGGTACATCTCGGGTGAATCGGGCTTCTCGAGCTTGCCCTCGTGGATCGTGGCAATGACCGCCTCGCTGTCGTATTCATTGAGTCCGGGCCATGGCAACACATCGTCGCGCGCGACGCCCAGGCCCTGGGCAATGCCCTCCCACGTCTGGCGGTGGCGCTTCAGGGTGCCGGTGATGACCGCGTCGAAGGTCATGCCGCGCTCGCGCCAGTAAGCCCCCAGACGCACGGCCTGCCGGTGCCCGAGCTCGCTCAGGTTGTCATAGTCGGCAGCGCCAAAACTGGCCTGTCCGTGGCGCACGAGGTAGAGGGTTCCCATGCGTTGATTCTGGCAAGAAGCAACGACCCCGCTTGTCCCTCGTGCGACCAGTTCGCGCGCCCCAAATGAAAAAGCCCGGGCCATGGGCTCGGGCTTTTTAGCGAGCGCCGCGAAGGCGGCGGCGCAGGGTCAGCGGCCTGCTGCAACCGGCAGCGTGTCCGCCGGCTTGGGCACCAGAATCTGAGCCTTGAAGCGCTCTTTCAGCAGGTTGTAGTAAGCCGCGTCCTCGGCAGCCGACACCGACTGGCCGACCTGCGCCTGCTCCTGCTTGGCGAGTTCTGGCGTGGGCGGCGTGCGCGGCACAACCTTGGTCACACGAACCACGGTGTAGCCTTGCGCGCCAAGGTCCACACCCACCAGCGTGGGCAGCTTGGTGGCGTCGGCGCGCAGCGCGGCGTCGATGACCGCCAGCGGCTGCGATTGCGCTTCACGGCGCGACACCGTCACCGGTGCACCGAAAGTCGCGCCATCGGCCTTGGCGGTCCAGGCCGCGAGCTTGGCTTCACCTTCGGTCTTGGCCAGCACTGCAGCACGCTCGGTGACCAGTTGCGCGCGGATCTTGGCCTTCACATCGTCCAGCGGCACCGCGTGCGCCGCCGTGTACTGCGTGACACGACCTGCTGCGAGCTGGCTGGAACCCACTTCGATGGCCTCGGTGTTCTGCTTGCGATTCAGCGAGTCGGGCGCGAACAGCGCGCTCAAGAAGTTGCGGCTGGCCAGCGCGCCGGTTGCACCGGGTGCGGGCGTGCGCGCCACGTTGTTCGCCGTCTGGATCGTGAGCTTGAGCTTCTCCGCGGCGGGCTTCAGGCTGTCGGGCGACTGGTACACCGCGTCGGTGAAGGCCTCGGCGGCCTTGGCGAATTCCTGCGTGGCCTGCTGCCCGCGCACTTCGTTCTCCAGCGTCGCGCGCACCTTCTCGAAAGGCGGCACCACGGCCGGCTTGATGTCGGTCACTTCGATGATGTGATAGCCGAACTCGGTCTCCACCACGCCACTGATCTCGCCCTTCTTGAGCGAGAACATCGCGTCCTCGAAAGGCTTGACCATCGCACCGCGGGTCACGAAGTCGAGGTCGCCGCCCTTCTCCGCCGAACCCGTGTCCTGCGAATTCTTGCGTGCTACATCAGCGAAGCTGGCGGGCGTCTTCTTCACTTCGGCGAGCAACTGTTCGGCCTTGGCCTTGGCCTTTGCGCGGTCGGCCGCAGGCATGCTGGACGGCGCCGTGATCAGGATGTGGCTGGCGCGGCGCTCTTCCTTCGTGCCGAAGCGCGCAGTGTTCTGCTCGTAGTAGGTCTTGAGGTCGGCGTCGCTCACCACGATGTTCTTCTTGGCCGCTTCCAGGTCGAGCACCAGGTACTCGATGCTGGCTTGCTCGGGCGCCTGGAACTGGGCCTGGTGGTCCTTGTAGTACGCCTCGATGTCAGCGTCGCTCACCGTCACCTTCGACGCAAAGCTCTCGGGGGTGAAGCGCGCGACCTGGATCTCGCGGCTGTCGTAGAAGGCGTTGATGGTGGTGGCGGCCAGCGCGGGCGGCGTGAAGGCCGTGCCCGACACGCCCAACAGCACCTGCTGCGTGGCCATGTCCGAGCGCACCGACGCTTCGTACTGCTCCGGCGTGCGGCCGGTCACGCGCTGGAAGGCGTCGCGGTCGAACTTGCCGTCGGGCGTGCGGAACGATGCCAGGCCCGTGTCCTGCGCGAAGATGCGCGACAGGCGATCTTCGGACACGGTCATGTTGCCCTTGGCGGCGGCAGCGGCCAGCACGCGGTCGCGCACCATGCGTTCCAGCGTGGCGTAGCGCAAGGCATCGGAGTCGAGCACGGTCGGGTCGACGTTGGGCGACTGCTGACGGATGCGGTCGGACTCCACGCGGTGCTGCTGGTCCCACTCGGGCTTGGTGATGTCCTGGCCGTTGATGCGGGCCACTTTCTCGTCGCTGCCGGAGCCCTGGTAGCGCTCGACACCGAAGAGCACGAACGAGGGAATGATCAGCAAGAACAAGAAAATCATGACGATCTTGTTGTACTTGCGGAAGAAATCAAACATGCTTGAACACTCTTTTTCGACGGATGTCGGACGGCAATAAAAAAGGCGAACTTGCGGTTCGCCTTTGCATCGGGTGGGTGGTGGGTGCTGAGGGGCTCGAACCCCCGACCTACGCCGTGTAAAGGCGGCGCTCTACCAACTGAGCTAAGCACCCCACTCGGAAATACGCTCCGAGTCTAACGCCTCAGTTCAGCGCGTCTTTCAGCGCCTTGCCGGGACGGAACTTCGGAATCTTGGCGGCCTTGATTTTAATCGCCTCGCCGGTACGGGGGTTTCGACCGGTGCGGGCCGCGCGCTTGCCGACTGCGAAAGTGCCGAAACCGACGAGCGACACAGAGCCGCCTTTCTTGAGCGTGGTACGAATAGCGCCAATGGTGGACTCGAGCGCACGGGTTGCTGCGGCTTTGGAAATATCGGCGTTCTTTGCGATGTGCTCAATCAGTTCGGTCTTGTTCACAAGGGCCCCTTGCAGAAAAAAAGTTGGTCGGCTTTCGTCAGCTGCGACCCGGCCGCGAGGTGTGCGACTCAAGAACCTGGCAGGCCTGACGCCTCGGCAGCGCACTGCCAGCGAGGATTACAACCACTGGTCTGCAGGGTGTCAATAAGACGCGAGGCCTTGCAGATCAGCGGAGCGCGCGATTCTAGGGGCGTTTTGTGAACAGCTTTTCTGCAGCGGCACAAACAGGTTCAGAGGGCCTGCGCAATCGCCTTGCCAAGGTCGCTGGTGCTTGCATTTCCACCGATGTCCGGCGTGCGCGGCGCTCCGCTTTGGGGCGCCAGCACCTTCTCGATGGTCGACAGGATGGCGTCGTGCGCCGCCTTGTGGCCCAGAAATTCGAGCATCATCGCGCCGCACCAGATCTGCCCGATCGGGTTGGCGATGCCCTTGCCCGCGATGTCGGGTGCCGAGCCGTGCACCGGTTCGAACAGCGACGGCGTGGTGCGCTCGGGGTTGAGGTTGGCGCTGGGCGCAATGCCGATGGTGCCGGTGCACGCAGGCCCCAGGTCGGACAGGATGTCGCCGAACAGGTTGCTCGCCACCACCACGTCGAAGAAGTCGGGCCGCTGCACAAAGTGCGCGGTAAGAATGTCGATGTGAAACTTGTCCAGCGCGATGCCCGGATAGCTCTTGGCCATCTCCACCACGCGCTCGTCCCAGTAGGGCATGGTGATGGAAATGCCGTTCGACTTGGTGGCGCTCGTGAGGTGCTTCTTGGGCCGCGACTGCGCCAGCTCAAAAGCAAACTTCAGCACCCGGTCCACGCCGATGCGCGACATCACCGTCTCCTGCACCACGATCTCGCGCGGCGTGCCCTGGTACATGCGCCCGCCAATGCTGGAGTACTCGCCTTCGGTGTTCTCGCGCACGATGTACATGTCGATCTCGCCGGGCTCGCGCGGCGTGCCGTCGCGGCGCACCACCGGCGCGATGATGCCGGGCATCAGCCGCGCGGGACGCAAGTTGATGTACTGGTCGAACTCGCGGCGGAACATCAGCAGCGAGCCCCACAGCGACACGTGGTCGGCAATCTTCTCGGGCCAGCCGACCGCGCCGAAGAAGATGGCGTCGTGCCCGCCGATCTGGTCCTTCCAGTTGTCGGGCAGCATCTGGCCGTGCTTTTCAAAGTAGTCCCAGCTCGAGAAGTCGAAGTGGTCGAACTTCAGGTCGATGCCAAACTTGCTCGCTGCCGCTTCGAGCACGCGCAGGCCCTCGGGCATGGTTTCCTTGCCGATGCCGTCGCCGGCGATGACTGCGATTCTCTGGGTGCTCATGGGGTGTCTCCTGCTTGCGGGGTCGGTGAAAAAAAGGCCAGCGCCTCGGCGAGCAAATCGTCCGGGGCCTCTTCGGGAACATAGTGGCCGCATGGCAATGCGCGGCCCGACACGTCGGCGGCGCGCTCGCGCCACAGCGCCAGCACGTCGAAGGCCTTGCCCACCGCGCCGTGCTCGCCCCACAGCACGCGCAGCGGTTGCGTCAGCTGTTGGCCGGCGGCGATGTCCGCGCGGTCGTGCACGAGGTCGATGGTGGCGGAGGCACGGTAGTCCTCGCAGATGGATTCGGCGGTGCCCGCGATGGCGGCGCAACGCTCGTATTCGGCCAGTACCTCGGGCGCGAACGGCGCAAGCCCCGCATGCCGCCCGCCCATCACGCTGCGGATGTAGCGCACCGGGTCGGAGCCAATCAGCGCCTCGGGCAACGGCGGCGGCTGGATCAGAAAGAACCAGTGCCAGTACGCCTTGGCAAAGGCCTCCGAGGTTTGCGCGTACATCGCCAGCGTGGGCGCGATGTCGAGCAGCAGCATGCGCTCGACCGCCTCGGTGTGGTCCGCCGCAAGCCGGTGCGCCACGCGCGCGCCGCGGTCGTGTGCCAGCACGCCGAAGCGCTCGAAGCCGTGGTGCTGCATGGCCGCCAGTGCGTCCAGCGCCATCTCGCGCTTGCTGTAGACCACATGCTCGGCGTCGGCCGCAGGCCGGCCCGAATCGCCATAGCCGCGCAAGTCGACCGCAACCACGGTGAAGCGCTCGGCCAGCGCCGGCGCCACGCGGTGCCAGATGGCATGCGTCTGCGGATGCCCGTGCAGCAGCAACAGCGGGGCGCCCTGCCCGCCGATGCGGCCATGGATGCGCACGCCGCTGCGCTCGGTGTCGAAACTGGGAAAGGAAAGGAAGGTCACGCAACGATTGTGCGTTGCACCCCGGCGATCATCAAGCAACAATCGGCCAATTCATACTTTCCATTTCGGCATGAATCCCCTCTCGATGGACCGCGGCGACCTGGCATTGGTGCTCGCCATTCGCGACCAGGGCAGCCTGGCCGGCGCGGCCGCCACGCTCGACGTGGTGCCCTCGGTCGTCACCAAACGGCTGGGTGCGCTGGAGGCTCGGCTGGGCCAGCGCCTGTTCGAGCGCACCACGCGCCGGCTCAGCGTCACGGCCGAAGGCGAAGCCGTGTGCCTGCATGCACGCACGCTGCTCGACGGCTTTGCCGCGCTCGAAAGCGAACTGGGCGAACGCCAGAACGCGCTGACCGGCACCATCCGCCTGGCCGCCACCTTCGGCTTCGGCCGGCGCTGGCTTGGCCCGGCGGTGGCCAGCTTTCAGGCGCGGCACCCGGCCCTGCAGATCGATCTGGTGCTGACCGAGCAGTTGCCCGACCTCGGCGCCCAGGGCTATGACGGGGCGGTGTGGCTGTGGGCCGTTCAACAGCGCCATGCGGCCGACTGGGTGTCGCGGCGCGTGGCGCGCAACCAGCGCGTGCTGGCCGCCTCGCCCGATTACCTGGCGCGCCGCGGCACGCCGGCCACGGTAGAGGCGCTCGCACTGCACGACTGCCTGGTCGCGCGTGAGAACGGCAACGACGGCCAGCGCCAGCATGCGCTCTGGACGCTGCGCCATGCGCGCGATGGCAGCACGGCGCGCGTGCGCGTGCAGGGCCCATTGGCCAGCAACTCGGGGGAGATGGTGCGCGACTGGTGCCTGGCCGGGCACGGCGTGATGCTGCGCAGCCTGTGGGACATCGCACCGCAACTGGCCAGCGGCGAGCTGGTGCGGGTGCTGCCGCAGCACGCCATGGCCGACGCGGACATCCACTGGATCGCACCCTGGCGACCCAAGACGCCGCGCCGCGTGCGCCTGCTGGTCGACCATCTGGTGGAACAGTTTCGCGGCGAGCCCTGGAAGCCGGGCAAGGCCGGCGCGCGCTGAAACGGGGAAAGAGGCAGCGGGCTCAGCGGCCGCTGCGCACCACCAGGCTCACGCCCGCGGCGGTGAGCGCAATGCCCAGCACCGTCACCAGCGTGATCGGCTCCGAGAACAACAGCCAGGCCATCACCGCCGTGCAAGGCGGCACCAGGTACAGCAGGCTGGTGACTGCAGTGGCCGTGCCGCGCTGAATCAGCATGTAGAGCAGCGAGCTGCCGCCCAGCGACAGCGCCAGCACCGACCACGCCATGGCGCCGCCGGAATAAGCGTTCCATTCGATGCCCTGCGATTCCATGGCCGCGAACGGCAGCGTAACCAGCAGCGCTGCCGCCATCTGCACCGCGCTGGCGCTGCGCACGTCGCAGGGCGCGACAAAGCGCTTCTGGTACAGCGTGCCTGCGGTGATGCTCAGCAGCGCCATCACGGCCAGCCCCATCGTCAGCGCATTCACCTCGGCGCCCTGCCCCAACTTGCGCGACACCACGAGCACCAGCCCCGCGAACCCCAGCAGCAGCCCGCTCCATTGCCGGCCTGAAATGCGCCCGCCGTTGAACGCCAGCCACACCGCCGTCAGCACCGGCTGAATGCCGACCAGCAACGCCACCAGCCCCGCGCCCATGCCGGCATGCACCGCGGCCCAGACCCCGCCCAGGTACCCCGCCTGCATCAGCACGCCAGTCACCGCCAGGTGCCCCCACTGCGCGCGCGCCTTCGGCCACGCGACCCGCGCCAGCGTGACCCACATGGCAAAGCACGCCAGCGACAACGCATAGCGCACGGCAAGAAACTTGAGGGGTGGCGCATACGGCATGCCGTAGCGCGCGACGATGAAGCCCGTGCTCCAGATCAGCACGAAGACCGCCGGCATCGCCCGCAGCCAGCCCGCGTGGCGGGCCGCGGCTGCCGCGGTCATTTGGTACGGGCCCGGATTTCCGGAATGGCCTTCTGCAGGTAATACACCATCGACCAGATGGTGAGCACCGCGGAAACCCAGATCAGCACCTGGCCCCACAGGCCGGTGTCGATCACCTTGAACAGGCGCCCGTCATAGAGCAGGAACGGAATGGCCACCATCTGCACGGTCGTCTTGACCTTGCCGATCATGTGCACCGCCACGCTCTTGCTGGCGCCGATCTGCGCCATCCATTCGCGCAGCGCCGAAATGGCAATCTCACGCCCGATGATGATGAGCGCCACGAACACGTCGGCCCGCTGCAAGTGCACCAGCACCAGCAGCGACGCGCACACCAGAAACTTGTCGGCCACCGGATCGAGGAAGGCGCCGAAGGCCGACGTCTGGTTGAGCTTGCGCGCCAGGTAGCCGTCGAGCCAGTCGGTCGCGGCAAAGACGATGAACATCACCGTGGCGATCAGGTTGCGCATTGGCTCGCTGATCGGCAGGTAGAACACGCCGACGATCAAAGGGATCGCGACGATGCGCGTCCAGGTCATGATGGTCGGTAGGGTCCAGAACATCGCTTGATTGTGTCATGGCGGCAATGACCTTCAACGGAAGGCCATGCCTCAGTGCAATGCCTTGTAGATCTCTTCAGCGAGCTCGGACGCGATGCCCTCCACCGAGGCGATGTCTTCCACGCTCGCGGCCGCCACCCCGCGGATGCCGCCGAAGCGCTGGAGCAAGCGGGCCCGCCGCTTCGGGCCGATGCCCGGAATGTCCTCCAGCTGGCTGCCGCCCACGCGCACCTTGGCACGCTTGGCCCGCATGCCGGTGATGGCGAAGCGGTGCGCCTCGTCACGGATCTGCGCGACCAGCATGAGCGCGGCCGAGTCCTTGCCCAGGTACACCTTTTCGCGGCCGTCGGCGAACACCAGTTCCTCCAGGCCAACCTTGCGGCCCTCGCCCTTTTCGACCCCGACGATCAACGACAGCGGCAGACCCAGCTCGCTGAATACCTCGCGCGCCATCGACACCTGGCCCTTGCCGCCGTCGACCAGCACCAGGTCGGGCATGCGCACGGTCCGGGTCTTGCGGGGGGTATCACCGGGATCGCCGTCATCGTCGCCCTTGCCATCGCTCTCCGCGTCGCCAGGGGCCAGCGCCTCGGTCTCCGCGGCCATCGCCTCGGCCAGCTTGCCGTAGCGCCGGTGCAGCACCTGGCGCATGGCCGCATAGTCGTCGCCGGGCGTGATGCCCTCGATGTTGTAGCGGCGGTATTCCTTGTTCTGCATGGCGTGGTGCTCGAACACCACGCACGAGGCCTGCGTGGCTTCGCCCGCGGTGTGCGAAATGTCGAAGCATTCCACGCGGAAGGTGTCCAGGTCGTCCGACGCCAGCTCCAGCGCGTCGGTCAGCGCGCGTGTGCGGGCCTGCTGCGAGCCCTCTTCGGCCAGCAGCCGGGCCAGCTGCAGCTTGGCGTTGGTCTCGGCCATTTCGAGCCAATGCCGGCGTTGCTCGCGCGGCTGAAACACGGCGGTCACGCGCGCGCCGGCGTGCAGCGAGATGGCCTCGATCAACGAACGGCTCACCTGCTCGCTCAGCACCAGCGTGGCGGGCACGGGCACGTCGATGTAGTGCTGGGCGATGAAGGCTTCGAGCACCTGCACCTCGATCGGGTCGGCGGCCACGGGGGGCACACCCTCCTCGCCGTCGTCGTTGTCCAGTTCGCCGTGGTGGATCTGCGCCGCGTCTTCCACATGCACCGGAAAGTAAGGCCGGTCGCCCAGGTGCCGGCCACCACGCACCATGGCCAGGTTCACGCAGGCCTTGCCGCCCTGCACCTGCACGGCCAGGATGTCCACGTCCTTGTCTGAGGCGATCTCGATCGACTGCTGGTGCAGCACGCGCGAGATGGCAGACATCTGGTTGCGAAGCTCGGCCGCCTGCTCGAACTCGAGCTTCTCGGCGTGCGTGGTCATGCGCAGTTCGAGCTTGGAGAGCACGAGCTGCGTGTCGCCCATCAGAAAGGCCTCTGCGCTGGCCACGTCCTGCGCATACGCATCGGGCGCGATGTGGCCGACGCAAGGCCCGCTGCAGCGCTTGATCTGGTACAGCAGGCACGGCCGTGTGCGGTTGGCGTAGACCGTGTCCTCGCAGGTGCGCAGGCGAAACACTTTCTGCAGCAGCTGGATCGATTCCTTCACCGCCCACGCGCTCGGGTACGGCCCGAAGTAGCGGTGCTTCTTGTCGGTCGCGCCTCGGTAGTAGGCCAGCCGCGGAAACGCGTGCGACGCGATCTTCAGGTAGGGGTAGCTCTTGTCGTCGCGAAACAGGATGTTGTAGCGCGGCTTGAGCGTCTTGATCAGGTTGTTCTCGAGCAGCAGCGCCTCGGCCTCGGAACGCACCACCGTGGTTTCCATGCGCACGATCTTCGAGATCATGTGACCGATGCGGGTGCCGCCGTGGCTCTTCTGGAAGTAGTTGGCCACCCGCTTCTTGAGGTTGCGCGCCTTGCCCACATAAAGCACCGCGCCGGCCGCGTCGAAATAGCGGTAGACGCCCGGCAACTGCGGCAGGGCCGCGACTTCGCTGAGCAATTGATCTGAATGCACGTCTGACATGGCGGCTATTGTGGCGCGCGGCGCGAAGGCATCGTGCTTGGCGACACCTTCACGCCCTGACGGCCACGGCGGGGCGTGTGGCTGGGTCGGCAACGGCCGCTGTCACGCGCCCCAGGAACGCAAGGATGCGCCAGCTCACGTCGGCGCCCTCCTCATGCAGCACCCAGTGCCCCGCGCCCTCGATGCGCTGCAGCTCGCCCTGGTCGCACAGGGCGATGCTGGGCTGGGCCATCTCGATGCCGAGCGCCTCGTCCTGCACGCCCCACAGCAGCAGCGTGGGCATGGTGATGCGCGCGTCGGCGTGGATGCGCGCACGGCTGCGCATCAGCGCGCGGTACCAGTTGAGCATGGCGGTCAGCGCACCCGGACGGCCCCACGCTTCGCGGTACAGCGCAATTTCCGCATCCGAAAAGGCACCGGGCCGGCTGCCCTGGCGCAGCACCCGCACCAGCCCGCGAAAGTCTCGGCGGCTCAGCAACCGCTCGGGCAAGCGCGGAATGCGGAAGAAGTGCATGTACCAGCTGCGCAGGCGCTGTCGCCCGCCGGCCATGTACCGCAGCATCACCGCCAGGTGCGGTGAGTTGACGATCACCAATCGCTCGACCAGTTCAGGATTTCGCGCCGCCACGCGCCAGCTCACCGCGCCGCCCCAGTCGTGTCCCAGCAGCGTCACCGACGCGCGGCCCGTGCTCTGGATCAGCGCGCAGACATCGTCGGCCAACGTCTCGAGGTCGTAGGCCTCCACGCCCTGCGGCTTGTCACTTTCGCCGTAGCCGCGCTGGTCGGGCACCCAGACGCGGTAGCCGGCCTTGGCCAGCGCATCGATCTGGCCGGCCCAGCCGCGCCAGAATTCCGGAAAGCCGTGCAGCAGCATGGCGACCGGCCCGTCGAGCGGGCCAGCCTGCACCACATGCAGGCGAATGCCGTTGACCTGCACAAAAACATGTTCAAGGGTGTGCTCGAACGCAGGCTCGAAAACATCGCTCATCGTGCGGCCCCGCTCACTTCGCCAGTTCCGACACCAGCCGGTACAAGAACTCGCGACCGTCGTACAGGCGCTGCACCTCGATGCGTTCGTCCAGCCCGTGCGCCCGCGCGTCCGACGGTTCCAGGAACATGCCGGTCACGCCGTACATCGGAATGCCCGCGTTGCGCATGAAGCGGCTGTCGGTGGCGCCGGTGCTCATGGCGGGCACCACGGGCACACCGGGCCACATCTGCTCGGTGAGCGATTCCACCGTCTTCACCAGGTCGCCGTTCAGCGGCGAGGCCGGGCTGCGCAACGGCTTGCCCATGTTGCGCACCACGATCTTGTCGTTGCCGACGGCCTGGGTCAGCAGGCGCTCCACTTCTTCGGGGTCGTCGTGCGGAAGGATGCGGCAGTTGACCGTGGCCTTGGCCGACTGCGGCAGCGCGTTTTCCGCATGGCCGGCCTGCACCATGGTCGCCACGCAGGTGGTGCGGAACTGGGCGCTGTACGCCGGGTTGGCCGACATGCGCTCGATGACGGCCGGCTCGGGGTTGCCCGCGCCCACCGCGCGCATGTCGTCGGCCAGCTGGCCGGTGGCAAAGGGCGCGCTGCGCGCGAAGTAGGTCTTCGTCACGTCCGCCAGCTTCACCGGAAAGGCGAAATTGCCCAGCCGTTCGAGCCCCGCCGACAGCGCATAGATCGGGTTGCTCTTGGTCGGCACCGAGCTGTGGCCGCCCACGTCGCGCACCTCCAGCATGTAGGTGGTGTACATCTTCTCGGCCACCTGCATGCGGTGCAGATTGGGCTTGCCGCCGCGCAGTTCGCCGCCGCCGCCTTCGTTGATGCCGAACTCCGCCTGCAGCAGCTCGGGCTTGTTGTTGATGAGCCAGAAGGCGCCGTTGCTCAGCGCGTCGCCGCGCTCCTCGTCGGCGGTCAGCGCCAGGATGATGTCGCGCTTGGGCTTGAAGCCTTCCTGCTTGAGTTGCCCCACCACCGACACCAGCGCCGAGGCCATGGCCTTGTCGTCGATGGCACCGCGCGCCGTGAAGTAGCCGCCGGTTTCCTGCAGCTTGAAGGGGTCGGTCTTCCAGTCTTCGCGACGGGCCTCGACCACGTCGATGTGCGCCAGAAGCAGCAGCGGCTTCTTGCTGCCGTCGCCCTTGAAGCGCAGCACCAGGTTGCCCTTCTTGGGAAAGGGTTCGAAGATCTGGATGTCGCCGGGCGCGAAGCCCGCGTCGATCAGGCGCTTTTGCATGGCGCGTGCCGCCACCGTGTTGTCGCCCACCGAGTGGGTGGTGTTGATTTCAACCAGCTCCTTGTAGATGTCATGAAAGCGCTGCTGGTGCGCGGTGAGCGCCGGCGGCGTCTGTGTTTGCGCCACGGCGGCGGTCAGGCCGCCCAGGGCCAGTGACACGGCAAGCACGGTTCTCGCGGCACGCAAGGTATGCATCTTCATGGTCATCTCTCTCCAATGGTTGTTGTGCGGCCAGCATAGCAAGCGGTGCTGAAGAACACGGCACACTCCCGGCCATGCAAACCATGCGCTGGGACATCTTCTGCCGGGTCATCGACAACCACGGCGACCTGGGTGTCTGCTGGCGCCTGGCCTGCCAATTGGCCGAGCGCGGCGAGCGCGTGCGGCTGTGGATCGACGACGCAACGGCGCTGCGCTGGATGGCGCCTTCGGGTTATTCCGGCGTCGAGGTGATCGACTGGCACGATGACGCCGCGCTGCATGCGGCTGTGGCGGGCCCGGCGCCCGACGTGCTGATCGAGGGCTTCGGCTGCGAGCCGGCGCCGGAACTGATCGCGCGCTTTGCCCAAGGGCCGGGGCGGGCCTGGATCAACCTCGAATACCTGTCCGCCGAACCTTATGTGGAGCGGCTGCATGGGCTGCCATCGTCGGTGTTCAGAGGACCTGGCGCCGGGCTCACCAAGCGATTTTTCTACCCCGGCTTCACGCCCGCCACCGGCGGGCTGCTGCGCGAACCGGGGCTGATGGAACGGCGCGTGCGCTTCGACCGCGCGCCGTGGCTGGCCGCGCAGCAGGTTGGCTGGCAAGGCACAGAGCGGCTGGTGTCGCTGTTCTGCTACGAGCCGACCGCGCTGGCCGCACTTCTCGCGCAACTGGCGCAGGGCCCCGAACCCACCCGGCTGCTGGTGACGGCGGGTCGCGCCACGCAGGCGGTACAGGCGCTTCTTTCAGATGAAAGCACGCCATCGCCATCACCATCACCATCACCATCACGCGCGTCGGTCGAGCGTGGCGCGCTGTCAATTTCATACCTGCCGTACCTCACGCAGCCCGATTTCGACCACCTGCTGTGGTCCTGCGACCTGAACTTTGTGCGCGGAGAAGATTCATGGGTGCGCGCGCTCTGGGCCGGCGCGCCGTTCGTGTGGCAGATCTACCCGCAGGACGACGACGCGCATCACGTCAAGCTGAATGCCTGGCTCGACTGGCTCGGCGCCCCGCCCTCGCTGCGGCTGTTTCACCACACGTGGAACGGCTTCGGCGACACCGCCTTGCCGCAGCTGGAAACACAAGGCCCGTGGCAGGAAACGGTGCTGTCGGCCCGCACCCGGCTGCTTGCGCAAGACGACCTGGTCACGCAGCTGTGCAAACTGATCGGCCAAAAAAGCTAAAATAGCGGGCTTTGCGGATTTCGGCCCGGATCTCGAAGATCCGAGATGCTCTCCGCTGAACCCCTACCCAACCCGCCGTTAGACATGTAACGCGAGGCCAGACAAACCGGCAAACGTCGACGCGTCGCCGATGGCCCCGTGCACCGAGCGGCCAACATCCAGAGACCCTGTTATGAAAATCGCTCAAGAAATCCGCGCCGGCAACGTCATCATGCACGGCAAGGACCCGATGGTCGTGCTGAAGACCGAATACAGCCGCGGCGGCCGCAACTCCGCCACCGTGCGCATGAAGCTCAAGAGCCTGATCGCCAACTTCAACACCGAACAGGTGTTCAAGGCCGACGACAAGATCGACCAGATCGTGCTCGAGAAGAAGGAATGCACCTACTCCTACTTTGCCGACCCGATGTACGTCTGCATGGACACCGAGTTCAACCAGTACGAAGTCGAAGCCGAGAACATGGGCGACGCGCTGAACTACCTCGAAGACGGCATGACTGTCGAAGTGGTGTTCTACGACGGCAAGGCCATCTCGGTCGAACTGCCCACCAGCGTCGAGCGCGAAATCACCTGGACCGAGCCGGCCGTCAAGGGCGACACCTCGGGCAAGGTCATGAAGCCCGCCAAGATTGCCACCGGCTTCGAAATTGGCGTGCCGCTGTTCGTGGCGCAAGGCGACAAGATCGAAATCGACACGCGCACCGGCGAATACCGCAAGCGCGTCTGAGCCTCGACGGCACCGGCCACCAGGCCGACCACACCCTTCAAAAAGGCTCCGCAAGGAGCCTTTTTTGTTGTCTGGGCACGCCGATTGCAACGCTGCACAATCACTCGGGTACTCCTGTCTGGTTTTCTCATGAACAACACGCACAACCTTCACGACAAACGCCTGGCCGACGCATGGGCCACGCTGCACTCCCATGCGGACAAGGGCCTGCCCCTGGACCCCGATCCGTCGCGCATCGCCTTCGCCGACCCGGAGTTTCTGCTGCGCCGCGAGACCCGCGGCATCCGCATGCAGCTCGAGCTGATGAAGCCCGACATCGAGCAGCGCGCCCACGGCATCGAGAACACCGTGGTGGTGTTCGGCAGCGCACGCTTTCGCAGCGAGGAAGACTCCACCGCCCTGATCGCGCAGGCCGATGCAGCCGGCGACACGGTGGCCTCGGAGCGCTGGCGCCGGCTGGCGCGCAACTCGCACTACTACGAGAAGGCACGCGCCTTCGGCAAGCTGGTGGCGCAGTACAGCAACGACAAGGAGCCTCAGGACAAGCTATTCGTGTGCACCGGCGGCGGCCCCGGCATCATGCAGGCCGCCAACCGCGGCGCGCATGAAGGCGGCGGCCTTTCGGTCGGCCTGGCCATCGCACTGCCAATGGAAGAAGAAGCCAACCCCTACGTTACGCCGGCGCTGAGCTTCAAGTTCCATTACTTCGCGATCCGCAAGATGCATTTCATGATGCGTGCGAAGGCATTGGTGGCGTTCCCGGGCGGCTTCGGCACGCTGGACGAGCTGTTCGAAGTCATCACGCTGGTGCAGACGAAGAAGTCGAAGCCGGTGCCGATCGTGCTGTTCGGCTCGGACTACTGGAAGCGGATGATCGACTTCGATTTTCTGGTAGACGAAGGCGTGATCTCCCCCGGCGACCTGAAGATGTTCGAGTACGTGGACGCACCCGACGACGCATGGAGCGCCATCAAGCGCTTCTACAAGCTCTGAGCTGAGCCCGATCGACTCCTGCACTGCCGGCACCCCACCGGCAGAGCGA
The DNA here is from genome assembly GCF_046156345.1 of Variovorax sp. H27-G14. Lineage (NCBI taxonomy): Bacteria > Pseudomonadati > Pseudomonadota > Betaproteobacteria > Burkholderiales > Comamonadaceae > Variovorax > Variovorax sp. H27-G14. The sequence goes on from NZ_JAYLVN010000001.1 coordinate 27,189, forward strand.
GTCTGGCGCTCTCAGGCCCTCAGACATTCAGGCCTTCAGGCCCCAGGTCGCCCGCGCGCCGACCACCACCACGGCGCCCACCACCCAGAACACCCCGCCGATGCCGATCACCGCGCCCAGCGAGCCGAACAGCATCGGCATGGCCACGCTCGACGCATTGATGGTCATGAGCCGAAGCCCCAGCGCCTCGCCGTGGCGCGCATGCGGCGTGATCTGGTGGAGCATGCTCATCACCATCGGCTGCACAGCGCCCAGCGCAAACCCGAGCACCACGGAGCAGATGCCCATGCTCAGGGCCGAGTCCAGCAGCGGGTAGACCGAGAACACCAGCGCCGTCACCAGCGTGGAGCTCAGGATCACGCTGCGCTCCGATGCGCGCGCGGCCAGCACCGGCAGCACCACGCGAATGACCGCCGCCGCAATGGCGAAGGCGCCGAGGATCGAGCCGATCACCGACGCGCTGATGCCCCGCTCGTGCCCCAGCACCGGCAGCACGAAGGCATGCACGTCCCAGCTCGACGACTGCAGCCAGTTCACGAACAGCAGGCGCCTGAACATCGGCTCGCGCAACAGGTCCCAGGCCCGTGTGGGCACCGCGCCCGCCACCGGTGCGGCGGGGGCCGGCTCGTGCGCGCCGCGTGCGAGCAGCCAGCACAGCAAGGGCAGCGCCGCCATGGCCGCAAAGCAGATGCGAAAGGCAAGCATGTCCGCGGGCGCGCGGCCGGCGTGGTCGATCAGAATGCCGGCCAGAAACGGCCCGACGAAGTTGGACAGGGCCGGCGCAATGGCCAGCCAGCTGAACACGCGCTTGAGCTGCGTCGGGTTGTGGGCCGAGCGCCCCACGTGCCGCTGCAACGCAATGACGGTTGCGCCTGTGGCACCGCCGGTCAGCAATGCCGCGACGCACATCGCCGGAAAGACCGGGAACACCGCCACCAGCGCCGCACCCGCCACCGCGGCAATCACCGAAAGCCACAGCGGCCGCTTGAAGCCGTAGCGGTCGGCAAAGCGCCCGGCCGGCAGCGCGAGGAACACCTGGGTCAGCGCGAACAGCGAGATCAGCACGCCGACTGCCGCGGCGCTGTAGCCCTGCTGCAATGCCAGCAACGGCGTGGCGAGCCGCATGCCGGCCATGGTCGCGTGCAGGCACACCTGGGCGCCGATGACACGCAGCAGTTCGGAACCTTTCACGGGGTGTCTTCGTCCTCTGTGTCGGTACCGGCCGTGGGCGGCAGCAGCGCCTGCGACTGCGCCTCGGGCAGCGCCTCGACCTTGCGCAGCGCCAGGCGCATCTGCTTGGCTCGGGTGTCGGCCTTGTCGAGCGTGTCGGAGGCCTTGGCCACCTGCTCCTTGATGCGCGACACCCATTCGCCATAGCGCTCGAATTCGGTCTTGACCGCGCCCAGCACCTTCCACACCTCGGAGGCCTGCTGCTCCAGCGCCAGCGTGCGAAAGCCCATGTGCAGGCTGTTGAGCATGGCCAGCAAGGTGGTGGGGCCGGCCAGCGTCACGCGGTGCTGGCGCTGAATGGCGTCCATCAGGCCGGGCCGGCGCAGCACCTCGGCATAGAGGCTTTCCACGGGCAGAAACAGGATGGCGAAGTCGGTGGTGTGCGGTGCGGCCAGGTAGTTCTCGGCAATCGATTTGGCCTCGGTGCGAATGCGCGCCTCCAGCGCCTTGGCGGCCAGCTCCGCACCTGCGGCATCGGCGCGCTCGTGCGCGTCGATGAGGCGCTCGTAGTCGTCGCGCGGAAACTTGGCGTCGATGGGCAGCCACACCGGCGCACCGTCGTCACCCCGGCCGGGAAAGCGAATCGCAAAGTCCACGCGCTGCCCGCTGCGCGGCTTGGTCTCGACCTGCTTGGCGTATTGCTCGGGCGTGAGCACCTGCTCGAGCAGGGCTTCGAGCTGCACCTCGCCGAACACGCCGCGCGTTTTCACGTTGGTCAGCACGCGCTGCAGACTGCCCACACCCACGGCCAGCGTCTGCATTTCTCCCAGGCCCTTGTGCACCTGCTCGAGCCGGTCGGCCACCTGCTTGAAGCTTTCGCCCAGCCGCGCCTCCAGCGTGCTCTGCAGCTTCTCGTCGACCGTCTTGCGCATTTCGTCGAGCTTGGCGGCATTGCTCTGCTGCAGCTGCGCGAGCTGGGTTTCCATGGTTGCGCGCACCTCCGACAGGCGACGCGCATTCGCATCGCTCAGGCCTTGCAGCTGCGTGTTGAGGGTGTCGGCCAGCGTCTTCTGCAGCGAGGCCAGCTGAAGGGAGAAGGCGTCGAGCTGTGCGTTCTGCGTGCGCGTGGCCTCGGCGCCTTGCTGCACCAGCGCGCGCTGGAAGGTGGCGAAGGCCTGCGTGGTTTCCTGGCGCGCGCCGCGCGAACTGTCGGCAATTTCGCGGCGCAGTTCGCGCTCGGTGCGCTCGCTGGCGGCGCCCATGGTGGCCAGCACGCGCAACAGGTCACTGTGGTCTGCGGGAGGCTGGCGGCGCGCAAGCAGCCAGATCACCAGCACGAGCTGAATGACCGCAAGCGCGGCCAGCGCGATGAGTATCAAGTCTGAATAGGAATCCAAGGTCGGGGGCGGTGCCGCTGCTCGCTTGTTTTTCTTTTATTTGCCGGCCGAAGGAACCGGAGTCACAGGCGTCAGGGCGCCCTTGCCGCCGAAGTACGCAATCAGGTTGTCAGCCGCCAGGTCGGCCATGGCGCGGCGCGTGGGCACGGTGGCGCTTGCGATGTGCGGGGTGAGCACCACGTTGGGCACGCTCAGCAGGTCGGGGTGCACCTTGGGCTCGCCCTCGAACACGTCCAGCCCGGCGGCGGCGATGCGCTTGTCGCGCAGGGCCGCGGCCAGCGCTGCGTCGTCGACGATGCCGCCGCGCGCAATGTTGACGAGCGTGGCGGTCGGCTTCATCAGTGCAAGCTCGGCCGCGCCAATGGTGTGGTGCGAAGCGGCCGAGTACGGCACCACCAGCACCACGTGGTCAGCGGTCTTGAGCAAATCTTCTTTGCTCACATAGCTGGCCTTGCATTCGGCCTCGAGCGTGGCGTCGAGCCGCGAACGGTTGTGATAGATCACCTTCATGCCAAAGCCGTGCGCGCCGCGCTTTGCAATGCCCTGCCCGATGCGGCCCATGCCGATGATGCCCAGCGTCGAGCCGTGGATCTCGGCGCCGGCGAACATGTCGTAGCTCCACTTCTGCCACTTGCCTGCGCGCAGGAAGTGTTCGCTCTCGGTGATGCGCCGCGCGGTGGCCATCAGCAGCGCAAAGCCGAAGTCGGCGGTGGTCTCGGTCAGCACGTCGGGCGCGTTGGTGCCCAGCACGCCGTGCGCGGCCATCGCGTCAACGTCGAAGTTGTTGTAGCCCACGGCCATGTTGGCGCACATCTTCAGATCCGGGCACGCGTCGAGCAAGGCGGCGTCGATGCGCTCGCTGCCGGTGGTGAAGGCGCCCTGCTTGCCTTGCAGCTTGGCAATCAGCTGCTCCTTGCTCCAGCTTTCGTCGGCCTGGTTCGACTCGACCTCGAAGTGCTGCGACAGGCGCTCGATGGTCTCTGGAAAGATCGCGCGCGCGACCAGGATCTTGGGCTTGCTCATGGTGTTTTTGTCTCTTGTCGAAGTGCAGGTCAGCGGAAGAAGATGAAGGTGGACACGACGAACAGCGGCACCAGAATGGTCACCGACCACGCCATGTAGCCGAAGAAGCTCGGCATGCGCACACCGCGGCTCTCTGCAATGGCCTTCACCATCAGGTTGGGTGCGTTGCCGATGTAGGTGTTGGCGCCCATGAAGACCGCGCCGGCCGAGATGGCCGCCAGCGTGCTGGCATAGGTGGTCATGAGCGCGGCCGGGTCGCCGCCCGCGGTGTTGAAGAACACCAGGTAGGTCGGCGCGTTGTCCAGGAACGAGCTCAGGATGCCGGTGGCCCAGAAATACATGGCCGGGTCAGGCTGGCCGTCGGCGCGGGTCACGGCCGACACGATGGCGCCGAACGGGCCTTGCGCGCCGGCCTTGAGCATTGCGATCACCGGAATGATCGTCAGGAAGATGCCCGCGAACAGCTTGGCCACCTCGGCCATCGGGCCCCACTCGAACTGGTTGTCGGCATGCACCTTGGCCGGCGTGATCTTCAGCGACAGCAGCGTGATGGCGATCAGGCCCACGTCGCGCACCAGGCCCGGCAGGCCCACCTGCGTGCCGAAGACATCGAAGCCGACCGGCGACTTCCAGAAGCCGCTGAGCAGCACGAAGAAGATCACGCCGCCCAGCAGCCAGAAGTTGATGGCGCCATCGAACCCGACGCGCGGGGTGTCGGGTGTCGGGTCGACCGGCAGCACGCCTTCCTTGCGGTAGTAGTGGCGGTCGATGACGTAGAACAGCGCGAGCAGCACGGCCAGGATGAACAGCGTGTCGGGCAGGATGTTCTTCGCGGTCCAGAAGAAATCGACCCCCTTCAAAAATCCGAGGAACAGCGGCGGATCGCCCAGCGGCGTGAGCGAGCCGCCCGCGTTCGACACGATGAAGATGAAGAACACGACCACATGCACCCGGTGCACGCGGTTGTCATTGGCGCGAATGAGCGGGCGAATCAGCAGCATCGACGCGCCCGTGGTCCCCATGAAACTCGCCAGCACCGCCCCGATGGCGAGCAGGCCCGTGTTGAGCCCCGGCGCGCCGTGCAGGTTGCCCCGGATGTGAATGCCGCCCGCCACGGTGAACAGCGCAGTGAGCAGGATGATGAACGGGATGTACTCCTCCACCATCGCATGCACGAGCTGCGCGCCGGCCAGCGGCACGCCATAAGTGGTGGCAAAAGGCAGCACGAAGGCCAGCGCCCAAACCGCCGCGATCTTGCCGTAGTGGTGATGCCAGAAGCCCGGCGCCAGCAACGGAAACAGCGCGATCGACAGCAGGATGCCGGCAAACGGAACACCCCACAACGGCGACAGCGCGGCACCGTTGAAATCGGCGGCCATCGCCCATGCAGGAAACATCAGCGGCAGCAGCGCGGCCACCGCAAGGCGAAAGGTCTTTTTCATGGGGCCGTACCGTACCAGACGGGGCTGCCGCACAGCACGGTACAGCCTTCAGCCGGCGGGTTGTTCGATCTCGAAGACCTGACGCAGGTAGGCCAGGTATTTTTCGTCGTCGCACATGTTCTTGGAGGGCGTGTCAGACAGCTTGGCCACGGGCTGGTCGTTGCAGTGGATCATCTTGATGACGATCTGCAGCGGCTCGTAGCCCAGGTCGTTGGTGAGGTTGGTGCCAATGCCGAAGGCCAGCTGGCAGCGCCCGCGGAACTGCTGGTAGAGCTCGATGGTGCGCGGCACCGTGAGGCCGTCGCTGAAGATCAGCGTCTTGGTGCGCGGGTCGACCCGGTTGGCTATGTAGTGGGCCAGCATGCGCTCGCCCCACTGGAACGGGTCGCCGCTGTCATGGCGCGCGCCGTCGAAGAGCTTGCAGAAGTACAGGTCGAAGTCGCGCAGGAAGGCGTTCATGCCGTACACGTCCGACAGCGCGATGCCCAGGTCGCCGCGGTACTCGCGCGCCCAGCTCTCGAAGCCGAAGATCTGGCTGTCGCGCAGCCGCGGGCCGAGCGCCTGGCAGGCCTGCAGGTATTCGTGCGCCATGGTGCCGAGCGGAATCAGGCCCTGCTTCATGGCGAACAGCACATTGCTGGTGCCGGCCAGTTGCGGCAGCCGCGCGCCCGGCGTCGAAGGCACGCCTGGCGAGGTCACCGCGCCAAGGCGGGCGCTCAGGGTGCGCAGCACCTCTTCGTGCCAGTCCTTGGAGAAGCGGCGGCGCGTGCCGTAGTCGGCAATCTTCAGGTCGGTGAGGCCATCGTCCTGCAGCTGCGAAATCTTGGTTTCCAGGCGGCGGCGGCCTTCTTCGAGGTCGGGCTTGCTCTGCGTATTGCGGAAGTACACCTCGTTGACGATGGCCAGCACCGGAATCTCGAACAGGATGGTGTGCAGCCACGGCCCCTTGATGCGGATCTCGAGCTCGCCCGAGGGCTGGGGAATGATGTTGATGTACTTCTCGTTGAGCCGGAACAGCCCGAGGAAGTCGACGAAGTCGCTCTTGATGAAGCGCATGGAGCGCAGGTAGGCGAGCTCGGCGTCACGGAACTGCAGCGAGCACAGGCTGCGAATCTCGTCGCGAATCTGACCCGCGAACTGCGCCAGGTTCACGCCAGGGTTGCGGCACTTGAAGCGGTACTCGACGCGGGCCCCGGGAAAGTGGTGCAGAACCACCTGCATCATCGTGAACTTGTAGAGGTCGGTGTCGAGCAGGCTGTGAATGATCATGATGCTGGCCGCGTGCAGTGCGGTGCAGGCGTTGCGTTGGGAAAAACTCAAACTTTCGGCGTCCGTTCGATTATCACGGGAGGCGTCGGCCTCTGCCTACGGGGCGTGAACAGCACGTCCTACCAAGGGGGTGAATCCACCGAACGACATTGATTTCACGGCGGCAACAAGGCACCGCCGAATCAACTTCTCAAAGGAGATTCGCATGAACAAGGACACCATCGAAGGCAACTGGAAGCAGCTCAAGGGCAAGGTGAAGGAACAGTGGGGCAAGCTGACGGACGACGACTTCGACGTCATTGCCGGCAAGCGCGACCAGCTGCTGGGCCGCATCCAGGAACGCCATGGCATCAGCCGCGACGATGCCGAAAAGCAGGTGAAGGATTGGGAAACGCGCGACGGCCGCACGCCTGACGCGCTCTGGTTCGAACGGTACTGAGTCGCCTCGCCAGCGGGCTCACTCTCGTACCTTCTTCTGCATTCCATCGAATTGGAAAGGAACACATCCATGAAAAAACATCTGATCGTGCTCGCTCTGGCCTCGACCTGCTTCATGGCCACGCAGGCCAGCGCCATGACCAAGGACGAATACAAGGTCGCCAAGGAAAAGGTCGAGGCCGACTACAAGGTCGCAAAGGCGCAGTGCGACACCATGAAGGACAACGCCAAGGACGTCTGCCAGAAGGAAGCCAAGGGCAAGGAAGACGTTGCCAAGGCCGAACTGGAACAGCAATACCAGCCGAGCGACAGCCATGCCCGCAAGGTGGCTGAAGAAAAGGTGAAGGCCACCTATGAAGTCGCAAAGGAAAAGTGCGACGACCAGAAGGGCGATGCCAAGTCTGCTTGCCAGAAGCAAGCCAAGGCTGATGAAGCCCAGGGCAAGGCCGACATCAAGGCCATGAAGAAGACGATGTAAGTCTTTAGCTCTCGAGAAAAGATCAGCGGCGCCTGCGGGCGCCGTTTGTCATTGAAGCTCGCTCAGGCCTTGAGTGAGTCCACAACCTGCTGCAACGCGTGTGGCAGCGGCACCGGACGCTGCGTGGCGCGGTCGACGTACACATGAATGAAATGGCCCTGCGCGGCAGCGCTGTCAGAGGCTTCAGCGAACAGCGCGATCTCGTAGCGCACGCTGGAGCGGCCCGCCTGCGCCACGCGAATGCCCGCCTCCACGGTCTGCGGGAACGCGATCGGCGCGAAGTAGTTGCAATGGGTCTCCACCACGAAGCCGATGGTCTGGCCCTGGTGGATGTCGAGCGCGCCACGCTCTATGAGCAGCGCATTTACCGCGGTGTCGAACCAGCTGTAATAAACGACGTTGTTGACGTGGCCGTACATGTCGTTGTCGGCCCAACGCGTGGGGATGCTGCGGAAAGCGCGGTAGCTGCTGCGCGCATGGGGAGTGGGTTTTGTGGTGGTGCTCATCGCGCGGGATTTTGCCAGCGGCTCCCCCTGTCGAAGGTCACTTGCAGGTCACTGAAAGTGCGCGCGCCGAGGCCCCTTTCAGGCGTTTGTCCAGATTTAGAAAGCACGTTCTAAATTGCTGCACAGCAGCAAAAACCCCTTGATCGCAAAACTCAGCTGCCTATACTTCAGGCATGCTGCAGCGCAACATAGACGGCGAGACAGCGCAACGTGACCCGACCACTCAATCCTTCTGGAGATACCAAATGGCCCTGACCGCTGACCAATTCCTCGCCGCCCAAAAAGCCAACCTCGAAACCCTGTTCGGCCTGACCACCAAGGCTTTCGAAGGCGTGGAAAAGCTGGTCGAACTGAACGTCACGGCCTCCAAGGCTGCCATGGCCGAAGCCCAGAGCACCGCCCAGGCCGCCATGAGCGTCAAGGACGCCCAGGAGCTGCTGACGCTGCAAGCCAGCCTGTTCCAGCCCCTGGCCGAAAAGACCGCCGCCTACAGCCGTCATCTGTATGACATCGCCCAAGGCACCAGCGCTGAATTCAGCAAGGCCTTCGAAGCCAAGGCTTCCGAAGCCCAGCAAGCCTTCGTCGGCATGGTCGACAGCGCTTCCAAGAACGCCCCGGCCGGTTCGGAAACAGCCGTTGCCGTCATGAAGAGTGCCGTGGCTGCCGCCAACAACGCTTTCGAATCGGTTCAAAAGGCCGTTAAGCAAGCTTCGGACGTTGCCGAAGCCAACTTCAATGCCGTGTCGTCGCAAGCCGTTGCTGCTGCGAAGACCGCGACCGCCACGCGCAAGCGCTGAGCCGTCGACCACCACCAGTTGTCTCCTTGGGTCCTCACGGATCCAATTCAGGGCCTCATCTTCGGATGAGGCCTTTTTTTTGTCATGTTGCTCGCCCCCAGGCTGCGCGCACTTCGTGTCGCTTCTCCTTCCCCCTACCGGGGGCAACACCGGTGGCCCGGCAAAGCCGGTTCCACGGTGTTTCTGGCATTTGCTTGCGTCTTCGATAATGCTTGGCTCATCTCAGGAGACTTTCAATGCAGATCGACGGCAAGGTTTTTATCGTGACCGGTGGCGCTTCGGGCCTCGGCGAAGGCACGGCGCGCATGCTGGCCGCCAATGGCGCCAAGGTGGTCATCGCCGACATGCAGGCTGACAAGGGCGAAGCGGTCGCCAAAGACATCGGCGGCGTGTTCGTCAAGTGCGACGTGAGCCAGGAAGCCGACGGCCAGGCCGTGGTGGCCGCAGCCGTCGCGCTCGGCAAGCTGGTAGGCCTGGTCAACTGCGCCGGCATCGCACCGGCCGAGAAGACCGTGGGCAAGAACGGGCCGCACGCGCTGGCGGTGTTCAGCAAGACCGTCACGGTCAACCTGATCGGCAGCTTCAACATGATTCGCCTGGCAGCCGACGCCATGGGCAAGAACGAGCCCGAAGCCACCGGCGAACGCGGCGTGCTCATTTCCACCGCCTCGGTCGCGGCCTACGACGGCCAGATCGGCCAGGCCGCGTACAGCGCCTCGAAGGGCGGCATCGTCGGAATGACCCTGCCGATTGCGCGCGATCTGGCGCGCAGCGGCATCCGCAACATGACCATTGCCCCCGGCATCTTCGGCACGCCCATGCTGTTCGGCATGCCGCAGGAAGTGCAGGACGCGCTGGCCGCCAGCGTGCCGTTCCCCTCGCGCCTGGGCACGCCCGACGACTACGCCAAGCTGGCCAAGCACATCATCGAAAACGACATGCTCAACGGCGAAGTGATTCGCCTGGACGGAGCAATTCGGCTGGCTCCGCGCTGAGCGGCGCCTTCGGCGGCACCACGCTGCCGGTGCGGTCCAGGCGCTCGTAGTTCGCGATCACCTGGGCCCCCAGCAGCACCAGCGTGGCGGCAATCTCCAGGCTCAGCAGCACCACGATCGCCGTGGTGAGCGAGCCATAGACCACGTTCACCTGCGACAGCGTCGAAAAGTACCAGATCAGCACGCGCCGCGTGGCTTCCCACAGCAGCGCGGCCGTCACCCCGCCCAGCAGCGCATGCTGCAGCGACATGCGCCCGGCCGGCATCACGAGGTACAGCGAGGTCAGCATGAAGATCTCGCCGCCCAGCCCCAGCAGATACAGCAACAGGCCCGAAATGCCCGACAGCGACCAGCTGCGCCCCAGCAGGTCGACGCTCTCCTGCCCCACCAGCTGCAGCGCACCCGACACCAGCGTCACCAGCAACAGCCCCACGCACAGGCACAGGATGTAGACATAGGGCATGGCCACAGACACCAGAAAGTGGCGCTTGTGGTCTGCCTTGCGGTGGTGAAAGATCACCGCCATGGCGCTTTCGAGCACGCTGAAGGCCAGCGAGCTGAAGAAGATCATCGTCACCAGCAGCACCGGCCCCAGCACGTCGCGGTGGTCCAGAAAGCTCGACAGCTCTGACACGATCGCCTTCGACTGGCCTGGCAGCAACCATTCCAGGTACCGCCCGATGGTGCGCAGCAACTCGGCCTGCTCGATGACGTGCGAGAGCGCAATCACGCTCACGATCAGCAGCGGCACGATGGAAAGCAAGGCGTAGTAAGCCACCGCGCCGGCGAGCAGAAGCCCCTGGTTGGCGCGAAATTCCTTGAGTGCTTCCCAGATGAATCGCAGGGGGTGGCGCAGCAGCGGCGCGGCGTGTTTCAGGGGGTTGGGCGTCGTCATGCTTGGATTCCGGACGCTTTCAGTATGCCGCCGGCCCACGGGCATGGCGCCGCATGCGTATGATTTGCCGCTCTTCGCCTACATGACCATCCCCGCTTCATTCATCCAGGAACTCATCGCGCGCGCCGATGTGGTCGAAATCGTCGGCCGCTACGTGCAGTTGAAGAAGGCCGGCGCCAATTTCATGGGGCTGTGCCCGTTCCACGGCGAGAAATCGCCCTCTTTCTCCGTCAGCCCGACGAAACAGTTCTATCACTGCTTCGGCTGCGGGGTGCATGGCAACGCCATCGGCTTTCTCATGGAGCATGCCGGCATGGGCTTCGTCGAGGCGGTGCACGACCTGGCCGGCCAGTACGGCCTGCAGGTGCCCGAGGACGACGCCTCTCCCGCCGAACGCGCCCGCGCCGCCACCCAGCGCCAGAAACAGGCCACGCTGACCGACGTGCTCGAAAAAGCCGGCGACGCCTACCGCAAGCAGCTGCGCCAGGCCCCCGGCGCCATCGACTACCTCAAGGGCCGCGGCGTCTCGGGCGAGATTGCCAAGCAGTTCGGCATCGGCTATGCGCCGGCCGGCTGGCGCTCGCTGGCCAGCGTGTTCCCCGACTACGACGATCCCTTGCTGGCAGAAAGCGGGCTGGTGATCGTCAACAACGAGGAAGGCCAGCTCAGCGAGGCCGACGCCAAGCGCTACGACCGCTTTCGCGACCGCGTGATGTTCCCCATCCGCAACGTGAAGGGCGAATGCATCGGCTTCGGCGGCCGGGTGCTCGGCGACGAAAAGCCCAAGTATCTGAACTCGCCCGAAACGCCCGTCTTCAGCAAGGGCCGCGAGCTCTACGGCCTGTACGAAGCGCGCGCCGCCTTCCGCGACCGCGGCTATGCCCTGGTGACCGAGGGCTACATGGACGTGGTGGCGCTGGCCCAGCTCGGCTTTCCGAACGCGGTGGCCACGCTGGGCACCGCGTGCACCGCGGAGCATGTGCAAAAGCTCTTCCGCTTCACCGAGTCGGTGGTGTTCAGCTTCGACGGCGACGCCGCGGGCCGGCGTGCCGCGCGCAAGGCGCTGGACGGCGCCCTGCCCTACGCCACCGACGTGCGCAGCATCAAGTTTCTGTTTCTGCCGGCCGAGCACGACCCCGACAGCTTCATTCGCGCGCACGGCGCGGAGGCCTTCGCCGGCTTCGTGAACGAGGCCACGCCGCTGTCGCGCTTCATGCTCGAAGCCGCCCGCGAAGGCTGCGACCTGACGACCGCCGAAGGCCGCGCGCACATGACCAGCAATGTGCGCCCGCTCTGGAGCGCGATGCCCGACGGCGCGCTCAAGCGCCAGTTGCTGAGCGAAATTGCGAGCTTGGTTCAGCTCGACGCGCCGGCCCTGTCGGAGCTCTGGGCTTCCATACCCGGCCCGCGCAAGGTGGGTGGCGCGCCCGCGCCGCAGCGCTACAGCGAGCCGGGTGGCTACAACGGTGGTGGTGGGATGGGAGGAGGCGACGACTACTACCCAGACATGCCGCCGCCCCAAGATTACGAACCACAGCGCTACGAAAGCGATAGCAAACCCAAGTTCCAACAGCGCAAGTTCGTCAAAGGCAAGCGCTGGGGCGGCAAGTTCGAGGAACCCATCGAGCCCCTGCGCGGGCGCGGCGCCCCGCCGAGCCGGCCCGACGTTGCGGTGCGCCTGCTGCTGTCGAACATGGCCCAGTGGGACGCGCTGTCGCACGAACTCCACGTCATGCTGTGCGATCTGCCCGGCCCGCACGGCGCGCTCTTCACCTGGCTGGACAGCCAGTTGCACGAACACGGCGTGCGGCCCTGGGCGGCGCTGCGAGAAGGCATGCGCGGCATGGATTTCGAAGGCCTGGCCGAGCGGCAGATGTCCGTCGCGGAAGCGCGGCCAATTCCCGAAGGCGAAGAGGCGCAGCGCCTGGCCGAAGCCGCCCGCGAACTCACCAGCGTGCTCGATTTCATGCTCGACGACCGCCTGAAGGCCCAGCAAAGCGAGGCCATCGCCGCCGTGGGCACCGACCCCAAGGCGCTTGAACGCTACAAGGCGCTGGAGACCCGCCGGCTCGAATTGCGGGCACGGATTCGCGCTTCTGGTGCAGAAACAACTTGAAATCTGCGCAACGCGCTATAATGTAGGGCTTCGCAACTGGCGAATTAGGCAAGAGCGACAGCAGCACCTCCGGGCCGACCCCTAGCGCAACGCACTCCAACGGTAAATTCCGACGGAAAGGGTCAATAACCGCAAGGACTGCACACCAAATGTTCGCCCGACATCTTGCCTTTTTGAGGAATTAATTCCTCTTTCCCAATTGTTTGAGTCCGTGCCTGTGCACGGGCTGTGGTGGCGCTGTCCGTGTGACGGTGCGCCTGTGATTTCGCTTGTCTTTTCTTGTCGTAACGAGGTCGTATGCCCAGTTCAAAGAAGCCTGCTCCTTCACTTGCCAAAAGCGTCGCCACCAAGCCCGCAGCAGAAAAACCGTTGAAAGCCGGCGCGAAGCCAGCAACTAAGACGGGTGTCGCCGTGTCCAAGGCGGCAGCCGCAACGAAAGTGAAAAACGTGCCCACGAAATCGACTTCTTCTCTCGACGATCCCAAAAAAGCAGCCGCCCCCGCAGCCAAGAAGGTCGGCCGTCCGCCCAAGGCCGCCGCCGCTGCTGCTGGTTCTGCCTCCCCCGCCACCGGCGCCAAGCGCGGCCGCAAGCCCAAGGCTGACAAGGATGCGCCCGAGAGCGACATCGACCTGTCGGACATCGAAGAAGACATCGCGGGCGACGAGCCCGTGGCAGCCACCACGACCGAAGAAAAGGTCAAGCCGCTGCGCATGAAAATCAGCAAGGCGAAGGAACGCGCCTTGATGAAGGAGTTCGGCCTCGACGAGACCGTGCTCTCCGAAGAAGACATGGCCAAGCGCCGCTCGCGCCTGAAGACCCTGATCACGCTGGGCAAGACCCGCGGCTACCTCACGCACGGCGAAATCTCCGACCACTTGCCCGACAAGCTGGTGGACGCCGAGACCATGGAAGTCGTGGTCACCATGCTCAACGACATGGGCGTGGCGGTGTACGAGCAAACGCCCGACGCTGAAACCCTGCTGCTGAACAACACCGCGCCCACCGCCACCACGGTGGAAGAAGCCGAGGAAGAAGCCGAAGCGGCTCTGTCCACGGTGGACAGCGAATTTGGCCGCACCACCGACCCGGTCCGCATGTACATGCGCGAAATGGGCACGGTCGAGCTGCTGACGCGCGAAGGCGAAATTGAAATCGCCAAGCGCATCGAAGGTGGCCTGATGGCCATGATGGAAGCCATTTCGGCCTCCCCCGCCACCATTGCCGCCATTCTGGAAATGGCCGCCACGATCCGCGAAGGCAAGGTCGTCATCTCGACCATCGTCGACGGGTTCTCCAACCCCAACGAGGCCGACGACTACGTGGCCGAAGAAGACTTCGACGAATTCGACGAAGAAGACGACGACGACGGCAAGGGCGGCTCCAAGGCCCTCACCAAGAAGCTCGAAGAACTCAAGAACGAGGCGCTCACGCGCTTCGACCGCATCGCCGGCATGTTCGAGAAGGTCCACAAGACCTACGACAAGGAAGGCTACGGCACGCCCACGTACGTCAAGGCCCAGGAGGCCCTGTCCGAAGAGCTGATGACCATCCGCTTCACGGCCAAGACCATCGAAAAGCTGTGCGACCTGGTGCGCACGCAGGTCGACGACGTGCGCAAGAAAGAGCGCGAACTGCGCCGCATCATCGTGGACAAGTGCGGCTTTCCGCAGGACGAGTTCATTCGCGACTTCAGCGGCTACGACAAGAACGGCAACCGCATCGCGTCGAACCTGCTGAACCTGAAGTGGGTAGAAAAGCAGGCCGCCGCCGGCAAGCCCTGGAGCGCCGTGCTCGCGCGCAACATTCCGCCGGTGCAGGAACTGCAGCAGCGCCTGGCCGACATCCAATCGCGCGTGGTGGTGCCGCTGACCCAGCTGAAGGACATCAACAAGCGCATGAACGAAGGCGAATCGTCTTCGCGTGACGCCAAGAAGGAAATGATCGAGGCCAACCTGCGCCTCGTGATTTCCATCGCCAAGAAGTACACCAACCGCGGCCTGCAGTTCCTGGACCTGATCCAGGAAGGCAACATCGGCCTGATGAAAGCGGTCGACAAGTTCGAATACCGTCGCGGCTACAAGTTCTCGACGTACGCCACGTGGTGGATCCGCCAGGCCATCACCCGCTCGATTGCCGACCAGGCGCGCACCATCCGTATTCCGGTGCACATGATCGAGACGATCAACAAGATGAACCGCATTTCGCGCCAGCATTTGCAGGAGTTCGGCTTCGAGCCCGACGCCAGCATCCTGGCCGCGAAGATGGAAATTCCGGAAGACAAGATCCGCAAGATCATGAAGATCGCCAAAGAGCCGATCTCCATGGAAACGCCGATCGGCGACGACGACGATTCGCACCTGGGCGACTTCATCGAGGACAGCAGCAACACGGCCCCCATCGAGGCCGCCATGCAAGCCGGCCTGCGCGACGTGGTCAAGGACATCCTCGACTCGCTCACGCCACGCGAAGCCAAGGTGCTGCGCATGCGCTTCGGCATCGAGATGAGCACGGACCACACGCTGGAAGAAGTCGGCAAGCAGTTCGACGTGACCCGCGAGCGCATTCGCCAGATCGAAGCCAAGGCGTTGCGCAAGCTGAAGCACCCGAGCCGTTCCGACAAGCTGCGCAGCTTCATCGACACCCTGTAATCCGGGTTCGCTGAAGCCAAAGCGCCCGCCTTGCCCCTCACCCGGGCGGCGGGCGTTCTCTTTTTTTGCTCTAGACAACCCCAAGTACCCACGGAGGCGCTGACCCCATGAATCCCGATGCAGACAAACTCTGGCAAGCCCCGCGCTGGGCGCTTGCCGTGCTGCTCGCCGTGCTGGGCATGCTCGGGCCCTTTTCCATCGACACCTACATCCCGGCGTTCTCGGGCATTGCGCAGTCCATTGGCGCCACGCCTGCCGAGATGCAGCAGACGCTCTCGGCCTACCTGTTCGGCTTTGCGTTCATGAACCTGTTCCACGGCGCGCTGTCGGACAGCTTCGGGCGCCGGCCGGTGGTGCTGTGGGGCCTGGCGGTGTTCACCATTGCCTCGCTGGGCTGCGCGCTGTCGCAGAACATCACGCAGCTGGTGCTGTTTCGCGGCCTGCAGGGCCTGTCGACGGGCGCGGGCATCGTGGTGTCGCGCGCGGTCATTCGCGACATGTTTCCGCCGGCAGAGGCGCAGCGCGTCATGAGCCAGGTGACCATCTACTTCGGCGTGGCACCGGCCATTGCGCCCATCGTGGGCGGCTTTCTGTTCGTGCATGCGGGCTGGCATGCGATCTTCTGGTTTTTGGTGGCGGTGGGCGTGGTGCTGTTCGCGGCCAACTACAAGCTGCTGCCCGAAACGCTGCACAAGGACCACCGCCAGCCGTTCCAGGTGCGCCACCTGATGCGCGGCTACCGCGACTTGTGTTCCGACCCGCGTTTTCTGCTGCTGGCCTTTGCCAGTGGCGTGCCCTTCAACGGCATGTTCCTCTATGTGCTGGCCGCACCCGCTTTCTTGGGCGACCACCTGGCGCTGCAGCCGCAGCAGTTCTTCTGGTTCTTCCTGATGACCATCGGCGGCATCATGCTCGGCGCGCGCGCCAGCGGCCGCATGGCCGGCAAGGTGGCGCCCAAGCGGCAGATTCGCGATGGCTTTCTCATCATGCTGGTGACGTCGGTGGTCAACGTGGTGGCCAACTTCTTCTTTCAGGCCCACGTGGCATGGGCGCTGTGGCCGCTGGCGGTGTTCGCCTTCGGCTGGGCGCTGATGGTGCCGGTGGTCACGCTGCTGGTGCTCGACCTGCACCCCGAGCGCCGCGGCATGGCTTCGTCGCTGCAGGCCGTGATCGGCTCCACCGCCAACGGCGTGGTGGCCGGCGCCATTGCGCCGCTGGTGATGCATTCGACGCTCGCGCTCGCGCTGACCTCCATGACCATGCTGGTGATCGGGCTCGTGGCGTGGGTGTGGCTGCACGGGCGCTGGCCGGAGATCGGGCGCATGGTGGCCCACGAAGGTTGAGCAGAGGGGCGCGGCGATGCGGCTCGATGCCCTCCTTGCTCATGCCCGTGCCTGGCTGCCGGGCCGCAACACTGTCGATGCCCGCGAGCGACTGCGCGCGGTGGCGGGCGCCGGGCTGGGCCTGCTGCTCACGGCCTTGCTGTCGCATTGGCTGGCGGGCCCGCTGCATGCCGGCGTCTGGCTGATTGCGCCGCTGGGCGCCAGCGCGGTGCTGGTGTTCGCGCTGCCGGCCAGCCCACTGGCGCAACCTTGGGCGGTGATTGGCGGCAACACCTTGTCGGCGCTCGTCGGCATTGCCGCCGCCAACTGGATTCCCGACCCCGCGCTGGCTGGTGCGATCGCTGTCGCAGCGGCCATCGGCCTCATGTTCTTCACGCGCTGCCTGCACCCGCCCGGTGGTGCTGCCGCCTTGCTCGCGGTGCTGACGCACACCACGCATTTTTCGTCCGCCCTCTTCCCGGTGCTCGCCAACTCGGTGCTGCTGGTGCTGGCGGGCGTGGCCTACAACACGCTCACCGGCCGGCGCTATCCGCATGTGCAGGTGGCGCGGCCGCCGGCCGCCAATGCCCTTGATGCACGCGACGCACGCTTCAGCCAGGCCGACCTCGACGCCGTGCTGGCCCGCTACAACCAGGTGCTGGACATCAGCCGCGACGACCTTGCGTCACTGATTCAGCAGACCGAGCTTGAGTCGTACAAGCGGCGCCTGGGCACGCTGCATTGCGCGGACATCATGTCGGGTGCGCCTGTGTCGGTGGAGTTCGGCACGCCGCTGCAGGAGGCCTGGGCGCTGATGCACGAGCGCCGCATCAAGGCCCTGCCCGTTATCGACCGCACGCGCCGCGTGGTGGGCATCGTGACGCAAGCCGACTTCTTGCGCCAACTCGACCTGCAGCACCACGAAGGCATCGCCGGCAAGCTGCGCGAGTTGATCCGCGCGACGCGCACGGTGATGTCGGACAAGCCCGAGGTGGTCGGCCAGATCATGACGCGCCAGGTGCGCGTGGCCAGCGCCGACCGGCCGGTGGTCGACCTGGTGCCGCTGTTCTCCGAAGGCGGGCACCACCATATTCCGATCATCGATGCCGAGAAAAGGTTGACCGGGATGATCACGCAGTCGGATTTCGTGCGGGCGTTGTACCGCGCGGTAGGCCCCGCATGACTCCCTCCCCTCCCGGGGGAGGGTTGGGGTGGGGGCACGACGGCACTCGATGAGGCACTGCCCCGAACAAGCGCCGCTCGCCCCCATCCCCGCCTTCCCCCGGAAGGGGAAGGAGCAAGACCTTCATTCCAGGACGACGTTCGCCTTCTTCACCAGCGCCGCATAACGCGCCGCTTCGCTGCGGAAGAAGCTCGTCGCCTGCTCCGGCGTCGTGGGCTTGATGACGTTGCCCTGCTTGTCCATCGCCTCGCGCACCTCGGCGCTGGTGAACGCAGCAACCACGGCGGCATGCACGCGCTGCACGTCTGCGGCCGGCATCTTCGCCGGGCCGATCACCGCGAACCAGCCCTCGACCGCGTAGTTGGGCAAGCCCTGCTCCGCAATGGTCGCAATGTCGGGCGCGGCCGGCGAGCGAGTTGCGCCGCACAGGCCAATGGCGCGCAGCGCACCGCTCCTGATGTGCTGCTGCACCGCCGGCAGCGCCACCACGCCCATCTCGACCTGTCCGCCGATCATGTCGGTCATCATCGGCCCGGTGCCCTTGTACGGAATGTGGCGCGCCTTCACGCCCGCTTCGTCCATGAACATTTCATCGGCCAGGTGCAGGATGGTGCCGTTGCCCGACGACGCATAGTTGTAGCCGCCCGGCTTGGCGCGCAGCAGCGCGATCAGCTCGGGCACGTTCTTCGCCGCCAGCTTCGGGTTGGCGACCAGCACCAGCGGCGTGGCGCCGACCACGCTGATCGGCGTGATGTCGTTGATCGCGTCGAAGGGCATCTTCTTGTAGACCGCCGGGTTGATGACGTGGTTGTTCGACACCATGCCCAGCGTGAGCCCGTCGGGCGCGGCCTTGACGATGGCCGCCGCGCCCGTGATGCCGCCCGCGCCCGGCAGGTTCTCGATGACTACCGGCTGGCCGAAGGCCTTGCCGAGCGCCACCGAAGCCGCGCGCACGATGGTGTCGACGCCCGAGCCCGCGCTGATCGGCAGGATGAAGCGAATGGGCTTGTCGGAGCCCTGCGCAATGGCGGGAAAGGCTGCCACCGCGGCGGCGCACGCGCCAAAGCCGAGCACCGTGCGGCGGTTCATCGGGGGAAATGTCTTCGTCATGGTCTTGTCTCTCTTTATGTTTTTTGAAAAGTCGCTGCGTGCGGCTCAGGCCACAGCCGCATCGGCCTGCAGCGCGTCCACCTGCTCGCGCCCGTAGCCCAGCTCGGTCAGCAGCTCGCGCGTGTGCTCGCCCAGCGTGGGCGGATGCAGCCGCACGCCAAGGCGCTCACCGCCCAGCGTGATCGGGAACAGCGTGGTCTGCGCCATTTCGCCGGCCCGCTCGCCGTCGGGCAGGCGAATGTCCACCAGCCCGCCGGTGGCCTTCAGGTGCGGGTCGTTGTAGAGGTCTTCGGGCCGCGTGATAGGCGCAAAGGGCAGCCCATTGGCCTCGAAGAGGGCCGACAGTTCCGCCGCCGACCGTTCGGCCAGCCGCAGTCGCAGGTCGGCCAGCAGCGTGGGCCGCAGGCGCACGCGGTCGTTGTTGGTACGCAGGGCCGGGTCGGCCTTCAGATCGTCGAAGCCCATCGCGTCGCAAAACGTTTTCCATTGCGCGTCGCTCACCGCGGCCAGAAAGATCTGCTCGCCGTCTTTCACCGTGAACACGTCGTACAGCGCCCAGGCAGAAATGCGCTCGGGCATCGGCGCCGCCGCCTGCCCCGTGATGGCGTACTGCAGCATGTGCTGGCCGACCAGGAACACGTTGTTCTCGAACAGCGCGGACTGCACCTCCTGCCCCTTGCCAGTCTCGCCGCGCTGCATCAGCGCGGCGATGGCGCCGATGGCACCGAACATGCCGCCCATGATGTCGTTCACGCTGGTGCCCGCGCGCAGTGGGTCGCCCGGCCGGCCCGTCATGTAGGCCAGCCCGCCCATCATCTGCACCACCTCGTCGAGCGCGGTGCGGTGCTCGTACGGGCCGGGCAGAAAGCCGGTGTGGTTGACGTACACCAGGCGCGGGTTGAGCTTGCCGAGCGCCGAATAGCCCAGGCCGTATTTGTCCATGGTGCCGGGCTTGAAGTTCTGCGCCACCACGTCGGCCGTGGCGCACAGGCGCAGCGCGGCTTCCAGCCCCTGCGGGTGCCTCAGGTCGAGCGCAATGCTCTTCTTGTTGCGGTTGAACATGGGGAAAAAGCCCGCGCCCGCGCCCAGCAAATGCCGCGTGCGGTCGCCCTCGATGGGCTCGACCTTGATGACCTCGGCGCCCAGGTCCGCCAGCACCATGCCGCAGGTCGGGCCCATCACCATGTGCGTGAACTCGACCACGCGGATGCCGGCCAGCGGCAGGCGCTTTTCTTGCGCGTGGGTCGTGCTCATGCCGCGACCCCTTCGGCCACTACGGCCGTGGCCGTGAAGGTCTTCGGAAAGCCCGCGCGCCACACCGTGCCCTGCAGGGTTTCGCCTTCGAGCCAGCCCGCCACGCGCTGGCGCAGGTCGAGCAGTTTGGGCAGGTCGACGCCGGTGGCCACGCCCATGCTCTGGAGCATGAACACCAGGTCTTCGGTGTCGACGTTGCCGCTGGCACCGGGCGCGTGCGGGCAGCCGCCGATGCCGGCCAAGCAGGCGTCGAAGCGCGTGATGCCGACTTCGAGCGCCGCATACACGTTCGCGAGCCCCATGCCGCGCGTGTCGTGGAAGTGCCCGCACCACAGGCGGTCGCCCGCGATGCGCAGCGCGCGCTCGAACAGGCTGCGCACCATCGCCGGATCGGCATAGCCGACGGTGTCGGCCAGGCTCACGCGGTCGGCGCCGGCGTCCAGCAGCGCCTGCATCAGCCGCAGCACCTCGTCGGGATCGACATGGCCCTGCAGCGTGCAGCCGAAGGCCGTGCCCACGCCGCCGTCGATCAGCGTCTTGGAGCCCGCCGCGTCGCGCGCCGCGCGGATGCGGCCGACCTCGGCCACCACCTCGTCGGGCGTCTTGCGCAGGTTGGCCAGGCTGTGCGAGTGGCTGGCCGACAGCGGCACGATCATCAGATCAGCCTCGCCCGCAATGGCACGCTCGGCGCCCTTCAGGTTGGGCACCAGCACCGAGGCAAAGAGCCCCGGCAGCGTCTTGGCGTAGGCCAGCAGTTCGGCCGTGTCCGCGAGTTGCGGCAGCAGGTGCGCGGGCACGAAGGAGCCCACTTCGATCTCGCGCTGGCCGGCCGCATGCGCGTCGCGGATCCATTCGAGCTTGCGTGCGGTCGGCAGCACGCGGGCAATGCTTTGCAGGCCGTCGCGCAGGCCCACTTCTCGGACGACCGCGCGTGGCGGCAGGAAGGCGTGAATCAAAACTTGTCTCCGTCGTGAGGGGTACGACGCCATACTAGAAGTTCCGATTGGGTCCAGAAGGTATATTTTGGAAGCCATCAGATTCCAGAGTGGAACACCAAGAAAGCACCATGCGCGACCTCGACCTGACCACCCTGCGCCTCTTCGTTTCCGTTTGCGAAACCCGCAGCATCGCGCGCGCCGGCGAGCAGGCCAGCATCGTCGGCTCGGCCATCAGCAAGCGGCTGGCGCAGCTCGAAGACACGGTGGGCACGCCGCTGCTGCTGCGCAAGCGCCACGGCGTGGTGCCCACCCCGGCCGGCGAAACCCTGCTGGAGCACGCCCGCGCCATGCTCGGCAGCGCCCACCGCATCGAGCGCGACATGGCCGCCTACGTGGGCGGCGCGCGCGGGCATGTGCGCATCCTGGCGTCGGCCTCGGTGATGGCCGAGTCGCTGGCCGAAGACGTGGCCGGCTTTTTGCAGAACCCGGCCAACCGCAACATCCGCGTCGACATGGAAGAGCGCGTGAGCCCGGAGATCGTGCGCGGCATCCGAGAAGGCAGCGCTTCCATCGGCCTGTGCTGGGACGCCGCCGACCTCGACGGGCTGGAGCGGCGCGACTACCGCTCCGACCACCTGGCCATCGTCGCGCACCCGTCGCATCCGGTGGCGCAGCACGCGCAGGTGCGCTTCGAGCAGGCGCTCGACCACGAGTTCGTCGGCATGCCCGCGTTGAGCGCCGTGCAACTCATGCTGGCGCGCGAGGCGGCGGTGGCGGGCAAGCCGCTGGTGTACCGGGTGCTGGTGTCCAACTTCGACGCCGCGCTGCGCGTGGTGCGCGCCGGGCTGGCCATCAGCGTGGTGCCGGTGGAAGTGGCCCGCCCGTTCACCGATGCCTTCGGCCTGCGGCTGATGCCGCTGACAGACACCTGGGCACGGCGGCGGTTTGCGATCTGCTTCAGGGGCGACGCCACGCTGTCGCCTTCCGCGCAATTGCTGGTGGCGCACCTGGAGCGCTGCGCGACGGACTGAGGGTGCGGCATGCATTCGCCCGGAATCCGAAACTATTCATTGCCCTGAAGCGGGTTTTTCATTCGATTCACGCAACCTACAGTGCAAAGGTACGTGCTGTCATCCAATGAAAGACCCCTTATGTTCCGCAGAACCCTGTTGTCCGCCGCCGCCCTGGCCGCCTCGTTGAGCCTTGCGCCGCTGATCGTTCAAGCGGCAAAGGCCACCCCGCCGCTGCAGCTTGAGGTCTACAACCCCGGCACGAAGTCGATGTTCCCGGTGTCCTCGGAAATCGTCACCGGCCAGACCGACGCCGTGCTGATCGACGCGCAGTTCCAGCGCAACGACGCGCAGGCGCTGGTGCAGAAGATCAAGGCCACGGGCAAGAAGCTCACCACGGTCTACATCAGCCACAGCGACCCCGACTACTACTTCGGCCTCGACGTGGTGCAGGCCGCCTTTCCCGACGCCAAGATCGTCGCCACGCCGCAGACCGTGGCCGCCATCCAGGCCTCGAAGGACGGCAAGCTCGCGCACTGGGCCCCGATCCTGAAGGGCAATGCGCCCCAGACGCTGGTGGTGCCTGAAGCACTGGCCGGCGACACCATCGTGCTCGAAGGCCGCAAGATCCAGATCGTCGGGCTCGACAGCCCCACGCCCGAACGCACCTTCGCATGGATTCCGTCGCTCAAGGCCGTGGTCGGCGGCATTCCGGTGTCGGCCAACATCCACGTGTGGATTGCCGACACGCAAACGCCCGCCTCGCGCCGCGACTGGCTCAAGACGCTGGACCGCATCAGCGCGCTGCACCCCAAGACCGTGGTGCCCGGGCATTACCTGCCCAATGCGAACGGCTCGGCGCCATACTCGCCGGCCTCGGTGAAGTTCACGCGCACCTACCTGAAGGCCTTCGAGACCGAGGCCGCAAAGGCCAAGGACTCGGCAGCGCTGATCGCCGCCATGAAGCAGCGCTACCCCAAGCTGGAAGACACCTCGTCGCTGGAACTCGGCGCCAAGGTCATCAAGGGAGAAATGAAATGGCCCCAATGAACGACATGCCGGACGAGCCCAAGGGCGCCGTGCTGCACTACATCTTCGACCCGATGTGCGGCTGGTGCTACGCCGCCGCGCCGCTGGTGGCCGCGGCGCGCGGCGTGCCCGGCCTGCGCGTGGCGTTCCATGGCGGCGGCATGATGACCGGCGCCAACCGCCGCGCCATCACGCCGCAATGGCGCGAGTACGTGATGCCGCACGACCGCCGCATCGCCGAGATGACAGGCCAGCCCTTCGGCGAAGGCTACTTCGAGGGCCTGCTGCGCGACACCGGCGCGGTGATGGACTCAGAGCCGCCGACCACCGCCATCCTTACGGCCGAGTCGCTGCGCGAAGGCGGCGGGCTGGACATGGTGCACCGCCTGCAGCGCGCGCACTATGTCGAGGGCCGGCGCATCGCCGACGTGGAGGTGCTGACCGCGCTGGCCGCGGAGCTGGGCTTCGACGCCGAGGCCTTCGGCACCGCGTACGTCAGCCTCTCGGGTGCGGCCACCGCGCAGCACATGGCGCAAAGCCGCCAGTTCCTCCAGCGCGCAGGCGGCCAGGGCTTTCCGACCTTCGTGCTGGCGCAGGCCGATGGCTGCGCCAGCCGCATCGACATCGGCCCGTGGCTGGGGCGTGCCGACGACTGGAAGGTGAAGCTGGCCGGGCTGCTCTTAGCGCGCCACGCCCAGCAGCCGGTCGAGCACCTGCGGCTGCGTGCGCAGCAAGGCTGCGTTTTCCGTGTGCACGATGGTGCCGTGGTCGAGCACCACCGCTTCGTCGGAAATCGCCAGGATCGCCTGCGGGTGCTGCTCCACGATGATCGCGGCCAGCCCCTCGTCCTGCGTGATGCGGCGGATGGCGCGCAGCAGCTCTTCCACGATGATGGGCGCGAGCCCTTCGAGCGGCTCGTCGAGCAGCAGCAGCTTGGGGTTGAGCACCAGCGCGCGGCCCACGGCCAGCATCTGCTGCTCGCCGCCCGAAAGCTGCGTGCCCAGGTTGGTCTTGCGCTCGGCCAGGCGCGGGAACATCTCGTACACGCGCTGCGGGTTCCACTTGCCTTGCCGCTCCACGGCCGTGAGGTTCTCGTGCACCGTCAGCGACTTGAAGATGTTGCGCTCCTGCGGCACCCAGCCAATGCCGGCCGCCGCGCGCTGGTGAGGCGCCAGCTTGTGCAGCGCCAGCCCGCCCAGCGTGATGCTGCCGCCGTGCTGGCGCGTGGCACCCGCCAGCGTGTTGATGAGCGTGGTCTTGCCCGTGCCGTTGCGGCCCAGCAGCGCCAGCGTCTGGCCTTCGCCAAGCGTGAACGCCACGTCGTGCAGCACCACGGCTTCGCCGTAACCGGCGCTCAGGTTTTCAATGCGCAAGAGCTCAGACATGGGCACTTTCTCCGTGGCCCAGATAGACCTCTTTCACCTTCGGATCGTTGGCAATGGTTTGGGGGTCGCCTTCGGTCAGCAGCGTGCCGTTGACCAGCACGGTCATGCGGTCGGCAAAGCTGAACACCAGGTCCATGTCGTGCTCGATGAGCAGCACCGACACATCGGCCGGCAGCGCGGCCACGGTCTGCAGCAGCTCTTCGCGCTCGCCGGCGGGCACGCCCGCCACCGGCTCGTCGAGCAGCAGCACGCGCGGCTCGCAGGCCAGCGCAATCGCAATCTCCAGCAACCGGCGCTTGCCATAGGCCAGGTGCTTCACCTGCTGCTGCGCCACGTCGCCCAGGTGGAACTGCTCCAGCAGCTGCGTGGCGCGCTCGGCCACCGCCTTGCTGGCGCCCAGCGGGCGCCACCATTGCGCGCCGATGCCCTGGTGTTGCGACACCACGAGCGCCAGCGTTTCCAGCGGGGTCATCGAGTCGAACAGCTGGTTGATCTGAAAGGTGCGCACCAGCCCGCGCGCCACGCGCTTGTGCGGCGCCAGCGTGGTGATGTCCTCGCCCAGCAGCGTGATGCGGCCTTCGCTGGGCGTGAGCACGCCCGTGAGCTGGTTGATGAGCGTGGTCTTGCCCGCGCCGTTGGGGCCGATGAGCGCATGGCGCGCGCCACGCTTGAGCTCCATCGTCACGTTGTTGGTGGCCGTGATGCCGCCGAAGCGCATCACCAGGCCGTGGGTGGAAAGCACGGTGTCGGTCATGCCGCACCGCCCTTCTTCTTGCCCATGCCGAACCATGTCCAGGGCTTGAGCAGCCGCTCGCGCCCCGTGAGCACCATCAGCACCAGGATCAGGCCGATCCAGAACATCCAGTACTGCGGCGTCACGGCCGACAGCCAGGTCTGCAGCAGCTTGAATACGATGGCACCCGCCACGCCGCCATACAGCCAGCCCACGCCGCCGATGACCAGCATCAGCAGCACGTCGGCCGAGCGGTCGAAGGCCAGCACGTCGAGCGACGCAAAGCCCGTGGTCTGCGCCAGCAGCGCACCCGCGGCGCCGGCCACGCCGGCGGCAATGGTGTAGACCGTGGCCAGGCGCGACACCACCGGAATGCCGATGGCCATGGCGCGCAGCCGGTTGTCGCGAATGGCCTTCAGCGTGGCGCCGAACGGCGAATGCACCAGGCGGCGCATAAGCAGAAACAGCACCAGCATCACGGCCAGTGAGTACCAGGCGGCCGTGCGACCGTACAGGTCGAAGTCGAACAGGCCGAGCACCGGCCCCATCACCACGCCCTGCAGGCCGTCGGCGCCGCCGGTGAGCCAGTCGAGCTTGTTGGCGAGTTCGAGCAAGAGCAGCGCGGTGCCCAGCGTGACCATGAGCCGCGTGAGGTCGCTGCCGCGCAGGATGGTCACGCTGGCCGCGAGGCCCAGCACGGCCGACAGCACGGTCGCCACCAGCAGGCCCACGGTAGGGTCGGGCATGACGAGCTTGGCGAAAAGCGCCGCCGCGTACGCGCCAAAACCGAAGAACGCCGCATGGCCGAGCGACACGATGCCGGTGTAGCCCAGGATGAGGTCGAGCGACATCGCGAACAGCGCGACGATGGCAATCTCGTTGACCAGCAGCGAGTGCGAAGGCATGACCAGCGGCAGCGCAAAGGCCACGGCCCAGGCCACGAATTCGAGCGGGTGCCAGCGCGCCTTGCGCAGCAGGGCCGACTGAAAGCCGGCGGCGGTGGGAGGCGTGCGCATCAGCGGCCTCCCTTGCGGGTGAACAGGCCCTGGGGCCGCCACATGAGGATCAGGATCATCAGCAGGTAGACGGTGAACGCCCCCATCTTCGGAATGAAATACTTGCCCGCCACGTCGGCAATGCCCAACAGGAGCGCCGCGGCAAGCGGACCGGTGATGGACGAGGTGCCGCCAACGGACACGACGATCAGAAAATAGATCATGTACTTGAGCGGGAATGTCGGGTCGAGCCCGAGGATCTCCGCGCCCAATGCGCCGCCGAGCCCGGCAAGGCCGGAGCCCACTGCAAAGGTCAGCAGGAACACGATGTTCACGTTGATGCCCAGCCCGGCGGCCACGCGCGGATCGTCGACGGCGGCGCGCAGGCGGCTGCCGAAGCGGGTCTTGGACAAGATGAGCTGCAGCACGACGGTGAGCACGGCGCACACGCCGATGATGAACAGCCGGTAGTGGCCCATGCCGAGCATGAGCGCGCCGTCACCGATTTCGGTGCGTCCGCGCAGCCACTCGGGCAGTTGTACGTTCTGCTGCGAGGAGCCGACGAAGTAGTCGATGGCGGCCACGGCCATGAAGGCGAGGCCGATGGAAAAGAGCACCTGGTCGAGGTGCGACTTGCCGTACATGGGCCGGTAGAGGGTGCGTTCGAGCAAGGCACCGGCCAGGCCGACGACGATGAATGCGAGCGGCAGGCAGGCCAGAAAGGGCAGGCCGAGTTTCTGCATCGCGAACACGGTGAGGTATCCGCCGGCCATGGCAAACGCACCGTGCGCAAGGTTGATGAAGTTCATCAAACCGAGGGTCACGGCAAGGCCTACAGCGAGCACGAAAAGCAGCATGCCGTAGGCGATGCCGTCGAAAAGAATGGTCAGCATTTCAGGTCTTCATGGGGCTGTTGTGAGGGCTCTTGTTCGGGGTACGTGCGAAGGCCACCGGGTGTCTCCCTCCGCGAATGTCCCCCGCCTTCGGCTCCTCCTTTATTTCGCTGCGGGAGACACCCGATGCCCTTCGCACGAGAAGCGCGGCGGTTGATCCGCTCGATCAACCAGAGCTCTGAAAACGCGCACGCCGATGGGGTGCTCTGCGCAGCGAAATAAAGGAGGAGGCCGCAGGCCGGGGGACATTCGCGGAGCAGAGCACCCCGTCGGCGTGAGCGCGCCCTGAACGACCGAGCCCCAAGCCCGCAGCAAAAATCACTTCGTCTTGCCAGGATCCTTGACGCTCTTGATCACGTCGAACTCGACGTTGTAAAGCTGCCCGTCCTTCTTCTCGACCTTGCGCAGGTACACGTCCTGCACCACGTCACGGGTCTGCGCGTCGATCATCATCTGGCCGCGCGGGCTCTCGAAAACCTGGCCCTTCATGGCCGCCAGCAGCGCGTCGCCACCGCCCTGACCCTTGGTCGTCTTCAGCGCTTCGTAGATCACACGCATGCCGTCATAACCACCCACCGCCATGAAGTTGGGGCGCAGCTTGGGGTTGGCCTTCTGGAAGGCTTCGACGAACTTCTTGTTCATCGCCGAAGGATGCGCGGCCGAGTAGTGGTGCGAGGTGACCACGCCCAGCGCACCGTCGCCCATGTCGTTCAGTTGATCGTCGTCCGTCACGTCGCCGGTGGCAATCAGCTTGATGCCGGCCTTGTCCATGCCACGCTCCAGAAACTGCTTCATCACCGCGGCACCCGCGCCCGAGGGCACGAACACGAACAGCGCGTCGGGCTTGGCGTCGCGCACCTTCTGCAGGAACGGCGCGAAGTCGGGGTTGCGCAACGGCACGCGCAGCTTGTCGATCACCTTGCCGCCGTTGAGCTGAAAGCGCTCGCTGAAAAACTTCTCGGCGTCGTTGCCCGGGCCGTAGTCGGCCACCAGGGTCACCACCGTCTTGATGCCGTTCTTCGGCGCCCAGTCGCCCATGGGCACCGACACCTGCGGCAGCGTGAAGCCCGAACGAATGATGTACGGCGATGCCTCGGTGATGCTGGACGTGGCCGCGGCCATCACGAGCTGGGGCGTCTTCGACTGGGTGGCGATGGGCGCCACGGCCAGGGCCAGGGGCGTCAGGCCAAAGCCGGCCAGCACGTTGACCTTGTCGTTCACCACCAACTCCTGCGCCATGCGCTTGGTGACGTCGGGCAGGCCGGTGTCGTCCTTCACGATCAGCTCGACCTTCTTGCCGGCCACGGTGTCGCCGTTCTGGGCCATGTACAGGCGCGCGGCAGCTTCGATCTGGCGGCCGGTGGAGGCCGACTGGCCGGTCATGGGCAGGATCAGGCCAATCTTGAACTTGTTGTCCTGGGCGCTGGCCAGCGGGACCGAAAGAACCGTGGAAACCGCGAGCGCCGACAGGGCGGCGGTCTGGATGAGATGGCGTCTTTGCATGTTTTTTCCTTCAGGGACGGAACTCGAAACCGGGGCTATTTTCAACACTTTGCAACATTCGGCGAAGCAGGCAATCACCTACCTCGGCCCGCTCGCGGGCCTTTGTTGCGCGATCAACAAATGAACTGCGCGATGATCGCGCAAACCGGCAGCCACCCTGCTGTGCGGGTGTTGCGGCGTCAGTGGTCGGCGCGGTACGCGGAGTCGAGCGTGAGCGTACCCACGGCGCGTGACACGCAGGCGCAAATGCGCGTGGTCGACGCTTTCTCGTGTTCGCTCAAAAACACGTCGCGGTGGTCGATTTCGCCGTCCACCGCCAGCACGTCCATGGCGCACAGGCCGCATTCACCGCGCTTGCAGTCCCACAGGGTCTGCACGCCGGCGGCGTCGAGTGCTTCCAGCAAGGTGCTGTCGGTCGGTACGGTGATCGTCAGGTCGTGCCGCGGAATGCGCACCTGAAACGGCTGCGTCGCCAGGCGCCCGCTGCTGCCGAATGTCTCGAAGCGCAGATCCGCCAGGGGGCGGCCGGCCGCGTGCCAGGCGCGCTTGAGGGCTTCGAGCATCGGCACCGGGCCGCAGGTGTAGAGCTGGCCGCCCGTCGGCAGCGCGTCGATGGCCGCGGCAAAGTCGATGGGGGCCGAGCCTTCGTGCGCCGTGACGCCCTCGCCCAGCGCTTCTTTCAGATGCGCCAGGTAGCCGAACTCCTCGGCATTGCGCGCGCCGTAGAGCATGGTCACGGGCACGCCAGCGCGCTTTGCGTGCGCGGCCAGCCGCTGCGCCATGAGCACCAGCGGCGTGATGCCGATGCCGCCCGCCACCAGCAGGTAGCCGGGCGCCGAGAGGTCGAGCGCAAAGTGGTTCTGCGGCGCGCTCACCTGCAGGCGGTCGCCCTCGGCCAGCCGCCACATCGCAAGCGAGCCGCCACGGCCGTCGTCCAGCCGCTTGACGGCAATGCGCCAGCAGCGGCCATCGCCCTCGCCCACCAGCGAGTAAGAGCGGGTCTGCAGCTTGCCCTGCGCCGTCATCACCTGCACCTGCAGGTGGGCGCCGGGTTCATAGGCGCCGACCAGGGCATCCACGCCCTCGTCGCTCTGGGGGCGCAGTTCGAACTCGCGCACGGTGGGCGTGACGTCGCGCAATGCGACGACCTGCGCCTGCATCCATTGAAGATCGCTTTTCATCGGGGCAATACCAAAGACGGGGAAAAGAAAAAACGGCTCAGCCGCGGCGGCGAATCAGCTGCACGCCCGGCAGCGGGCGCTGCTCGGCGCTGGGCGTGCCGTGCAACGCCTCGCGCAGGTTGCGCCGCGCGATGCGGCTGTGCTCGCGCATCAGCGCCTCGGCGCGCGAGCCCTCGCCGGACTCGATGGCGTCGAGCACCTGCAGGTGCTGGTCTTGCGCAATGACGAGCATGTCGCGCGCCGCCGGCGAATTGGCCTGCACGATGACAAAGCCCGAAGGCGACGCGAACGGCAGGTTGACCACGCGCTCCAGCTGCTGCGCAATGACCGGGCTGCCCGCCATTTCGCACAGCAGCGCATGAAAGCGCTCGTTGTGCGTCACGTAGCGCGAGAAGGCCGCGTCGTCCAGCGCGGGCTCGCGCAGCAGTTCGTCGATGCGCTGCAGGCAGGCGCGCGCCTCGCGCAGCACCACGGGCGCCGCGCCGCGCTCGGCCGCGAGCCGCGCGACCAGGCCTTCGAGCGTGCCGCGCAGCTCGATGGCGTCGGCCACGTCGCGCTCGGAAAACGTGCGCACCGCATAGCCACCGTTGGGCAGCGCCTCCAGCAGGCCCTCTTGTTCGAGCCGCATCAGCGCGGTGCGCACCGGCGTGCGCGACACGCCGAGCTGCTCGGAGATCGCCACCTCGGCAATGCGCGCGCCGCCGGGCAGCTCGCCCGCCAGAATCATTTCGCGCAGCCGCAGTTGCGCCTTCACGCCTTGCGAGCTGCCGCTGTCGCCGGGCTCGGTGCTGGGGACTGCCGCGACCTTCATGCGGCCTGCTTGCTGGCGGTGTCCACGGGGCGGATCGGAATCGGCGCGCGCGCGGGCTTTTCCTTCTCGACCATGCGGTCGATGAGCCGGCGCGCCCACATCGAGCCGGCGTCGATGTTGAGGTTGTAGAACTTGTGGTCGGGGTGGTCGTCCATGGCCTTCTGCTGCGCCTCCAGCACCAGCTCGTCTTCGCGGAAGATGCCGGCCACGCCTTCGCGCAGCTCGTGCGTGAGGCGCTGTTCGCCGATGCAGTAGTTGCGCGAGAAGGCCCAGAAGTACAGGCAGGTCTTGTCGGTCTCGGGCGTGATGGTGTTGAGCACGTAGCCGTTCACGCCCTTGCTGCGGTCGCCGGGGTTGTCGCCCTTGGGCACCGCGCCGCTGCCTGCCTCGGCCACGCCCACGTCGATGTTCACCGTGCACGGGCCCTCGAAGCGAATGATCTGCCAGCGGTCGACCTTGCCCGTGTAGCCGCGCGCATGGCGAATCTGCCCGCCCCAGAACGGCGGCGGGTCGATGCTCTCCATCCAGCGCGTGACGGTGGCCGAGCGGTCGCCGTGCGTGGCCACGAAGGGTGCCTCGGCCACTTCGCGGTTGCCGATGGACGAGCCATGCACGAAGGTCTCGTGCGTGAGGTCCATGAGGTTGTCGACCACCAGGCGGTAGTCGCAGTTGACGCGAATCATCTTGCCGTCGCCGGCCCAGGCCGGGTCGTCGTTCCAGTGCATGTCGGGGATGAGCGCCGGGTCGGCCTTGGCCGGGTCGCCGGGCCAGATCCACACGAAGCGGTGTTTTTCCACCGCCGGAAAGTTGCGCACGCAGGCCGAGGGGTTCAGCGTTTCCTGGCTCGGCATGTGGATGCAGCGGCCCTGGCTGTTGTAGACCAGCCCGTGGTAACCGCAGACCAGCTCGTCACCTTCCAGGCGGCCCAGAGAGAGCGGCATCAGCCGGTGCCAGCAGGCGTCTTCCAGCACGGCCACCTGGCCGTCGGTGCGGCGGAACAGCACCACCTTCTGGTTGCAGATGGTGCGCGGCAGCAGCGCGTGACGCACTTCGACGTCGTAGGCGGCGGCATACCAGGCGTTCAGTGGAAAGGCGGTCGTGGGCGTTTTCATGAATACCCAATGTATACAGAAACACAGAAATTTCCAGCACTTCCGCGCAATTCAAGGGTAAACACCCACCCCTCTGTATACAGACATCGACATTACGAAGGCGATACGATGCTGCTCGTTCCCCCCAAACAACGACGGAGTCATCCATGTCACAGCACGCCGCCTTGCCTGCCCGCTACGACCACGTGGGCAGCTTTTTGCGCCCCAAGTACCTGCTCGAAGCCCGCGAGCAAAAGGCCAAGGGCGAGATCACGCCCGAGCAGCTTCGCCTGGTCGAAGACAAGGCCATCACCGAGATCGTCCGCTTCCAGGAAGACATCGGCCTGAAAAGCATCACCGACGGCGAGTTCCGCCGCACGTATTTCCACATCGACTTTCTCGACCAGCTCGGCGGCGTGAAGACCGACATTCCGGTCACCATCCGCAAGCCCGACGGCACCGAAGAACTGGCGCCGCCCGCCATGCGCGTGATCGACAAGGTGCGCCATGTAAAAGACATTCAGCTCGCCGACTTCCAGTACCTGAAGAGCCAAGTCTCGGCCGGCAACATGCCCAAGGTGACGATTCCCTCGCCGACGATGCTGCACTTTCGCGGTGGCCGCGCCGGCATCAGCAAGGCGCACTACCCCGAGCTAGACCCCGAGTTCTACGACGACGTGGCCAAGGCCTATGGCGACGAGCTGCGCTCGCTGGCCGCGGCCGGCTGCACCTACGTGCAGATGGACGACACCAACCTCGCCTACCTGTGCGACGAGCACATGCGCGAAGCCGCCCGCAAGCGCGGCGACGACCCGAACGAGCTGCCGCACCGCTACGCCGCCTTCATCAACAAGGTGGTGGCGCAAAAGCCGCCCGGCATGCTGCTGGCCATGCACCTGTGCCGCGGCAACTTCAAGAGCACCCACGCCGCCGCCGGCAACTACGAGCCGGTGGCCGAGGCGCTGCTGTCGGAGATGGACCTGGATGCGTACTTTATGGAGTACGACGACGCCCGCTCGGGCGACTTCAAGCCGCTGCGCTACCTGCCCAAGGGCAAGACCGTGGTGCTGGGCTTGGTGACCACCAAGTTCGGCCAGATGGAAGACAAGGACGAGCTGAAGCGCCGCATCGACGAGGCCGCCAAGTACGCCTCGCTCGACCAGCTGGCGCTGTCGCCGCAGTGCGGTTTTTCCAGCACGGTGCACGGCAACAACATTGCGGTGGAAGCGCAGCGCGCCAAGCTGCGCCTGGTGGTGGAGACGGCGCAGGAAGTCTGGGGCACGACCTGATGCACAACCTGATGCACAACCTGATGCATTGAGGGGCGGTTTCTGGTCAAGTCGCACCCCATGACGATGCACATCTACTCCGGCCCCCTCAGCATGTTCGGCGCCAAGGTCGAGATTGCGGCGCGCGAAAAAGGCGTGCCTTTCGAACTGACCATGGTGCCCTTCACCAAAGACGACGCCTACGAGCCCAAGCACCCGGAGGTGCTTCGGGTCAACCCGGTGAAGCAGCAGGTGCCGGTGCTGACGGACAGCAGCGACGACACCGACCGCGTAGAGAGCGGCGTGGGCGGCGTGGGCGGCGTGGCGCTGTTCGACTCGACGCAGATCTTCGAGTACCTCGAAGACCGCTACCCCGCCCCAGCGCATCTCGCGCTGTGGCCCGCGGGCATTGCCGAGCGCGCCCGCGCGCGGCAGCTGGAGCACCAGTCTGACGAGGTGTTCTTTCCCAACGTCATTCGGCTCTTCGGCCTGCAGCACGACATGAAGAGCGCCCCGGCGGTTGCGGCCTGCGCCGCCTGCGCGCGCTTCTACGAAACGCTCGAAGCGCAGCTCGCCACGCGCGAGTACCTGGCCGGGCCCTACTCTTTTGCCGACATCGCCTTCTACATGGCCTGCGTGTTCGCCGACCGCAAGGGCGCCGGCATGACCGAGGCCACGCCGCGCCTGCTGGCCTGGCGCGAGCGTGTGGGCGCACGGCCCGCGGTGCGCGCGGTGGTCGACCCGATGATGCGTTTCCTGGCCTCGCAGGGGCGCGGCGTGCCGACATTCCTGCAGCGCTGAAAGCGTTCGAACAGGGGCCGCGGCGCAACGCTGAGGCATCATCGGCCCATGCCTACTGCAAGCGTCTCAAGGTTTGACTGGCTGCCCTCTCCTTCGCAGCATTTCCTCGTCGTCACTTTCGCGTTGCTGGTCTATGTGCTGACCACCCGCGCGCGCCGCGAGCAGCGCGCGCCCACCACGGCCATCGCCTGGGTCATGGGGCTGGTGCTGATGCCCTACCTCCTCCTGCCGATGTACCTGCTGTTCGGCCAGCGCAAGCTGCGCCCGGCCGGCTCGCCCCGGCCACCGCGCTCCGTGCCACCGGGCCACTGGGCGGCCGACCTGATCGAGAGCTTCGGCCTGGCCGCGCCGGGGCGTTGCGCCATCCGCATGCATGCCGACGGCGAGGCCGCGCGCGAGGCGCTGTGGCGGGTGATCGACGGCGCGCAGGAGCGCATCGACGTGTGCACCTTCATCATCGGCAACGACGCGCTCGGCCATGCCGTGCTCGACCGGCTGGCCCAGCGCGCGCGCGAAGGCGTCAAGGTGCGGGTGCTGCTGGACGGCTTTGGCGCCCTTTCATTGCCGCGCCATCACTTCGACCGGCTGCGCGCGGCCGGCGGCGAGGTGGCCGTGTTTCGCCCCTTCTTCAGCCTGCGCCGCATCGGGCCGCGCAACCTGCGCAACCACCGCAAGTTCACCATTGCGGACGACAGCTGGCTGTGGTCGGGCGGGCGCAACCTGGCCGGCGAATACTTCACCGGCAACGACAAACACCCGCAGGCCTGGCTCGACCTGTCGTTCGACCTGCGCGGCAGCGTGGCCGCCGCGGCGGCGCGCCAGTTCGACCACGACTGGAGCTCCGTGAGCAGCCGCAAGGCCCGCGCCATCACCTGCGACGACATGCCCGAAGGCCCGGGCACCGCCATGGCGCAGTTCCTGCCGAGCGGCCCCGACCAGACCGAAGACACCGCGCATGCGCTGCTGATCGACGCGTGCTTTCGGGCCGAGCACCGCATCCTGGCGATCACCCCGTACTTCGTGCCCGGCGACGGCCTGCGCGATGCGCTGCGGCTGGCCGCACGGCGCGGCGTGCAGGTCACCATCGCCATGCCCGCGCAGTCGAACCACCGGCTGGCCGACTTCGTGCGCGCACGCGCCATGCGCGACCTGGCGCGCGCCGGCGTGAGCTTTCGCATGCTGCCCTTCATGGCGCACGCCAAGGCGGTGGTGGTCGATGAAGAGCTGGCCCTGTGCGGCTCCATCAACCTCGACCTGCGCAGCCTGCTGCTGAACCACGAGGCGGCCGTGGTGTTCTACGGCGCCGACGAAATCGACTGGCTGGCCGAGTGGATCGAGACCACCGCCTCGGCCGGCGAGCCCTACCGCGCGCGGCGCCCGGGGCTGATGCGCGACGTGGTCGAAGGGCTGCTGCTGACGGTCGCTTTCCAGTTGTAATGTTCGGTGCACAGATGCAACGCTTGTGCAACCAATAGAACGCCAACCTTAAAATGCCCACCGGTTTCGGTGGTTGACACGCTGGCCTGCCGCTGAATTGTTTGCCGGCCGGCGCTGGCAAATGCCCTGAGCCCCCTGCGTCGCGGGGCCGCCCGCCCCGGGCCCGGCATGTTGCACGTGCCCACCCAGGCGCCCCTTTGGTTTGAGTTTCATGCCCCGGCGCCGGGGAACGACCGATGCGAGCCTTCTTCTCGCTCATTTCAAGGGTGACGCGGATGACACGGGCGACGCGGATCCACGTGTCGCTTCTGCTGCCAGTTCTGCTCGCGCTCTCTGGAATGCCGACTGCTTTCGCAGCCATGGACGACATAGGCCGCGCCGCGCCCAGCACGCACCGCCTGAAGTTCATCGTCGACCCCGCGCTGGCCGCCGACATCGGCGCCGCCGAGGCCGGCCGCCGGCTCGCGCAGTACGTGGCCGACGTCAACACCGTGTTCACGCGCGAAACCGTGCGCAGCTTCGTCTTCGACCCCAGCGCCGATCTGCAGCTGGTGCTGCCCGCCACCGCCCCGCAGTGCAGCTACAGCGGCCTGGTCAATGGCGAGGTGGTGGTGTGCATCGGCAAATCAGCGCGCGGCTACAGCCACGGCGGGCTTTCCACCAGCTGGACCTTTCCGCAGAAGGGCGTGACCTGGAACCTGAACTGGGTGGCCATTCACGACCCGCTTCGCCTGTCGCGCGCGCCCAGCGCGGCGGCGCCCGAGTCCACCGAGAAGGACTACCTGGGCCGACAGCTCAAGACCCTGCTGCACGAGCTGGAGCATGTGTTTGGCGCCGGCGCGGGCGAGTACTACAACGGCATTGCCGTGACCGACACCACCGGCGTGGCGCCCATCGCCGACCTGGCCCTGGCCAACGACAGCGACCGCTACTGGTGGACCCGCCAGAGCTGGCGCCTCGACCCGCTGCTGGGCAGCGTGTTCGAGCAGCGCCTGAACCCGGCGGCCAACCGCATCGCCACGCTGGAGATGATTCGCTTCACGCCCGGCACCAAGGCCAACATCGACACCGACTGGACCGACTGGCCCAAGCTGGGCAGCTCCAAGTTCATGGCCGGCACCACCGCCACCCAGGTGCGCGTGACCGACCGCGACAGCGGCGCAGCGCTGGCCGGCGCGCAGGTGACGGTGTGGCGCAACCCGGGTAACGGCAAGCCGCTGGTGATGCTGGTGACCGGCGTGGCCGATGCAGCAGGCCGCTTCGTCTTCGACTGGGACTGCGGCTTCAGCTGCTTTGCCGTGGGCAAGACCACGCTGCTGGTGAAGGCGCATGCGCAGAGCCGCGCGCCGGGCGCGAGCTGGTTCACCATCTTCGATGCGTTCGAGCAGAAGGCCGTGCAGGGCCAGGGCATGTTCACCATCGACCTGGCGCTGGGCGGCATCGACGTGACGCCGCCCACCGTTTCGCTGGCCGCGCCTTCCACGGCCACGGTGGGCCAACCCACCGTGATTGCGCCGGCGGTGATCGACAACGTGGGCGTATGGGGCGTCAAGGTGCTGGGCAGCGACAGCATTCCCATCTGCACCTTCACTGCCCCGCCCTACACCTGCAGCTGGACGCCCACGAGCGCGGGCATGCAGACGATTCGGGTGGTGGGCGTGGACGCCGCGGGCAACAGCACGGTGGCGTCGGCCCAGGTCATCGTGCAGCCGCCTTCCATTGCCACACCACCGGTGGTCGCCATGGCGATACCCCCGGCAGCCACGGCCAAGGCCCCTGCGCAGTTGGAGGCCGATGCATCGGCCGGCGTGGCGCAACTGAGCTTCATCGTCGACGGCAAGACCGTGTGCAGCCTGCGGGCCGCGCCCTTCTCTTGCCGCTGGACGCCATCGGCTGCGGGCTACGCCAACATCGAGGCGCGCGCGGTGGATGCGGCGGGCAACACCGCCAGCGTGTCCGCGGTGACGCGCGTCACGCCCCAGGCGTCGTTTTCTTCTGCTTCACCGCCTTCTTCGACTGGTTCTTCTTCGACTGGTTCTTCTTCTCGCTCTTCGCCTCTTTGAGTTCCTGCGGCATCGGCGTGTTGGTAAAGCTCACGTTGCCCAGCCCCGTACCGATGGTCAGCACGCCCCAGTGCTTCACGTCGCGCATGAAGGGCAGCTCGCTCAGGCCCTGCACCACCGCGTCGTTGTGCATCAGCACCAGCATCGGGTCGGCGCCCAGCATCAGCATGCGGCGCCACACGGCGGTGGGCAGATGGAAGGCATGGCTTTCCCAATCGCCGGGCAGGTTCTGCGCGCCGCGCGCAATGGAGCCGTCGGAGCGAATGAGCCCCGGGCAGCCGATGCCGATGAAGGGCGCCAGCCGAATCTTCTTGCGCTCGCTGTAGCGCACCATGTCCATCAGCATGTCGGCGATGTGCTCGACCATGAAGCTGCGGTTGGGGCCTTCGTCGGCATGGCGCCATTTCTCACGCCGCACCACCTCCGCGCGCGAGAAGTCTTGCGTCTTGCGGTAGCGCGTCTTCACGATGCCGCAGCGCACGTTGGTGCCGCCAATGTCCACTGCAAGGATGGCGTCGTACTTCTTCAGCAGCGCCTCGGGCGTGAGGTGCACCCAGCCGATCAACCCGCCGTCGTCCACGTTGTGCGACAACCGGCCCAGCTGCACATGCAGGCCCAGTTCTTCAAGGATGGCGCCGGTCTGCAGCACCGCGCGCTCGCCCACGTCGCTCTCCGGAAAACCGCCGCCGATCACGATGCGTTCCACCTTCTGCCACGACGGCTGGCGCAGAAAGCGCTGGATCACCGAGGCCAGTTCTTCCGTGAACTCCTCGATCACGCCGTGCATCACATCGGCAGCCTCCGAGGCCTTCTTGGCGCTGAGTGCGCGGTCGAGGTCCTTCTTGCTCAGGTCGCGCGAATGCAGCTCGCCCAGTGGGTCCTTGCCGTTCTTGCGGCGGCGCTTGCGCCAGCGCTCCAGCAGTTCCCTGAACGCGGTCTGGCTGGCCTGGTCGCCGACAAAACCGTCCTTGTCGCGCAGCTGCAGGCTGTAGCCATCGACATGCACGCCGGGCAGTTCGCGCAGGCCGTGCACGTCGGCGGCGGGCAACGGATCGGGCCGGTCGGCAGCAGGTTCGGAGGGACGTGCGACCGGCTTTGCGGGCTGTGGAGATGAGGTCTTCATGAAACAGAATGATGCGCGCCCAAGGCACGCCGGCGCATCGGTTGCGCGCACGACGGCGTGTAGGAGATTGGCGGGTACGCCGAACGCGGCGTTGTCTATAAACTGCCCGCGATGCACCCCTTGCCTAGCTTGCACCGCTTGCACCGCCGCTCCAGCCTTCGCTTCTGGCACCTCGCATCGCTGCTCTTGCTGAGCTGGTTCGGCATGGCTTGCGCCGCGCAGGCTGCCGATGACACCTTGCGCGTCGGCTCCAAGCGCTTCACCGAGTCGTACATCCTGGCCGAGCTTTTGGCGCAGACCGCCGCGCCGCACACCGCGTCGCCACCCGTCGTGCGCCAGGGCCTTGGCAACACCGCCATCGTGTACGAGGCGCTGCGCTCCGGCGCCATCGACATGTACGCCGAATACACCGGCACCATCGCGCAGGAGATCCTCAAGGGCCAGCCGGCGGACACGCGCGAGGCCATGAACGCGTCGCTCGCGCCGCTGGGCCTGGGCGTGGCCATTCCATTGGGCTTCAACGACGGATACGCCCTGGCGGTGCGTGCCGCCGATGCCGACAAGCTCGGCCTGCGTACCTTGAGCGACCTGGCGAAGCACCCCACGCTCAAGCTCGGCCTGTCGAACGAATTCATCGGCCGCGCCGACGGCTGGAAGGGCCTGGCGCAGCGCTACGGTTTCACGCAGGTGCCGAACGGCCTGGACCACGGCCTGGCCTATGACGCGTTGGCTGCAAAGCAGATCGACGTGATCGACATCTACACCACCGACGCGAAGATCGAGCAGCTCGGCCTGCGCGTGCTGGAGGACGACAAGAAATACTTTCCGCGCTACGACGCCGTGGTGCTCTACAAGCTCGACCTGCCCACGCGCCTGCCGCAGGCGTGGGCTGCGATGAAGACGCTGGAAGGCAAGGTCGACGAGCACGCGATGATCGCGATGAACGCGCGTGCCGAGCTGCAGAGCGTGCCCTTCGACACGATTGCGCGCGACTTTCTTGCAAGCACGGGCAAGGACGCGAAAACACAAGCGCAGGCACAGCCCCAGGAGGCACGCCGCGGCTTCATGGCCAAGCTGTTCGGCCCCGACCTGTGGAAGCTGGCGCGGCAGCACTTGTTGCTGGTGGCGGTGTCGGTGGGCATCGCCATTCTCATCGGCGTGCCGATCGCGATTCTGGTGTTCCCGCATGTGCGCTTGCGCGCGGTGGTGCTGGGGCTGGCCAGCCTGATGCAGACGGTGCCGTCGCTGGCGTTGTTGGCGGTGTTGATCTCGATGCTCGGCGCCATCGGAGCCTTGCCGGCGTTGATTGCGCTGACGCTGTATTCGCTGTTGCCGATCATGCGCAACACGGTGACGGGCCTGACGGAGGTGCCGCAGGGTCTGCGCCTGGCGGGCACGGCGCTGGGCATGACGCCGCCGCAGAGTCTTCGCCTGGTGTTGTTGCCGCTCGCTTTGCCGACGTTGTTGGCGGGCGTGAGAACGGCGACGGCCATCGCCATCGGCACCGCGACCATCGCCGCCTTCATTGGCGCGGGCGGGTTCGGTGAGCGCATCGTGACGGGTCTTGCCTTGAACGACCGTGAGCTTTTGATAGCGGGTGCGTTGCCGGCTGCGGCGTTGGCGTTGATCAGTGAAGGGGTGTTCGAGCTGATCGAGTTCTTGATGCGTCGGGGGCGGAAGGCGGCGTCGTCTTGAGTGTTGTTGCGGGAGTCATTCAGGGCGACGCTCACGCCGACGGGGTGCCTTGCTCCGCGAATGTCCCCCGGGGCTTCGCCCCTCCTCCTTTATTTCGCTGCGCAAGGCACCCCATCGGCGTGAGCGTTGGACAGAGCAGTGGTTGATCGCGCGATCACT
The DNA here is from genome assembly GCF_046156345.1 of Variovorax sp. H27-G14. Lineage (NCBI taxonomy): Bacteria > Pseudomonadati > Pseudomonadota > Betaproteobacteria > Burkholderiales > Comamonadaceae > Variovorax > Variovorax sp. H27-G14. The sequence continues at coordinate 67,348 of NZ_JAYLVN010000001.1, forward strand.
CAGAACGTGCCCAGGTGCACAGGGCGTCGGGTGCTCCCGCAGCGAAATAAAGGAGGAGGCCGCAGGCCGGGGGACATTCGCGGAGGGGAGCACCCGGCGGCCTGTGCACACGCCCTGAATGAACGTAACAGCGCCCAAACGACGGAGCCCAAAAAAACAAAAGCCCCCAAAAGGGGGCTTCCAAAAACCAGCAAAAAATCAAGCCAACGTATAGGCAGTCTTCACAGTAGTGAAGAACTCCTGCGCGTACTTGCCCTGCTCACGCGGACCATAACTCGACCCCTTGCGACCGCCGAACGGCACGTGGTAATCGACACCCGCCGTCGGCAGGTTAACCATCACCATGCCCGCCTGACTGTGACGCTTGAAGTGCGTCGCGTACTTCAGTGACGTGGTGGCGATGCCGGCGGACAGACCGAACTCCGTGTCATTCGCCGTGGCCAATGCCTCCTCGTAATTTTTTACCCGAATCACACTCGCCACCGGGCCGAAGATCTCTTCCTTGTTGATGCGCATCGCCGCAGCCGATTCGCTGAACAACGCCGGCGACATGTAGTAGCCATCCGTCTCCAGCTTCAACAGCTCGCCACCCGCCGCCAACGTGGCGCCCTCGCCCTTGCCGATGGCGACGTACTCCATGTCCTGGTCGAGCTGCGACTTCGACGACACCGGGCCCACATCGGTCCCTTGCGCCAAAGCATCGCCCACCTTGATCTTGGCCATGCGAGCCTTCATCGCCTCGATGAACTTCGGATAGATGCCTTCGGTGACGATCAGGCGGCTCGAGGCCGTGCAACGCTGACCGGTCGAATAGAACGCGCTCTGCACGCTCAGCTCCACCGCCTGCGCCAGGTCGGCGTCGTCAAGAATCACCTGTGGGTTCTTGCCGCCCATTTCGAGCTGCACCTTCTTGTGGTTGGTGACGCACTGGATCGCGATATTGCGGCCCACGCCCACCGAGCCCGTGAAGCTGATCGCATGAATGCCGGGGTGCTTGACCAGCGCCTCGCCGATCACGCTGCCGCGGCCCATCACCAGATTGAACACGCCAGCCGGAATGCCCGAGCGGCTGATGATTTCGCTCAGCGCCCAGGCGCTGCCCGGCACCAGGTCCGCGGGCTTGAGCACCACGCAATTGCCGAAGGCCAGCGCAGGCGCGATCTTCCAGGCCGGAATGGCGATGGGGAAGTTCCACGGCGTGATGAGGCCGACCACGCCGACCGGCTCGCGTGTGATCTCGACGCCGATGTTCGGCCGCACCGAAGGCAGCAGCTCGCCCGACAGGCGCAGGCACTCGCCCGCGAAGAACTTGAAGATTTGCCCCGCGCGCGCGGCTTCGCCCATGCCTTCAGCCTTGGTCTTGCCTTCTTCGCGCGCCAGCAGCGTGCCCAGCTCTTCCTTGCGCGCGAGGATCTCGGTGCCGATCTTGTCGAGCGCGTCGGAGCGCGCCTGGATGCTGCCCGTGGCCCAGGCCGGGAAGGCTGCGGTGGCGGCTGCCACGGCGGCGTCTACATGTGCGGCGTCGCCCTGGGTGTACTGGCCGAGCACGTCGGACAGGTTGCTCGGGTTGATGTTGGCGCTGTAGCTTGCGCCAGCACGCCATTCGCCGGCGATGAGGTTGTCGAAGTTCTGCATTGCGTCGTTTCCTTCAGCGCACCATGCACGGGCGCTTGTTGTCGAAAGTCCAGTTGGGAATCAGATATTGCATCGCCTGCGCATCGTTGCGTGCGCCCAGGCCGTGCTTCAAATAAAGCTGGTGCGCCTTCTCGACCTCGACCATGTCGAGCTCCACGCCCAGGCCGCCGCGCGTGGGCACCTGCACGAAGCCGCTTTCGATCTGCAGAGGCGCCTTGGTGAGGCGTTGGCCGTCCTGCCAGATCCAGTGCGTGTCGATGGCCGTCACCTTGCCCGGTGCGGCAGCCGCCACGTGCGTGAACATCGCGAGCGACACATCGAAGTGGTTGTTCGAATGCGAACCCCAGGTCAGGCCCCAGGCCTGGCACAGCTGCGCCACGCGCACCGAGCCCTGCATGGTCCAGAAGTGCGGGTCGGCCAGCGGAATGTCGACCGACTGCAGCGACAGGCTGTGCACCAGCTCGCGCCAGTCGGTGGCAACCATGTTGGTGGCGGTGGGCAGGCCGGTGGCGCGGCGAAATTCCGCCATCACCTCGCGGCCCGAGAACACGCCTTCGGCACCGCACGGGTCTTCGGCATAGGCCATCACGCCATGCAGGTCGCGGCACAGGCGAATCGCGTCCTGCAGCAGCCAGCCGCCGTTGGGGTCGAGCGTGACGCGGGCCTGCGGAAAGCGCTCGTGCAGCGCGCGGATGGCCTCGACCTCTTCCTCGCCGCGCAGCACGCCGCCCTTGAGCTTGAAGTCGGTGAAACCGTAACGCGCATGCGTGGCCTCGGCCAGGCGCACGATGGCCTCGGGCGTCATGGCTTCTTCATGGCGCAGGCGGAACCAGTCGTTGTCTGCGCCGGGGTCGGTCTGGTATGGCAGGTCGGTCTTTGTGCGGTCGCCCACGTAGAACAGGTAGCCCAGCATCTGCACCGCGTCGCGCTGCTGGCCTTCGCCGAGCAAGGCGGCCACCGGCACTTCGAGGAACTGGCCCAGCAGGTCGAGCAGCGCGGCTTCCACGGCGGTGACCGCATGGATGGTCACGCGCAGGTCGAAGGTCTGCTGGCCGCGCCCGCCGCTGTCGCGGTTGGCGAACTCGCGGCGCATGCTGTTGAGCACGGCGTTGTGGTTGCCGATGGGCTGGCCGACGATGAGGCTGCGCGCGTCTTCCAGCGTCTGGCGGATCTTTTCGCCGCCGGGCACTTCGCCCACGCCGGTGCGCCCGGCGCTGTCGGTCAGGATCAGCAGGTTGCGCGTGAAGAACGGGCCGTGCGCGCCGCTCAGGTTCATCAGCATGCCGTCGTGGCCCGCAACGGGAACCACGCGCATGGCGGTGATGGTGGGGGTCTGGTGGTGGCTCATGGGCGTCAGGTGCGAACGGCTTGGCGGGCCAACAGTTTCCAGCTTCCGCCCTGTTTTTGCCAGACCCCGAGGATCTTCAGCGCCACCTTGCCGGGCTTGCCCGAATCGTTGGTGTCGGCCGCGAGCGCGTGGCGCACGATGGCGGTGTTGGCGTCCACCACCTTGATGGTCTGCTCGGTGATGACGATGGTGACGAAGTCGGACTTGCCGTCCACCAGGTCGGCGATGAAGCTGGCCTTGGTGTCGACCTTGCCGCCCGAGTGGCCGTAGCTCAGGTCGTCGGCCACCAGCGCGCTCAGCGCCGCGGCGGTGGGGTCGATCATGGCGATGCGCAGGCGTTCGGCTGCAGCAGCCACTTCGGCCTGGGCAGAGGCCGCCGGCGCACCGCCGCCCGCGGGCATCATCGCGCAGCCGGAGAGCGTTGCGGCCGCGGCGGCCATGAGGAAGAACTTCTTGAGGGACATGTCGTCTTGTCTCGGTTGTTGTTGCTGTCGTTTTTCACCGGCCGACCTGCCGACCGGCGCACCGCCGCAGGTTTTTTTGTTTTTACTGCGGGCCGAGCGCGTCGATCAGCGCCTTGAGCTCTTCCATCTCGGAGGGCTTCAGGTCGGTGAGCGGTGCGCGCACGGGGCCGGCGTCGTGGCCGACGATCTTGGCGCCGGCCTTCACGATGCTCACGGCGTAGCCGGGCGTGCGGTTGCGCAGCTCCAGGTAGGGCATGAAGAAGGTCTTCAGCAGGTGGTGCTGGGTCTTCAGGTCGTCGGCGGCCACGGCCTTGTAGAAGTCCATGGCGGTCTTCGGAATGAAGTTGAAGACAGCCGACGAGTACACCGGCGTGCCCATGGCCTTGTAGGCGGCTGCATAGACCTCGGCCGTGGGCAGGCCGCCCAGGTAGGCGAAGCGGTCACCCATGCGCTGGTAGATGGCGACCATGGCTTCGATGTCGCCGATGCCGTCCTTGAAGCCCACCAGGTTGGGGTTGCGCTCGGCCAGGCCGGCCAGCGTTTCGGGCTTGAGGCGGCTCGACGCGCGGTTGTAGACGATCACGCCAAACTTCACGCTCTTGCACACCGCTTCCACATGCGCGGCCAGACCTTCCTGGCCGGCTTCGGTGAGGTAGTGCGGCAGCAGCAGGATGCCGTGCGCGCCGGCCTTCTCGGCGGCTTGCGCGCACTGAATGGCAAAGCGCGTGGGGCCACCGGCGCCGGCAATGATGGGGACCACGCCGCGGCAGGTGTCGACCGCGGTCTTGATGATGCCGGGGTACTCCTCGCCCGTCAGCGAGAAGAACTCGCCCGTGCCGCCGGCCGCGAACAGCGCGCTCGCGCCGTAGGGCGCCAGCCATTCAAGGCGCTTGACGTAGCTTTGCGCGTTGAAGTCGCCGTTGCTGTCGAAGTCGGTCAACGGGAACGAAAGCAGGCCGGAGCCCATGATGGTCTTGAGTTCTTGCGGGTTCATGGGGAGAGTCCAGTGAAGGTTTGAAAAATGAAATGAAAGGACTGAAAAAGAAGCGAGGCCGGCCGCTCAGTCGAGCTTGACGTTGGCTTCCTTGATGACCTGCGCCCAGCGCGCGCGTTCCTTGGCGAAGAACTGGTCCTGCTCCGGCGAGGTCATGGTCACCACCTCGGCACCCTGGCCCGCGAGGCGGGCGCGGATGTCGGCCGTGCGAATGATGCGCACCAGCTCGCGGTTCAGTCGTGCGACCACCGCGTCGGGTACGCCGCGCGCCGCCACCACGCCTTGCCAGGTGCCCGACTCGTAGCCGGGCGCGCCCTGCTCCGCAATGGTCGGCACGTTGCCGATGAGCGGCATGCGCGTGGCCTTGGACACGGCAATCAGCTTGAGCTTGCCGGCCTGCACCTGCGGATAGGTGGCGAGCATGCCGTTCATCAGCACCTGGGTCTGGCCCGAAACGGTGTCGAGCACGGCCTGCACGCCGCCCTTGTAGGGCACGTATTCCCACTTGGCACCCACCTTGCGCTGCAGCTCGATGCCGGCCAGGTGCGCGGTGCTCCCACTGGCAGTCACGGCAAAGTTGAAGTCGCTCTTCTTCGACAGCTCGACCAGCTCCTTCAGCGAATTCGCCTGCACCGAGGGGTGCACCACCAGCAGGTGCGGCGAGTAGGCCAGCATGGCCACGCTGCGCAGGTCCTTCGACGGATCGAACGGCAGCTTGGGGTACAGCGACGGGCTGATGGCCAGCGCGCCCAGGTCGCACAGCATGAGGGTGTAGCCGTCGGCCGGCGCCTTGGCCAGCATGTCGGCGCCCAGGTTGCCGTTGGCGCCCGCGCGGTTGTCGATGATGACGGACTGCCCCAGCGCCTCCGACAGCGGCTGGCTGATGGAGCGCGCAATGATGTCCGACGAGCCGCCCGGGGGGTACGGCACGATGAGCTTGATGGGCCGCAAGGGCCAGTTGGCGCCCGCGCCTTGCGTGCCCTGCGCTGCTTGAGCGAAGGCGCGCACGGGCAGGCTGGCAGCCAGTGTGGTGGCAAGGGCGGCACCGAGTGCGCCGCGTCGGTTGATGGTCATGCTTGTCTCCTGATTGTTCGATGAGGTCACGGCCTCGCACGCTCCACCGTGCAAGTTATCAGTCATCGTACAACTACAAAAACAACTTGTCCAGATCGAGGGACAAGAAAAAGTCAGCGGGGCGAGCGACCAGGCGAAGGCGCGGCCGTGCCCGCGGCGCCCTGCCCTGCGCCGCCGGCATCGGCCTCGGCCTTGGCCTTTTGCTGCGCGGCTTCCTGCGCCATGCGCAGCCGCTCGCGGCTGTTGGTCAGGTGGATGCGCATGGCCGCGCGCGCCGACTCGGGGTCGCGCCGCGCAATGGCCGCGTAGATCTCTTCATGCTCGCGGTTCACGCGGCTCAGGTAAGGCGCCCCGCCCTCGTGCGTGCGAATGGCGCTGATGCGCGTGCGCGGAATCAGCGTGGTGCCCAGGTGCCGCATGATGTCCGCGAAGTACGGGTTGCCGGTCGACTGCGCAATCTGCAGGTGAAAGCGAAAGTCGGGCCCCACGGTGTCGCCGGCCACGGCCACGTTCTTCTCGAAGTCGTCGAGTGCATCGCGCATGGCCACCAGCTGTTCGTCGGTGCGGCGGCTGGCGGCCAAGCCGGCCGATTCGGTCTCCAGGCTGATGCGCAGCTCCAGCACGGCCAGCACGTCGACGGAGGCGGCAATTTCGCCAGGGTCGAGGCGAAACACACCGCTGGCGCGCGGCTGCAGCACGAAGGTGCCCACGCCGTGCAGCGTTTCGACCAGCCCGCCGGCCTGCAGCTTGGACAGCGCCTCGCGCACCACGGTGCGGCTCACGCCATAGGCCTGCATGATGGCCGACTCGGTCGGCAGCTTGTCGCCCGGTCGCAGCGACTGGCTGCGAATTTTCTCGCCCAGGTCTTCCACCAGACCGTGGGCCAGGCCACGGGCCTTCGGCCGCGGGCGACCCACGAACGCGGCGCCCGCCCCCAAGCCGCCCGGCGCGGTTTCCACCGGCGCCGCTGATACCAAGGGATTACCCGCAATCGACTGAACCATGGTCACGATGATAATCCCCAACAAGTTGTACGACAACAGATAACTTATCACTCAAATCGCTTGGAAGCCGCGCCGCAGGGCGCCTTCGGCTCCAGGAACGCACGACGCTCCGCACGGCATTCACATGAAGTATTCGCTCGACTTCGCTCCGCTGGCATCGTACTGGCCCGTTTTCATCAACGGTGCCTGGCTGACGCTGAAGATGACCGCGCTGGCGGTGGTCATCGGCGTTTGCATTGGCACGCTGGTGGCCTTTGCCAAGCGCAGCCAGATCAAGCCGCTGTCGCGCGCCTGCACCGTCTACATCGAGATCGTGCGCAACACGCCGTTCCTGGTGCAGATCTTCCTGCTGTACTTCGGCCTGGCCAGCTTCGGGGTACGCATGCCGACCTTCGCGGCCGCGGTGCTCGCAATGGTCATCAACATCGCGGCCTACGCCGCCGAGATCATTCGCGCCGGGCTGGAGTCGGTGCCGCGCGGGCAGATCGAGGCGGCCGAATGCCTGGGGCTGTCCAAGTGGCGCATCGGCTGGCACGTGATGCTGCAGCCGTCCATCGAGAAGGTGTACCCCGCCCTCACGAGCCAGTTCTTGCTGATGATGCAGGCCTCGGCCATGGCCTCGCAGATCTCGGCCGAAGAGCTCACGGCCATTGCCAACACGGTGCAGTCGGACACCTTCCGCTCGCTGGAGACCTACATCGTGGTGGCGGCGCTGTACCTGATGCTGTCGCTGTTCATCAAGCTGGTGACGTGGGCGCTGGGCGAGTACATGTTCCGCCGCCGCCGCGTCATTCGCCGGGCCACCGCGCAGGCGGGCAAGGCGCAGCCCACGGCTGCAGCGGTCACCGTGGCCGCGCACGGCGGTGCCGCATGAGCATCGGCCACTTTACCTTCACGCACCTGATGTACCTGGTGCAGTCGATCGGCTGGACGCTGCTGCTGTCTGCGCTCGCCTTTGTGCTGGGCGCCATCGGCGGCTTCGGGCTGATGCTCGCGCGCATCTCGCCGCGCACGTGGCTGCGCTGGTTCGCGGTGCTGTACATCGAGTGCATTCAGGGCATTCCGCTGCTGATCCTGCTGTTCATCGTGTACTTCGGGCTGTCGGTGTACGGCCTGTCGCTGCCCTCGCTGGTGGCCGCCGGGCTGGCGATGATGATCTACGTCAGCGCCTACCTGGGCGACATCTGGCGCGGCTGCATCGAGGCCATGCCCAAGCCGCAATGGGAGGCGTCCGAATGCCTGGCCTTCTCGCGCTGGCAAACGCTGCGCCTGGTGATCATTCCGCAGGCGGTGCGCCTGTCGCTGCCGCCCACGGTCGGCTTTCTGGTGCAGATCATCAAGATGACCTCGCTGGCCTCGGTGATCGGCTTCGTCGAGCTCACGCGCGCCGGGCAAATCATCAACAACACCATCTTCCAGCCCTTCCTGGTTTTCTTCCTGGTCGGTGCTTTCTATTTCGCCCTGTGCTATCCGCTGTCGCGTTGGAGCGAAGCGATGGAGAAGAAGCTCAATGTCGCCAATCGTTAAGCTGGACCACGTCTACAAGAGCTTTGGGGCCAATCAGGTTCTGAAGGGCGTTTCGTTCGAGGTCGCCAAGGGCGAGATGCTCGCCATCATCGGCGCCAGCGGCTCGGGCAAGAGCACGGCGCTGCGCTGCATCGACCGGCTGGAAGTGATCGACAAGGGCACCATCGAGGTCTGCGGCATGCGCGTGGACAGCCCCGGCGTCGACCTGAAGCAGTTGCGCCTTGAAGTGGGCATCGTGTTCCAGAGCTACAACCTGTTCCCCCACCTCACGGTGCAGGAGAACATCATGCTGGCGCTGCGCCACGTGAAGAAGCAGTCGCGCGGCGAGGCGGCCGACGTGGCCGTTCGCGTGCTAGACCAGGTCGGCCTGAAGGCCAAGGCCGACGCCTACCCCGAACAACTCTCCGGCGGCCAGCAGCAGCGCGTGGCCATTGCGCGCTCGCTCGCAATGTCGCCCAAGGTGATGCTGTTCGACGAGGTCACCTCCGCGCTCGACCCGCAGCTCACCGGCGAGGTGCTGCGCGTGATGGAAGACCTTGCGGCCGGCGGCATGACCATGCTGCTGGTCACGCACGAAATGGCCTTTGCCAAGCGCGTGGCCGACCGAATCATCTACATGCACCAGGGCACGGTCTGGGAGACCGGCCCCGGCGAAATGCTCGACGCGCCCAAGACGCAAGAGCTGCGCGCCTTTCTGAACAACGGGCTGTAGGCAGGCAGCCCGCGTCATTCAGCTCCCATACCAATTCACTCCAGGAGACACTCAATGAAACTCGGCAACACCTTCACCCGCACCTGCATCGCGCTGGCCCTCGTGGGCGGCGTCGCGCAAGCGGCGTTGGCCGACCAGCTCGACGACATCAAGAAGGCCGGCAAGGTTCGCGTGGCCATTGCCATGGGCACCCCGCTGTTCTCGTTTGCCGACGCCAACCTGCAGCCCACCGGCTCCGACGTGGACACCGCCACGCAGCTGGCAAAAGACCTGGGCGTGAAGCTCGAAATCGTGTCCATCACCAACGCCGCGCGCGTGCCCACGCTGCAGGCGCAGCGCGCCGACCTGGTCATTGCCGACCTGTCGATCACGCCCGAGCGCGAGAAGGTCGTCGACTTCTCGGTGCCCTACGCCGTCATCAGCATCATCGTGGGCGGCCCCAAGAGCATCAAGGTGGCCGACTACGCCGACCTGAACGGCAAGCGCATCGGCCTGACGCGCGCCACCGTGAACGACACGCTCACCACGCAGCAAGCCAAGGGCGCGGAAATCGTGCGCTACGAGGACGACGCCACGCTCATCACCTCGATGGTCACGGGCCAGATCGACCTGTTCTCCAGCACGCCGTCCAACCTCAGCGAAATGGTGAAGCAGGCGCCCACCAAGAACCTGGAGCTGAAGTTCGCGCAGAAAGACTTCGACCTGGGCATCGCACTGAACAAAGAGCAGCCCAAGCTCAAGGAATGGGTGAACAACTGGGTCGTCACGAACCAGAAGAACGGCAAGCTGAACGCGATCTACAAGAAGTACCACGGCCGCGACCTGCCCGAACGCATCACCAAACTCTGAACGGACGCGCCACGATGGAAGCCTCGAACAACAAACTCAACCGGCTGCTGCTGACCGGCGCGGCCGGCGGCCTTGGCAAGGTGCTGCGCGAGCGGCTCAAGCCTTATGCAGAAGTGCTGCGCCTGTCCGACATCGCCTCGCTGGCGCCCGCCGCCGATGCGCACGAAGAAGTGCAGCCCTGCGACCTGTCGGACAAGGCCGCCGTGGATGCGCTGGTGAGCGGCTGCGACGCCATCGTTCACCTGGGAGGCGTGTCGGTCGAGCGGCCTTTCGAGGAAATTCTCGAGGCCAACATCAAGGGCGTGTTCCACATCTACGAGGCCGCGCGCCGCCATGGCGTGAAGCGCGTGGTGTTCGCCAGCTCCAACCACGTGATCGGTTTCTACAAGCAGAGCGAGCACATCGACGCGCACGCCACGCGCCGCCCCGACGGCTACTACGGGCTGTCGAAGTCCTTCGGCGAAGACGTGGCGCAGTTCTACTTCGACCGCTGGGGCATCGAGACGGTGAGCATCCGCATCGGCTCCTCATTCCCCGAGCCGCTCAACCGCCGCATGATGAGCACCTGGCTGAGCTACCGCGACCTCACCACGCTGATCGAGAAGTCGCTGTTCACGCCCGACGTGAAGCACACCGTGGTCTACGGCATGTCGAACAACCGCGACGTGTGGTGGGACAACAGCGCCGCCGCGCACCTGGGCTATGTGCCGCAGGACGGCTCGGAAGTGTTCCGCGACAAGGTCGAGCAGCAGCCCGCCGTGGCGCCCACCGACCCCAACGCCATCTACCAGGGCGGCGCCTTCACCGCGCAAGGCCCGTTCGGCGATGCCAGCTGAACTCGTTCTCGACGCGCGCAACGCCACCGGTGAAAGCCCGGTGTGGCATGCCGCGCAGCAGGCGCTGTACTGGGTGGACATTCCCGCGCGCACGCTGAACCGCTGGCATGCGAGCCAAGGCCATGCGCAGTGGACGGCGAACGAAATGATCGCCTGCATCGCACCGCGCGCGGATGTGCCCGGCGAATGGATCGCCGGCATGGAGAGCGGCCTGTTCTCGCTGGCGCCGCAGGCCGACGGCACCCTGGCCGCCACGTCGCTTGCGCCCGTCGAACACGCCGCGCCGGCCATGCGCTTCAACGACGGCCGCTGCGACCGGCAAGGCCGCTTCTGGGCCGGCACCATGCTGCTGGACATGGCCGCCGGTGCGCGCGTTGGCAGCCTCTACAGCTACGCCAAGGGCGACAGCAGCGCCGCCCTTCGGCTGGACGACTTCATCGTGCCCAACGGCCTGGCCTTCAGCCCCGACGGCCGCACGATGTACCTGTCGGACTCGCACCCCACGGTGCAGGCCGTCTGGGCCTTCGACTACGACACCGACAGCGGCACGCCCGCCAACCGCCGCCTGTTCATCGACATGAAGCCCCTGCCCGGGCGCCCCGACGGCGCCGCCATGGACACCGACGGCTGCTACTGGATCTGCGGCAACGACGCCGGCCTGGTGCACCGCTTCACGCCCGACGGCCAGCTCGACCGCTCGCTGCATGTGCCGGTGAAAAAGCCCGCCATGTGCGCCTTTGGCGGCGCGGGCCTGGACACGCTGTTCGTCACCTCCATCCGACCCGGCGGCATCGACCTGTCGGACCAACCACTGGCCGGCGGCGTGTTTGCGCTGCGGCCCGGCGCACAGGGCCTTGCGGAGCCCGCTTTCGGCCTCTGAGCCGGTCGCTCATCCGCTGCGTTTTCCTTTCATCCACCGAGGAGCATCAAAAATGAAATCACTACAAATGAAGAAGCTGTCGGGCCTGATCGCGATCGGACTGATCGCACTCACGGCATCTCACATCACCATGGCGCGCACCTTCCGTTCCGCCGAGGTGCATGCCAAGGACTTTCCCACCAACCAGGCGGTGAAGTTCATGGGCGACGAGCTGTCGAAGGCCACCGGTGGCAAGGACAACATCAAGATCTTCGCGGACAGCTCGCTGGGCTCGGAGAAGGACACGGTCGAGCAGGTGAAGATCGGCGCGCTGGACATGGTGCGCGTGAGCAGCGCCTCGTTCCACGGCATCGTGCCGGAGTCGGTGATTCCGTCGCTGCCCTTCCTGTTCCGCGACATCGAGCATTTCCGCAAGGCCATGTACGGCCCGGCCGGCGACAAGGTGCTGGCCGCTTTCGAGAAGGCCGGCTTCATCGGCCTGTGCATGTATGAGAGCGGCGCGCGCTCGGTGTATGCCAAGAAGCCGATCAAGTCGGTGGCCGACATGAAGGGCCTGAAGATCCGCGTGCAGCCCTCCGACCTGATGGTGAGCCTGGTGAGCGCCACCGGCGCCTCGCCCACGCCCATGCCCATCGCCGAGGTCTACACCGGCCTGAAGACCGGCCTGGTGGACGCCGCCGAGAACAACTACCCCTCGTACGAAGAGGCCAAGCACTTCGAGGCCGCGCCGGTGTACTCCGAGACCATGCACGTCATGACGCCAGAGGTGCTGGTGTTCTCCAAGAAGATCTGGGACACGCTCACCAAGGAAGAACAGACCGCGATCCGCAAGGCCGCCAAAGACTCGGTGCCCTACTACGTGAAGCTGTGGGAACCGCGCGAGAAGGACGCCAAGGCGGCCGTCATCAAGGGCGGCGCCAAGATCGTGGCGGCCTCGGAAATCGACCGCAAGGGCTTCGTCGAGGTCGAGAAGCCGGTGTGGGACAAGTTTGCGACCACGCCGGAGCAAAAGGCGCTGGTGCAGGAAATCGTCAACACCAAGTAACGCACGCCGGACATGAGCTTGCTTACCTCACTGAACGCACGGCTGTCGCGCTGGGCCATGTACATCGCGTGCGTGTGCCTTGTCGGCCTGCTCGGGGTCGTCGTCTATGGCGTGGTGCTGCGCTACGTCTTCAACGACGCCCCGCCCTACGTGGAGCAGGTCGCGCTGCTGCTGGTGATTTCGGTCGCCATGTTCGGCGCGTCCGCCGGTGTGCGGGACGCCGGCCACATCGGCCTGGATTCGCTGGTGAAGGCGCTGCCGCCGCAGGTGCAGTTCTGGTGCAAGACGCTTGTCTATGTGCTGACCATCGGCTTTGCCATTGCGTTGTTCGCGGGCGGCGCCGAAATGGCCGCCTCCACGCGCGAATCGACCATTCCCACGCTGGGCATGTCGGAGGCCGTGCGCTACGTGCCGATTCTCTTCGCGGGGGTGCTGATCACCCTCTTCTCCCTCGAGCACCTGGCTGCTCAGTTCACTGGCCAGAAGGTCGTTCCATCATGGCATTGACAGTGCTGTCGCTGAGCTTCGTGCTCTTCCTGCTGCTTGGCATGCCGGTGGCGTTTGCCATCGGGCTGAGCTGCCTGGCCACCTTCGCCTTCGAGGGCCTGCCGTTCGAGACCGCCATTCAGATGATGGTGTCGGGCATGAACGTGTTCTCGTTCCTGGCCATTCCGTTCTTCATCTTCTCGGGCGAGCTGATGCTGCATGGCGGCATTGCCGACAAGATCGTGGCCTTCGCGCGCAGCCTGGTGGGCCACTGGAAGGGCGGCCTGGGGCTGGCCAACGTGGTGGCCTCCACGCTGTTTGGCGGGGTCTCGGGCTCGCCGGTGGCCGACACCTCGGCCATGGGCGGCGTGATGATCCCCATCATGAAGCGCGAGGGCTACAGCGCGGCCTATGCGGTGAACGTGACGACGCATGCGTCGCTCTCGGGCGCGCTGATGCCGACCTCGCACAACATGATCATCTATGCCTTTGCCGCGCAGGCGGCGGTGGGCACCATAGACGGCCACATCATCAAGGGCGTGTCGATTGGCGACCTGATGTTCGCGGGCCTGATCCCGGTGTTCTGGATCATGGTGTGCATGCTGGTGGCGGCCTACTGGCAAGCGGCCAAGTACGGCTACCCCAAGCGCACCGACGGCAGCACCATGGTGGAGCGCTTTCCGGGCTGGGGCATGGTGGCCAAGACCTTCCTGGCGGCCATTCCCGGCCTGATGGTGATCGTGATCATTCTGGTGTGCGTGATGAAGGGGGTGGCCACGGCCACCGAGGCGGCGGCCATTGCGGTGACCTACTCGCTGCTGCTCACGGTGGTGGCCTACCGCACCATGACGCGCGAGAAGCTCTTCAAGTCGCTGGCCAAGGCCTCCAAGACCACCGGCGTGATCCTGCTGCTGATCGGCGTGTCGAACATGCTGCGCTACCAGATGGCCTACCTGGAGATTCCGGACGCCATTGAAACGGTGCTGCTGGCCGCCACCTCCAGCCCCTGGCTGATGCTGCTGTACATCAACATCATTCAGATCTTTCTGGGCATCTTCCTGGACATGGCGGCGCACATTCTGATCACCACGCCGCTGTTCCTGCCGCTGGCCATCCAGATGGGCGTGGGCCCGGTGCAGTTCGGAATGATGCTGCTGCTGAACTGCGCGCTGGGCCTGGTGCATCCGCCGGTGGGCACGGTGCAGTTCATTGGCTGCGCAATCGGCAAGATTTCCATAGGGGAGGCGACGAAAACCGCCTGGCCCTACTATCTGGCGATTTTCATCGCCATCACCCTGGTGACCTACGTGCCGGCCTTCTCCACCTGGCTGCCCACGATGCTGACCGGCCACAAGGTGCTGTAAGCAACAAAAGGTCCTCACGATGAGCCATCCCGCCTCTGGAGCCTTGCCGCTCAACGCTCCTCTTTACATCCGCATCCATGCCAGCGACAACGTGGCCATCGTCGCGAACGACGGCGGCCTGAAGGCAGGCGCCACGTTTGCCGACGGCCTCGTGCTGGTGGACAACGTGCCACAGGGCCACAAGGTCGCGCTGGCCGACCTGGCCGAGGGCGACGAAATTCGCCGCTACAACGTGGTGATCGGCTATGCCCTCAAGGCGCTGCCGCGCGGCAGCTGGGTGCACGAGCGCGTGATGCGCATGCCGGTGGCGCCCGAGCTGCACGGCCTGCCCATCGCCACCATCAAGCCCCCTGTCCTGGCGCCGCTGGAGGGCTACACCTTCGAGGGCTACCGCAACGCCGACGGCTCGGTGGGCTCGCGCAACATCCTGGCCATTACCGAGACCGTGCAGTGCGTGGCCGGCGTGATCGACTTCGCGGTGCAGCGCATCAAGGCCGAGCTGCTGCCGAAGTACCCGAACGTGGACGACGTGGTGGGCCTGGCACACAGCTACGGCTGCGGCGTGGCCATCGACGCGCCCGACGCCATCGTGCCGATTCGCACGCTGCGCAACATCAGCCTCAACCCGAACTTCGGCGGCGAGGTGATGGTGGTGAGCCTGGGCTGCGAGAAACTGCAGCCAGAGCGGCTGTTGCCGCCAGGAAGCATTCCCATCGTCGACAAGCGCGGCGAGGTGGAGGGCAGCGCCGCGCTCGACGTGGTTTGCCTGCAGGACGACGAGCACGTCGGCTTCATGTCGATGATCGACGCGGTGATGCGCCAGGCCGAGGAACACCTGGTGCGCCTGAACGCGCGCCGCCGCGAGACCGTGCCCGCCAGCGAGCTGGTGGTGGGCGTGCAGTGCGGCGGCAGCGACGCTTTTTCGGGCGTCACCGCCAACCCCGCCGTGGGCTTTTGCACCGACCTGCTGGTGCGCGCGGGCGCCACGGTGATGTTCTCCGAAGTGACCGAGGTGCGCGACGGCATCGACCAGCTCACCGCGCGCGCGTCCACCCCCGAGGTGGCCGCGGCCATGATCCGCGAGATGGCATGGTACGACGCCTACCTGGAAAAAGGCCGCGTCGACCGCAGCGCCAACACCACGCCGGGCAACAAGAAGGGCGGGCTGTCGAACATCGTGGAGAAGGCGATGGGCTCGATCGTGAAGTCGGGCTCCGCGCCCATCACCGGCGTGCTCGCACCCGGGGAGAAGGTCGCGCAGAAGGGTCTGATCTACGCCGCCACGCCGGCCAGCGACTTCATCTGCGGCACGCTGCAGCTGGCCGCCGGCATCAATCTGCATGTGTTCACCACCGGTCGCGGCACGCCCTACGGGCTGGCCGAGGTGCCGGTGATTAAGGTGGCCACGCGCAGCGACCTGGCGCGCCGCTGGCACGACCTGATGGACGTGAACGCAGGCCGCATCGCCGACGGCGAGGCCAGCATCGAGGACGTGGGCTGGGAGCTGTTCCGCCTGATGCTCGACGTGGCCAGCGGCCGCAAGAAGACCTGGGCCGAGCACTGGAAGCTGCACAACGCGCTGGTGCTGTTCAACCCGGCACCCGTCACCTGACAGCTTCTCTCACAGCACACACGGAGCACCTACCCATGGAAGACCTGAAGGACAAGACCGCCCTCGTCACCGGCGCCAGCACCGGCATTGGCGCGGCGGTGGCCATCGCCTTTGCCGCGCGCGGCATGCGCGTGGCGGTGCACTACAACAGCTCGGCCACCGCGGCCAACGACGTGGTCGAAACCATTCGCGCGGCCGGCGGCGCGGCCATTGCCGTGAAGGCCGACGTGCGCGACACCGCCGCCATTCGCGACAGCGTGAAGCAGACGGCGGCCGAGTTCGGGCGCATCGACGTGCTGGTGAACAACGCCGGCAGCCTGGTCAAGCGCGTGCCCATCGCCGAGTTCGACGACGCGCTGTTCGACGAGGTGATGCACATCAACGCGCGCTCGGTGCTCGCCTACTGCCGCGAAGTGGTGCCGCTGATGCGCGCGCAGGGCGGCGGCAACATCATCAACGTGACCTCGGTGGCGGCGCGCACCGGCGGCGGCCCGGCCGCCTACCTGTACGCGGGCTCCAAGGGCTTCGTGAGCACGGTGACGCACGGGCTGGCGAAGGAGCTGGTGGGCGACCGCATCCGCGTGAACGCGGTGGCGCCGGGGGTCATTCAAACGCCTTTTCAGGAGCGCTTTTCGACGCCCGCGATGCTGGAGAACTTTCGCGCCAGCATTCCGATGGGGCGCATCGGCGAGCCCGAGGAATGCGTGGGCGCCTTCCTGTACCTGGCCTCGGAACAGCTCTCGGGCTATGTCACGGGGCAGGTCATCGAAGTGAACGGCGGGCAGTACATGCCCTGACCTGTTCGCCCGCGTTTTTTCTGCCAGCAATACCCATATCGGAGACAAAAAAGACATGACGACAACGAAATTCCTGCGCAAGGTGGCCGCACTGTCCGCAGCAGTCGGCCTCGCAGCCGGCGCTCTTGGCTTTGCTGCGCCCGCCGCCCTCGCGGGCCCGAGCGACTACCCTGACCACAGCGTCGAACTCATCGTGCCCTACCAGCCCGGTGGCGGCACCGATGCACTGGCGCGCGCCTTTGCCGATGCCAGCCGCAAGCACATGTCGCAAAGCATCGTGATCGTGAACCGCCCCGGCGCGGGCGGCGCCATCGGCTGGAACGAGGTCATCCACTCGCGGCCCGATGGCTACAAGCTCGCGGTGCTCACCGTGGAGCTGCTCACGCTGCCGCACCTGGGCCTGGCCAAGTTCAACTACGACGACTTTCAGCCGATTGCGCAGCTCAATGCCGACCCGGCCGCCATCACCGTCAAGGCCGATGCGCCCTGGAACACGGTCGAAGAATTCCTGGCCGCGGCCAAGAAAAAGCCCGATGAAATGCGCGTCGGCAATTCGGGCACGGGCTCGATCTGGCACCTTGCGGCTGCCGCGCTCGAAGACAAGACCGGCGCCAAGTTCAACCACATTCCGTTCCAGGGCGCAGGCCCGGCGGTGCTGGCGCTGCTGGGCGGCCACATCGACGCCGTGGCCGTGAGCCCGGCGGAAGTGTCGAACTACGTGCAGGCCGGCAAGCTCAAGATGCTGGTGGTGATGGCCGACCAGCGCCTGAAGGCCTTCGACAAGGTGCCGACCGCCAAGGAGCGCGGCATCGACCTGACGATCGGCACGTGGCGCGGCCTGGGCGCGCCGAAGAACACGCCACCCGAAGTGATGGCCAAGCTGCGCGAGATCACCGCCAAGACCGCCGCCGAGCCGCTGATGCGCGAAGTGATGGACAAGCAGAACCTGGGCTACGTCTACACCGACGGCGCCGTGTTCAAGGACACGCTGGCCAAGGACAACGTGTACTTCAAGCAGCTGATCACCAAGCTCAACATCAAGCCCTGAGCACAGTCGCCATGAAAGCAACCACCACCATTGCGTCGCTGCTGTGGCTCACCGCCGCTGCAAGCGGCCCGGCTTCGGCCGCGACCTGGGTCTATGTGTCGAACGCCGACAGCCAGGACATCTCGGTGCTCGAGCTCGACCGCGCCCAGGGCGTGCTCAAGCCGGTGCACACGCTCAACGTCGGCGGCACGGTGATGCCGATGGTCGTGAGCCAGGACAAGCGCGTGCTGTACGCCGCGCTGCGCTCGCAGCCGTTTCGCGTCACGGCGCTGTCGATCGACGGCGCCACCGGCCAGCTGCGCAAGCTGGGCGAGGCGCCGCTGGCCGACAGCATGGCCAACATCGACCTGGACGCGAGCGGCAAGTGGCTGTTTGCGGCCTCCTACCAGGGCGGAAAGATCACGGTGAACGGTGTCGGCAAGGACGGCACGGTGGGCCCCATCCACCAGCTGATTCAGACGGGGCCCAACGCCCACGCGATCCATGCGGACGCCAGCAACCGCTTCGTGCTGGCCACCAGCCTGGGCGGGGACAACGTGTCCAGCTGGCGCTTCGACGCCGACAAGGGCCTGCTGTCGCCCAACGATCCGCCGCTGACCGCCACCGCCGCCAAGTCGGGCCCGCGCCACTTCGTATGGGACAAGGCACAGCGCCATGTGTACCTGCTGGACGAGCTCGACGCGGCGCTGCACGTGTATGCGTGGGACGCCGCGCGCGGCACGCTCAAGCTCGAACAGAGCACCACCACGCTGCCCGCCGGCTTCACCGGCAAGCCATGGGCCGCCGACCTGCACCTGACGCCCGACGGGCGCTACCTGTATGCATCGGAGCGCACGTCGAGCACGCTGTCGACGTTCAAGGTCGATGCCGCCACCGGCCAGCTGCAGCCGCTGGGCCAGACGCCGACCGAAAAAAGCCCGCGCGGTTTTGCGATCGACGCCAGTGGGCGCTACCTGATTGCAGCGGGGCAGGAATCGAACGGCATCTCGCTGTACGCCATCGACGGCGCCACCGGCGCATTGGGCAAGCCGCAGCATCTGGACGTGGGCAAGAACCCGAACTGGATCGAGATCGTCGACCTGCCCTGAGCAGAGCCGCGCCGCTCCCCGCCACCGAACAAACAAACCAAGGAGACATTCACATGCAACGCAGAACACTCATTCGAACCGCCCTGGCCACCTCGCTGGCCGCGGGCCTGCCCGCCGCCTTCGCGCAAAGCGGCAACTGGCCCACCGGCAAGGCCATGACCTACCTCGTGCCGTTCCCGGCCGGCGGCACCACCGACGTGCTGGCCCGCCTCATTGCGCAGAAGCTCGGCACCGTGCTGGGCACGAGCGTGATCATCGACAACAAGGGTGGCGCCGGCGGCAGCGTGGGCTCCGAAGTGGGTTCGCGCGCGGCACCCGACGGCTACACGCTCATTGGCGGCACCATCAGCTCGCACGCCATCAACGTGAGCCTGTACCCGAAGATCGGCTACGACCCGCAGAAGTCGTTTGCGCCGGTGACGCTCATCGGCACCAACCCGGTGGTGCTGGTGGTGAACCAGGCCAGCCCCTACAAGACGCTGAAGGACGTGATGGCGGCGAGCAAGGCCAAGTCGGGCGGGCTCTCTTCGGCCTCGGCCGGCACGGGCACGTCGCAGCACCTGGCGCTGGAGCTCATGGCCTTCAAGTCGGGCGTCAAGTTCACGCACATTCCGTACAAGGGCAGCGGCCCGGCCATTCAGGACGCCATTGGCGGCCAGGTCGACATGATGTTCGACACCACGGTGGTGGCCGGCCCGCACATCCAGAGCGGCAAGCTGCGCGCCATTGCGGTCACATCCTCCAAGCGCCTGGCCTCGATGCCCGACGTGCCGACGGTGGCCGAGTCCGGCGTGCCGGGCCTGCAAGACTTCGAAGTGGTGTCATGGCAGGCGATCTTCGTGCCCGCGGGCACCCCGGTGCCGGTGGTCGACCGGCTGCACACCGAGATCCGCACGATCCTGGCCGCGCCGGACATGCAGGAAAAGCTGAAGGGCTTCGGCATGGAGCCGGCCGACCTGAGCACCAAGCAGATCGCGGCCTTCCAGAAGGCCGAAGTGGAGAAGTGGGCGCAGGTGATCAAGGCGGCGGGCATCAAGGCCGACTAGCCCAACGGCGCCGCGCGGGCGCAAAGCCCGCGCGCGCAAAACCCCGCGCGGGGCGCCGAACCGAGGGAAGCTTCCTACGCCTGCCGCGGGAAGCCCTTTATAGAATGCCCCTCCCACTCCGCATTCCAGGCCCTCCCCACGTGTCCGACCGCTCTGCCGTACTGCCCCAATACCTGTTTCCCAAACAGGCCCTGACCAACTTTGCCGGCTGGGTCGCGGGCAAGGAACGGGGCGCCGTGACCACGTGGATCATCCGGCGCTTCGTGGCCAAGTACGGCGTGAACATGGGCGAGGCGCTGGAGTCGGACATTCACCACTACAAGAGCTTCAACCAGTTCTTCACGCGCGCGCTGAAACCCGGCGCGCGGCCGCTGGCGCAGGCCGACCTGATCTGCCCGGTGGACGGCGCCATCAGCCAGTTCGGCGCGATCCAGGGCGACCAGATCTTCCAGGCCAAGGGCCACAACTACACCACCACCGCGCTGGTGGGCGGCGACGCCACGCTGGCCGCCAGGTTCGCGCACGGCAGCTTCGCCACGCTGTACCTGAGCCCCAAGGACTACCACCGCATCCACATGCCCTGCGACGGGCGGCTGGTGCGCATGATTCATGTGCCGGGCGAGCTGTTTTCGGTGAACCCGACCACGGCGCGCGGCGTGCCGGGCCTGTTCGCGCGCAACGAGCGCGTGGTGTGCGTTTTCGAGTCGGCGCGCGGGCCCTTCGTGCTGGTGCTGGTGGGCGCCACCATCGTCGGCAGCATGGCCACGGTGTGGCACGGCGTGGTCAACCCGCCGCGCGTGGGCGAACTGCGCGAGTGGAGCTACAACGACCAGCAGATCGACATCCGCAAGGGCGACGAGATGGGCCGTTTCCTGCTTGGCTCGACGGTCGTCATGCTGTTTCCCAAGCGTGCGTTGGCGTTCAATCCGGCGTGGGTGCCAGGCCGGGCGATTCGGTTGGGTGAAGCGATGGCGAACGACGTTGCGGCCTGACACGGCTGTTCAAGGCCAATTTGTGAGGCTTTGTCTCACAACCCGCATGCAGCATGCCCTGACAGCTATAAAACTAGTAGCACCGTACACCTTTGCGCTATAGTGGCCGGCCAACGAGACGGTCCCTGACCAACCACAAGAACACGTGCCATCGGTCGGCCCCCTGGCCGGTGGCTCGCCCCGCTTCGAGGAGATGATGTCGATGAGTACCAAGGAAAACGCAGCTGTCAGCCAGTTGCTCGCCCTGCTCGAAGCCCGCTACGCATTGCGCGTGCTCTGGGCCCTGCGCGACGGCCATGCCCAGACCTTCCGCCTGCTGCAGGACAGCGTGGGCGGCATCACTCCCAACACGCTGAACACCCGCATCAAGGAACTGCGCGAGGCCGGTCTGGTCGGCCACGGCAGCGACGGCTACAGCCTCACGCTGAGCGGGCAGGACCTGCTCAAGCGGCTGTCCGACCTGCAGGCCTTCGCTGGCAAATGGCAGCTGGGCCAGATCAAGAAGGCCGCGGCTCCGGCGGTGCCGCCTGCCTCCGCAGCATCGAGCGCGGCCCCGGTCGCACCCGGCGACCCCCCCGCCCCCACGGCGGCGCCTGCGCCCACGTCGCCATCGCCCCCAGACGACAGCAGCCGCGGCTGAGCGACGACAAGGCCGCCGCGCCCGGCCTCGGTAAACTCCTCGCCTTCGATTCCATTTCACACCCCTCGACGCAAGGAGCGTTTCCCATGCCTACCACCCCCTCCGGCCTGCAATACGAAGACACCGAAGTCGGCACCGGCGCTGAAGCCAAGGCCGGCCAGCACGTGCATGTGCACTACACCGGCTGGCTCTACAACGACGGCGTGCAAGGCGCCAAGTTCGACTCCAGCCGCGACCGCAACGACCCGTTCGCTTTCTCGCTGGGCGCCGGCCAGGTCATCAAGGGCTGGGACGAAGGCGTGGCCGGCATGAAGATCGGCGGCAAGCGCACCCTGGTGATCCCCGCGGCCCTGGGCTACGGTGCCCGCGGCGCCGGCGGCGTGATCCCCCCGAACGCCACGCTCAAGTTCGACGTCGAACTGCTCGACGCCCACTGAGCCACCCAAACCCGGCTCAAAGGCCCGATTCCGGGCCTTTTTCATGTCCGCAAGGCCTTTTGGGCCGCATTTTTTCGCTTGAAATGCCCTGGGCCAGCCCCAAGTGGCTGGCTATCGTTTGTTATTCCGGTTCACACCGGTTCTTTGAAAAATGACTGACCCGCAACAATCCGCACAGAATTCGCAAATGCTGCAAGGCGAGCCCAGCCCCGAAGAACTGGAGGCCGCGCACGCCGCCAATGAAGCCGATGCCCTCGCCGCCCTGGCACAGGCCCAAGGCGAACTGGCCACCCTGCAGGCCAAGAACGCCGAGCTGTCCGACCAGTACCTGCGCGCCCAGGCCGACGTTCAAAACGCCCGCCGCCGCGCCGACGACGAGATCACCAAGGCCCGCAAGTTCGCCGTCGAGGCGTTTGCCGAAAGCCTGCTGCCGGTGACCGACAGCCTCGAAGCCGGCCTGGCCATCACCGACGCCACCCCCGAGCAGATCCGCGAAGGCGCCGAAGCCACGCTGCGCCAACTGAAGAGCGCGCTCGAACGCAACAAGGTGATCGAAGTGGCCCCGGCCGCCGGCACCAAGTTCGACCCGCACCAGCACCAGGCCATCTCGGTGGTGCCCGCCGACCAGGAACCCAACACCGTGGTGACCGTTCTGCAGAAGGGCTACACCATCAACGAGCGCGTGCTGCGCCCGGCGCTGGTCACGGTCAGCGCGCCCAAGTAAGCGCGCAGCGCACATCGGCACACAAGATTTCCACAGGAAACCCCCGCTTCATCCCTTGAATCGCGCCGGGTTATCCACAAGTTCATAACAACATATTTTTCAGGTTTTCAGGAGTACTTCAACATGGCAAAGATCATCGGCATCGACCTCGGCACCACCAACTCGTGCGTGTCGATCATGGAAGGCAACACCACGCGTGTGATCGAGAACTCGGAAGGTGCGCGCACCACGCCGTCGATCGTCGCGTACCAGGAGGACGGTGAAGTCCTCGTCGGTGCCTCGGCCAAGCGCCAGGCCGTGACCAACCCCAAGAACACGCTGTACGCGATCAAGCGTTTGATCGGCCGCAAGTTCGAGGAAAAGGAAGTGCAGAAGGACATCAACCTGATGCCCTACACCATTGCCAAGGCCGACAACGGCGACGCATGGGTGGAAGTGCGCGGCAAGAAGATGGCCCCGCAACAGGTCAGCGCCGACATTCTGCGCAAGATGAAGAAGACCGCCGAAGACTACCTCGGCGAAACCATCACCGAAGCCGTGATCACGGTGCCGGCGTACTTCAACGACGCACAGCGCCAGGCCACCAAGGACGCCGGCCGCATTGCGGGCCTGGACGTCAAGCGCATCATCAACGAGCCCACCGCTGCAGCCCTGGCCTTTGGCCTGGACAAGCACGACAAGGCCGACCGCAAGATCGCCGTGTATGACCTGGGCGGCGGCACCTTCGACGTGTCGATCATCGAAATTGCGGACGTCGACGGCGAGAAGCAGTTCGAAGTGCTGTCGACCAACGGCGACACCTTCCTGGGCGGCGAAGACTTCGACCAGCGCATCATCGACTACATCATCGGCGAGTTCAAAAAGGAACAAGGCGTCGACCTGGGCAAGGACGTGCTGGCCCTGCAGCGCCTGAAGGAAGCCGCTGAAAAGGCCAAGATCGAGCTGTCGAACAGCGCGCAGACCGACATCAACCTGCCCTACATCACGGCCGACGCCTCGGGCCCGAAGCACCTGAACATCAAGCTCACCCGCGCCAAGCTGGAGAGCCTGGTCGACGAGCTGGTCGAGCGCACCATTGCGCCTTGCCGCCTGGCCATCAAGGACGCCGGCATCAGCGTGAGCGACATCAACGACGTGATTTTGGTCGGCGGCATGACCCGCATGCCCAAGGTGCAGGAAAAGGTGAAGGCCTTCTTCGGCAAGGAACCGCGCAAGGACGTGAACCCCGACGAAGCCGTGGCTGTCGGCGCCGCCATTCAGGGCCAGGTGCTCTCGGGCGACCGCAAAGACGTGCTGCTGCTGGACGTGACCCCGCTGTCGCTCGGCATCGAGACGATGGGTGGCGTCATGACCAAGATGATCACCAAGAACACCACGATCCCGACGAAGTTTGCACAGACCTTCTCGACCGCGGAAGACAACCAGCCTGCGGTGACCATCAAGGTGTTCCAGGGCGAGCGCGAAATTGCCTCGGGCAACAAGGCGCTGGGCGAGTTCAACCTGGAAGGCATTCCGCCGGCATCGCGCGGCACGCCGCAGATTGAAGTGAGCTTCGACATCGACGCCAACGGCATCCTGCACGTGGGCGCCAAGGACAAGGGCACGGGCAAGGAAAACAAGATCACCATCAAGGCGAACTCGGGCTTGAGCGAAGACGAGATCCAGAAGATGGTGAAGGACGCCGAGCTCAACGCCGAAGACGACAAGAAGAAGCTCGAAATCGTGCAGGCCCGCAACCAGGGCGAAGCCATGGTGCACAGCGTGAAGAAGTCGCTGGGCGAACATGGTGCAAGCCTGGAAGCCGCCGAAAAGGAAGCGATCGAAGCCGCTATCAAGGACCTGGAAGAAGCCCTCAAGGGTGAAGACAAGTCCGCCATCGAGGACAAGACCAACACGCTGATGACGGCCAGCCAGAAGCTGGGCGAGAAGATGTACGCCCAGTCGCAGGCCGACCAGGCCGCGGCAGGCGCCTCGGCCGCCACCGGCCCGGCGGGCGCGCAAGCTTCTGCACACGCGCAGGCCGACGACAACGTGGTCGACGCCGAAGTCAAGGAAGTCAAGAAGGGCTGATCTTCAGCCCCTTGCGCAAGGCTGGAACACCTGAAAAGGTGCTCCAGCCTTTCTCGCTTCCGAGTTACCCGAATTTCTGCTGCCTCCCCTGACCTGTTGAGCGACCTGCCATGGCCACCAAACGCGACTATTACGAAACCCTCGGCGTCCCCAAGAACGCAAGCGAGGAAGAACTGAAAAAGGCTTATCGCAAGCTTGCGATGAAGCACCACCCTGACCGCAACCACGGCGACACCAGCAAGGACGCCGAGGCCAAGTTCAAGGAGGTGAAGGAAGCCTACGAAATGCTGTCCGACGGACAGAAGCGCGCGGCCTACGACCAGTACGGCCACGCCGGCGTCGACCCCAACATGCGCGGCGGCCCTGGCCAGGAAGGCTTCGGCGGCTTTGCGGAAGCGTTCGGCGACATCTTCGGCGACGTGTTCGGCGGCGGCGCAGGCCGCGGCGGACGCACCAGCAGCGGACGCCAGGTGTTTCGCGGCAGCGACCTCAGCTACGCGATGGAGATCACGCTGGAAGAAGCGGCGGAAGGCAAGACCACCGAAATCCGCATTCCCACCTGGGACGAGTGCGACACCTGCCACGGCTCGGGCGCCAAGCCCGGCACCAAGCCCATCACCTGCACCACCTGCCACGGCGCGGGCGCGGTGCAGATGCGCCAAGGCTTCTTCAGCGTGCAGCAGACCTGCCCGACCTGCCATGGCAGCGGCAAGATCATTCCCGAACCCTGCGTCGCGTGCCACGGCCAGGGCAAGATCAAGCGCAACAAGACGCTCGAAGTGAAGATCCGCGCGGGCATCGACGACGGCCAGCGCATGCGCGTCACCGGCAGCGGCGAGCCAGGTGTGAACGGCGGCCCGCCGGGCGACCTGTACATCGAGATCCGGCTGAAGAAGCACGAGATCTTCGAGCGCGACGGCGACAACCTGCATTGCGTGGTGCCCGTGAGCATGACCACGGCGGCGCTGGGCGGCGAGATCAACGTGCCCACGCTGAAGGGCGCGGCGGCCATCGACATTCCCGAAGGCACGCAAAGCGGCAAGCAGTTCCGCCTGCGCGGCAAGGGTATCAAGGGCGTGAACTCCAGCTATCCGGGCGATCTGTACTGCCACGTGCGCGTCGAAACCCCGGTGAAGCTCACCGAGCATCAGCGCAAGGTGCTCAAGGAGCTGGACGAGTCGCTCAAGAAGGGTGGCGAAAAGCACAGCCCGACCGACAAGGGCTGGTTCGACAAGGCGAAGGAATTCTTCAGCTGAGTGGGTGCAAGGCCGGGCCCTTCGGCCCGCCGGCACCAAAGGTGTGCGAAGGAAGGGCGACGGCCCTTTCGCAGAGGCCGACTGGTCCCTGCCCATGGCGGTTACATTTTTTTCTCTCGTGAGATGTAACACCGGCGGCTTCGTTCAAGGCCGCCATACCGTTTCCTCAAGGGCCGCACAGCGGCCCTTTTTCACGTCTGGCGCTTCAGCACGGTGCATTCGGACGCGTGAAGCACGCTGGACGCACCGTGGCGGTGGCTGCCGCACCGTCTCGGCACACACCCACCCGCATCTGACCAGCCTCCCCGCGCGTACAAGCCACAAGCTGCTCTGCAGAAGTGGCGCGAGGATTGCTTTTATATTTTTTCTGCTGAGCAATAAACCAAACGGCAGATCGCGCGTTATTGAAGAAGACGCCTGTTTTATTGAGCCCCAAGGCTCAATAGGCGGTGCTTTCCCGGAAAGAACATAAAAATGGACGATGGCCATTCGTCATAGGTGTTTCACCCGGGGAGAATTGCGAAAGCGAGCTTTTGAATTTCGCCGAATTTGAAAATCAGTTCCGTGTTTTTCGAGGAACTTTACTTGCCGACAGGGTTCTGATTTAACAAATGATTTGCCAGGTTCAATCTTTGCTTTATGCTGATTGTTAGTTGATTGTTGTAAGGGAGTTTTCCGCGGCATGCAGCCACGGGCAGGCACACCTTTAAAAGTTGCGCATTGCCTCAACTGCACGCTTTCGGGCCAAAAGCCCACTGACTTGATGGAGGCGTGACCATGGATGTGATCAGCAACTTTGCCGCCCGCTACGAGCGCACCCGCGAGGAAGTCATCTCGCTGCAGGACTACCTGGACACCTGCAAGCGCGACCGCACGGCGTATGCCAGTGCGTCCGAGCGCATGCTCAAGGCCATTGGCGAGCCCGAACTGGTAGATACCCGAAACGACCCGCGTCTTTCGCGCATCTTCGCCAACAAGGTCATCAAGATCTACCCGGCGTTCAAGGAGTTCTATGGCATGGAAGACGCCATAGAACAGGTGGTGTCCTATTTCCGGCACGCCGCGCAGGGGCTGGAAGAAAAGAAGCAAATCCTTTACCTGCTGGGCCCGGTGGGCGGCGGCAAGAGTTCGATTGCCGAGCGGCTGAAGCAGCTCATGGAGCACGTGCCGTTCTACGCCATCCAGGGTTCGCCGGTCAATGAATCTCCGCTGGGCCTGTTCGACAACACCGAAGACGGCGAAATTCTTGAAAAGGAATACGGCATCCCCCGGCGCTACCTGAACCGAATTCTCTCGCCCTGGGCCGTCAAGCGGCTCGAAGAGTACGGCGGCGACATCCGCCAGTTCAAGGTGGTCAAGCGCTTCCCGTCGGTGCTGCGGCAGATCGCGGTGGCCAAGACCGAGCCCGGGGACGAGAACAACCAGGACATTTCCTCCCTGGTCGGCAAGGTCGACATCCGCAAGCTGGAGACCTATGCCCAGGACGACCCCGACGCCTACGCCTACTCCGGCGGCCTGTGCCTGGCCAACCAGGGGCTGCTGGAGTTCGTGGAAATGTTCAAGGCGCCCATCAAGGTGCTGCACCCTCTGCTGACCGCCACGCAGGAAAGCAACTTCAAGGGCACGGAAGGCTTCGGCGCCATCCCGTTCGACGGCATCGTGCTGGCCCACAGCAACGAGAGCGAGTGGAAGGCCTTTCGCAACAACAAGAACAACGAGGCCTTCCTCGACCGGATCTACATCGTCAAGGTGCCCTACTGCCTGCGCGCCTCGGAAGAAATCAAGATCTACGAAAAGCTGGTGCGCAACTCCTCGCTGGCCCAGGCGCCCTGCGCCCCCGGCACCTTGCGCATGATGGCGCAGCTGTCGGTGCTCACGCGGCTGAAGGAGCCGGAAAACTCCAGCACCTTCAGCAAGATGCAGGTTTACGACGGCGAGAGCCTGAAAGACACCGACCCCAAGGCCAAGTCGATCCAGGAGTACCGCGACTATGCGGGTGTGGACGAGGGCATGAGCGGTGTCTCCACGCGCTTCGCCTTCAAGATCATTTCCAAGGTCTTCAACTTCGACAGCTCCGAAGTGGCCGCCAACCCGGTGCACCTGATGTACGTGCTCGAACAGCAGATCGAGCGCGAGCAGTTCGCCCCAGAGGTCGAGCAGAAGTACATCAGCTACATCAAGGAGCTGCTGGCACCGCGCTATGCCGAATTCATCGGCAAGGAAATCCAGACCGCGTACCTGGAGAGCTACAGCGAGTACGGCCAGAACATCTTCGACCGCTACGTGACCTACGCCGACTACTGGATCCAGGACCAGGAGTTCCGCGACGTCGATACCGGAGAGGTGTTCGACCGGGCCTCGCTGAACGGCGAGCTCGAAAAAATCGAGCGGCCCGCGGGCATCGGCAACCCGAAGGACTTTCGCAACGAGATCGTCAATTTCGTGCTGCGCGCGCGGGCCGGCAACAGCGGGCGCAACCCGGCCTGGACCAGCTACGAGAAGCTGCGCTCGGTGATCGAGAAGAAGATGTTCTCCAACACCGAAGAGCTGCTGCCGGTGATCAGCTTCAACACCAAGAGCAGCGCCGACGAGCAGAAGAAGCACGAGGACTTCGTGACCCGCATGGTCGAGAAGGGCTACACCGCCAAGCAGGTTCGCCTGCTCTGCGAGTGGTACCTGCGGGTGCGCAAGAGCTCCTAGCCATGGCTCGCCCAGGCTACGCGCACTTCGTGTCGCTTCGCCAATTCCCTACCGGGGGCAACACCAGAGGCCCGGCAAAGCCGGTGCCTCGGTGTTCCAAGTAGGACCGCGTCGTGATCCGTCTTTGAATGGAGGTTTGACATCGTGGCCATCCTGCAGCAGATCATTGACCGCCGGCTTTCGGGCAAGAACAAGTCCATTGGCAACCGCGAGCGCTTTCTCCGGCGCTACAAGGGGCAGATCCAGGAGGCGGTGCGGCGCGCGGTGAGCGGGCGCAACATCCGCGAACTGGAGCAAGGCGAAGACGTGACCCTGCCGCGCCACGACGTGTCCGAACCCGTGTTCGGCCATGCCCGTGGCGGCGACCGCGAGTACGTGCACCCCGGCAACCAGGAGTACCTGAAGGGCGACCGCATCAAGCGCCCCGAAGGCGGGAGTGGCGGCGGCTCCGGCAGCGGCGAGGCGGGCGACAGCGGTGAAGGCGAAGACGACTTCGTCTTTCGCCTGACCCGCGAAGAGTTCATGCGCGTGTTCTTCGACGACCTGGCGCTGCCCCACCTCATTCGCACGCAGATTGCCGACGTGCCCGAGTGGAAGAGCCACCGCGCCGGCTTCACCAGCGACGGCTCGCCCAACAACTTGCACGTGGTGCGCTCGATGCGCGGCGCGCTGGCCCGGCGCATTGCGCTGGGCGGCGAGCCGCGCAAGGAGCTCAAGCGGCTGGAGGCGCACCTGGTGCACCTGAAGCAGCATCCGCAGGCCGCGCAGGCCTTCATCCAGACCGAGATTCGCGAGACCGAAGAGCGCATTGCCGAGCTGCGCCGCACCATGCGGCACGTGCCCTACATCGACCCGATCGACCTGCGCTACCGCAACCGCGTGAAGACGCCGGTGCCCAGCGCCAAGTGCGTGATGTTCTGCCTGATGGACGTGTCGGGCTCCATGGACGAGGCGCGCAAGGACATGGCCAAGCGCTTCTTCATGCTGCTGTACATGTTTCTCACGCGGCACTACGAGACCATCGACCTCGTGTTTTTGCGCCACCACACGCAGGCCCAGGAGGTGACGGAGGAAGAGTTCTTCCATGCCACCGAGACCGGCGGCACCGTGGTGTCGAGCGCGCTGGTGCTGATGGACGAGATCATCAAGGCGCGCTACCCGAGCGGCGAGTGGAACGTGTACGGCGCGCAGGCCAGCGACGGCGACAACTGGCACCAGGACAGCGGTCGCTGCCGCGAGTTGCTGGTCAACGACATCCTGCCGGTGGTGCGCTACTACGCCTACGTGCAGGTGGCCGAGACCGAGCAGAACCTGTGGCAGGAGTACGCGCAACTCGAAGGCGTGCAGCCCAACTTTGCGATGCGCAAGGTCTCTGACGCGCAAGACATCTATCCGGTTTTTCGCGACCTGTTCAAGAAGGAAGGGGTCACGTCATGAGCGCCGCGCCGGGCCGCCCCAAGCAAGCTCGCACCGCAGTGCGCAGCACGAAGGTACTCTAATGAACACAGTCATCTCCGCGCCACCGCTCGCCAGCAGCCTGCCCCGGCTGGAGCGCCTGCCCAGCCCCTCGGACTGGACCTTCGATCTCATCGAGACGTACCACACCGAGATAGCCAAGACCGCCAGGAGCTACGGCCTGGACGTGTACCCCAACCAGCTCGAGGTGATCACCGCCGAGCAGATGATGGACGCCTACGCCAGCGTGGGCATGCCCATGATCTACAGGCACTGGTCGTACGGCAAGCAGTTCATAGCCACCGAGAAGAACTACAAGCGCGGCCACATGGGGCTGGCGTACGAGATCGTCATCAACTCCGATCCGTGCATTGCCTACCTGATGGAAGAAAACACCATGGCCATGCAGGCCCTGGTGATTGCGCACGCGGCCTACGGGCACAACAGTTTCTTCAAGGGCAACTACCTGTTCCGCATGTGGACCGATGCGTCGTCGATCATCGACTACCTGGTGTACGCGCGGCACTACATCGCCGAGTGCGAGCAGCGCCACGGGCTGGACGCGGTGGAAGAACTGCTCGACTCCTGCCACGCGCTGATGAACTACGGCGTGGACCGTTATCGCCGTCCGCAGAAGCGCTCGCTGGCGCAAGAAAGCGCGCAGCGTGCCGAGCGCGAGCGCCACATGCAGCAGCAGGTGAACGACCTGTGGCGCACGCTGCCCAAGCGCGCCGACCAGGCGGCCGAGTCGGACGCCGCGCGCCGTTTTCCGTCGGAGCCGCAGGAGAACCTGCTGTACTTCATCGAGAAGAACGCCGCGCTGCTCGAGCCCTGGCAGCGCGAGGTGGTGCGCATCGTGCGCAAGATTGCGCAGTACTTCTATCCGCAGCGTCAGACGCAGGTGATGAACGAAGGCTGGGCCACCTTCTGGCACTACACGTTGCTCAACACGATGTACGACCGGGGCCAGTTGGCCGACGGCTTCATGATGGAGTGGCTCAGTTCGCACACCGGCGTGATCTACCAGCCGCCCGTGGGGCACCGCGCCTACAGCGGCATCAACCCGTATGCGTTGGGCTTTGCGATGTTCACCGAGTTGCGCCGCATCTGCGAGAAGCCCACCGAGGAAGACCGCCGCTGGTTCCCGGACTTCGCGGGCACCGACTGGCTGACCACGCTGGACTACGCCATGCGCAACTTCAAGGACGAGAGCTTCATCGGCCAGTTTCTCAGCCCGAAGACGATGCGCGACTTTCGGTTGTTCTCGATCCGCGACTTTCAGAGCGAGTCGGAGCTGCAGGTGTCGGCCATTCATGACGACAGTGGCTACCAGGCGTTGCGCGAATCGCTCTCGCGTCAGTACGACATCAGCAGCCGCGAGCCGGACATTCAGGTGTGGAACGTGGCCACGCGCGGCGACCGTTCGCTCACGCTGCGCCACACGCAGCGCAACAACCTGCCGTTGCATGACGGCGCGGAAGAAGTGCTGAAGCATGTTGCGCGGCTCTGGGGCTTCGATGTGCACTTGGAGAGCGTCGACAGCGCCGGGCGCACCAGCCGCAGTTGGAAGGCCTCGGCGCCCAAGCAGCAGTACTGACCGAATACGGCACTGGTGTTCAGGGCGGCGCTCACGCCGACGGGGTACCTTGCTCCGCGAATGTCCCCCGGCCTGCGGCCTCCTCCTTTATTTCGCTGCGCAAGGCACCCCATCGACGTGAGCGTGTTCGGAGCCGGGGCTGCTCGGCCGAACACCAAAAGCGTGGGCGTTGCTCAGAGCACCGGTTGATCAGCGAACACCAGCAGAGTGCTCAGGTGCACAGGGCGTCGGGTGCTCCACGCAGCGAAATAAAGGAGGAGCGAAGCGGGGGACATTCGCGGAGGGGAGTACCCTGCGGCCTGTGCACACGCCCTGAACAAAGGCGCCCCGTGCACAAGCCCAGAACTCAAGCCGAAGGAACCAGCGCAGCAATAGCCAGCGTGTAGCCCTTCACCCCCAACCCCACGATGATCCCGCGCGCCGCCGGCGAAATGTAGGAGTGGTGACGAAACTCTTCGCGCGCGTGAACGTTGGAGATGTGCAGTTCGATCACCGGCACGCTCGCGCCCTTGATCGCGTCGTGCAGCGCGATGGAGGTGTGCGTGTAGGCGCCGGGGTTCATCACCACGCCCAGCATGTGACCAGCCGCCACCTCGCGGCCCGCCTCCTGAATCCAGTCGATCAACACGCCTTCGTGGTTCGACTGACGGCACTCGATCTCCACGCCAAGCTTGGCGCCGGTGTCCTTGCACATGCGCTCGACGTCGGCCAGCGTGTCGCGGCCGTACTGTTCGGGCTCGCGCGTGCCAAGCAGGTTGAGGTTGGGGCCGTTGAGGACGAGGATTTTCTTCATGATGAATGAGGGTCGAAGGCCTGAGCCGGGGGCGTCGATTATGGTCTTGCGGTACGGTATCGCCGCCACACTGCCGCCACTGCCACCGCGCTGCCCTCCCCCACGCCCCATGAACACACAAGACACCGCCACCTGGCACCCCGTCGCTCCCAGCGCCGACCTGCGCGCCGGCGACAACATCGTTGCCGGCTTTGCCGCCGGCCAGGAGCTCGCCCTCTGGCGTGCCGCCGACGGCAGCGCGCAAGCCTGGGAAAACCGCTGCCCGCACCGCAGCGTGCGCTTCACGCTCGGCCAGGTGATCGACAACCGCCTGGCCTGCGCGTACCACGGCTGGCAGTACGCGGCGGGCACCGGACAATGCACCAGCATCCCGGCTCACCCCGCCATGCCGGCGCCGCGCAACGTGTGCGCGAAGACCTTTGGCGCGGTGGAAGCGGCGGGCATGCTGTGGGTCCAACTCGCGCCAGCGACGCTGCCTGCACCGCCAACACTGACCGACGCCGTGCCCGCCGGCTGGCACTTCTGCCGCACGCTGACTGTTCGCGCGCCGGCTGCCCAGGTGCGCGAAGCGCTGGCCCGACACGGCCTTGCCGCCGACCAAACAACAGGCACCTGGCGCGGTCTGCTCGGCGGCACGGACACGGCCGCGCTCGTGCTCGACGCCCAACCCCAGCTCGCCTTCGTGCACCTCTGGACCGACGCCGCCCCGGGCAACCCCGCCATGCAGACCCTGCACACAGCCGCACGCGGCCTGCGCAGCGCCATCGAAGCCCTCGGCTGAAAGACAGACCCCCATGCCCTTCGTCACCGACGACCCCAACATGCTGGACGATTGGCTCGTCATCGGCCCGGCCACTGCCGCCTCTGCAGCTCGCACCACCCGCCTGCTCGGCGAGCCCGTACAGCTGTGGACCGACGCCGACGGCACGCCGCAATGCCACCTGCACGGCCAGCCGCTCGCGGTGCAGTCCCGCTACGGCTACCTCTGGGTCTGCCCCAGCGGTCGCCCTGCTCGGCCCTTGTTCGACTTCCCTGAATACAGCGAGCCCGGCCGCCGCACCATTGACTGCGGCGGCATCGGCGTGGCGGTGTCGGGGCTGCGCGTGATCGAGAATTTTCTGGACATGGCGCACTTTCCCTTCGTGCATGCCGACTACCTCGGCAAGGTGCCGCACACCGAGGTGGCGCAGTACCAGGTGCAGGTGGCACCGGACACCGGTGAGATCTGGGCCACCGACTGCCGCTTCTGGCAGCCCCGCGCCTCGGCCGCGCACGACAGCGGCAGCGAGGTGCTCTACAAGTACCGCGTGATGCAGCCCTTCTCGGCCATGCTCTACAAGTCGAGCTTTCGCGCGGGCGCGCTCGACGCCATCGGCCTGTTCCTGCAGCCGGTCGACGACGAGCACGTGATCGCGCACACGGTGCTGGCCTGCTACGACGACGACTCCACCGACGCCGAGCTCATCGCCTTCCAGCACACCATCTTCGGGCAGGACAAACCCATTCTGGAGAACCACGCCTTCAAGCGCATGCCGCTCGAAGGCCGCGCCGAAACACCCACGCGCGGCGACACCTCGTCAGTCACCTACCGGCGCTGGCTGCGCGAGCGCGGCATGCGCTTTGGCGTGAGGGCCGCGGCATGACCTTGAAGCTCTACGACTACCCGCTGTCGGGCAACTGCTTCAAGGTGCGGCAGATGCTGGCGTGGCTGGGCCTGGCGTACCAGGCCGTGCCCATCGACTTCTTTCCGGGCCGCCAGCACAAGTCCGCCGCCTTCCTGGCGAACGTCAACCCGCTCGGCCAGTTGCCGGTGATCGACGACGACGGCTTCGTGCTGCGGGACGCGCAGGCCATCCTGGTCTATCTGGCGAGCCGCTACGACACCCAGGGCCACTGGTATCCCGACGACGCCAAGCTGCGCGGCCAGGTCGCCATGTGGCTCGCCACCGCCGACGAAATCACCCGCACGGCCTCTGCCGCGCGGCTGCACGACGCGCTGGGCTACGGCCACCTGAACATCGACGCCTGCCGCCGTGGCGCACGCGACGTGTTCCGCCTGCTCGACGACCACCTGGCGGAACAGGCGAGCCTGCAGATGCGCTGGCTCGCCTCGGCGCCGGAGCCGACCATTGCCGACCTGGCCTGCTTTCCGTACGTGGCCTTGGCCGGCGAAGGCGGCATTGCGCTCGACGAATTTCCCGCACTGCGAAACTGGGTCTGGAATTTCCGCCACCTGCACGGGTTCATCGGCATGTCGGGTATCTTCCCTGCTGGCCCCGCCTGAGAACCCCCATTCCTCCCGCTTTCTGAACACCCCCCAACACCATGAAAACCAAAGCTGCCGTCGCCTGGAAATCCGGAGAACCCCTCACCATCGAAACCGTGGACCTGCAAGGCCCGAAGTTCGGCGAAGTGCTGGTCGAGATCAAGGCCACCGGCATCTGCCACACCGACTACTACACGCTCTCGGGCGCCGACCCCGAAGGCATCTTCCCGGCCATCCTGGGCCATGAAGGCGCGGGCATCGTGGTCGACGTGGGCCCCGGCGTCACCACGCTGAAAAAGGGCGACCACGTCATTCCGCTCTACACGCCGGAATGCCGCCAGTGCAAGTTCTGCCTGAGCCGCAAGACCAACCTGTGCCAGCTGATCCGCGGCACGCAGGGCAAGGGCCTGATGCCCGACGCCACCTCGCGCTTCAGCCTGGACGGCAAGCCCATCTTTCACTACATGGGCACCAGCACGTTCAGCAACTACACGGTCGCGCCTGAAATCTCGCTCGCCAAGATCCGCGAAGACGCCCCGTTCGACAAAGTCTGCTACATCGGCTGCGGCGTGACCACCGGCATTGGCGCGGTGATCTTCACGGCCAAGGTGGAAGCCGGTGCCAACGTGGTGGTGTTCGGCCTGGGCGGCATCGGCCTGAACGTGATTCAAGGCGCCAAGATGGTGGGTGCGGACAAGATCATCGGTGTCGACCTGAACCCCGAGCGCGAGGCCATGGCACGCAAGTTCGGCATGACGCACTTCATCAACCCCAAGGACACAGAGAACGTGGTCGACGCCATCGTGCAACTGACCGACGGCGGCGCGGACTACAGCTTCGAGTGCATCGGCAACACCCAGGTGATGCGCCAGGCGCTCGAATGCACGCACAAGGGCTGGGGCCGCAGCATCATCATCGGCGTGGCCGAGGCGGGCGCGGAAATCAGCACGCGGCCGTTTCAGCTGGTCACCGGCCGCAAGTGGGAAGGCTCGGCCTTCGGCGGCGCGCGCGGCCGCACCGACGTGCCGAAGATCGTCGACTGGTACATGGAGAACAAGATCAACATCGACGACCTGATCACGCACACCATGCCGCTGGAAGACATCAACAAGGGCTTCGATTTAATGAAGCGCGGCGAGTCCATCCGCGGCGTCGTCATTTACTGACCGCCCGGAGGCACCGGCCATGACCCGCATGGAACCCTTGCGCAAGATCGAGGCCGGTGTGCTCGAAGTCGCGTACTTCGAAGCTGGCCCCGCAGACGGCCCGCCGGTGCTGCTGATGCACGGCTTTCCCTACGACATCCACGCCTACGCGGAGGTCGCGCCGATGCTGGCCGAACAGGGTTGCCGCGTGATCGTGCCGTACCTGCGCGGTTACGGCGACACGCGCTTCCTGAGCGACGCCACGCCGCGCTCCGGCGAACAGGCTGCACTGGGCGCGGACCTGCTCGCGCTGCTCGATGCGCTAAAGATCGAGCGCGCGGTGCTGGCCGGCTACGACTGGGGCGGGCGCGCAGCCTGCGTGGTCGCGGCGCTGTGGCCCGAACGCGTGGCGGGGCTGGTGTCCTTCAACAGCTACAACATCCAGAACATTGCGGCGGCCATGGCGCCCGACACGCCCGCCAACGAGCACAGCCTCTGGTACCAGTACTACTTTCACAGTGAGCGCGGCCGTGCCGGCCTGGCCAAGGACCGCCAGGGCCTGACCAAGCTGCTGTGGCAGCTGTGGTCGCCCACCTGGCGGTTCGACGACGCCACCTTCGCGCGCAGCGCCGCCGCGTTCGACCACCCTGACTTCGTGGACGTGGTGATCCAGTCGTACCGCCACCGCTTCGGCTTGGTGCCGGGCGACCCCGCGTACGCCGACATCGAACGCCGCCTCGCGGCCCAGCCGACGATCACCGTGCCCACCATCACCTTCGACGGCATCGACGACGGCGTGCGTCCGCCGGCCGAGCCCGCCGCCCATGCCCACCGCTTCGGCGCCGCGCGCTCGCACCGCCTGGTGCCCGGCGTGGGCCACAACATGCCGCAGGAAGCGCCGCGCACTTTTGCCGACGCAGTGCTCGAGCTGGTGCCCGCCTTGCGCAAGAACACCCCATGACCGACAACACACCCAAGACCCTTTCCTCGCACCACGCCTTTGGCGGCGTGCAGAGCTTTCATGAACACGCGTCGCATGAAATCGGCCTGCCGATGCGCTTTTCGGTCTACCTGCCGCCGCAGGCCGCGAACGAGCGCGTGCCCGCCCTGCTCTACCTGGCAGGCCTGACCTGCAACGAAGAAACCTTTGCGATGAAGGCCGCGGCGCAGCGCATGGCAGCCGGCCTGGGACTCGCGCTGATCGCGCCCGACACCAGCCCGCGCGGCGCCGAGGTGGAAAGCCTGCCGGGCGCCAAGGACAGCTGGGACTTCGGCATCGGCGCCGGCTTCTACCTCGACGCAGTGGCCGAGCCCTGGGCCACGCACTGGCGCATGGAAAGCTGGATCGTGCAGGAGCTGCTGCCGCTGGTGGCGCAGCACTTTGCGATCGACGGGGAGCGTCTCGGCATCTTCGGCCATTCGATGGGTGGGCACGGCGCGCTCACGCTGGCGCTGCGGCATCCGGGGCGCTTCAAGTCGCTCTCTGCCTTTGCGCCGATCTGCGCGCCCACGCAGTGCCCATGGGGCGAGAAGGCCTTTGCCGGCTACCTGGGCCAGGCGGGTGCCGACCGCGCGCAGTGGCTGGCGCACGACGCCAGCGCGCTCATGAAGTCGCAGGTGAGCGCGCCCTACCCGCAGGGCATCTTGATCGACCAGGGCCTGGCCGACAAATTCCTGGCCGAGCAGTTGCTTCCCGAGGTGTTCGAGGCCGCCTGCTCCGCCGCCGGCCAGCCGCTCACGCTGCGCCGCCACGCGGGCTACGACCACGGCTACTACTTCATCCAGAGCTTCATGGCCGACCACATCGCGCACCACGCGCAGACGCTGCGCGCCTGAGCCGACTTGCGCGCTGACAACAGCCGGAAACACCCGAGAAAAAGGGCTCGCGCCGTATCATCCAACGCATGTCCGCAGCCCAAATTCCCGCCTTCGAACTGCGGTCGCGCGAAGAAGGCCCCGAAGAAAACATGGTGCTGGCCGGCATCTGGCGCCGCGCCTGGATCGCGGCCAACCGCGGCGCCGCCGCCATCGAACCCATCGCCCACTGGCTGCACCGTGTGCAGACCGAGTTCGGTCCGCCCGCCGATGTGGTGCTGGCGGAACGCGACGGCCAGGTGCTGGCGTTCATGGTGCTGCTGGGCCGGCGCGAGTACGTGGCCCAGCTCTTCGTGGAGCCGCGCCTGCGCAGCCAGGGCCTGGGCAAGGCGCTGCTCGACGAGGCCTGCGTGCGCATTCCCACCGGCTGGCGCCTGCATGTGGCGGTGAGCAACACGTCGGCGCAGCGCTTCTACGAACGCTATGGCCTGGAACGCGGCGCGGTCGACCACCACCCGAGCAGCGGGCGTGAACGCATCGCCTACCATTGGTCCCCCTCGCGCCCGCCGTGGCGCGTGGGCTGACACCCTTCCTGTTCTCGCACCCATGCGCATCGACCCCATCGAAACTACGTCATGAGCGCCGCACCGGTCCGCCCCAGGCACTCACGCTCCGCAGTACGAAGCACAAAGGCAGTTGAATGAGCGCGTTCGTCGAAAGCCTGCACGAAGTCTTCGAGCGCCTGGGCCGCATCCAGACGCGCCGCATGTTCGGCGGCCACGGCGTCTGGCACGACGGCCGCATGATCGCGCTGGTGTTCAAGGACACGCTCTACCTAAAGGCCGACGCCGAGAGCGCCGAACACTTCGACAAACTGTCGCTGCCGCCCTTCACCTACGAGCGCCAGGGCAAGCCGATGCCCATGTCGTACCGGCAGGCGCCGGCCGACCTGTTCGAAGACCGCCATGAAGCCGCGCTCTGGGGCCGTCGCGCCTACGAGGCGGCACTGCGATCGGGCCAGCCACCCAAGCCAAAGAAACCACCTGCTGCCAAGAAGGCAGCGGCCAGAAAAACACCCGCCAAGAAAGCCGCAGTGAAGACAAAGACATTGAAAGCAACCGCCCGGTGAGCGACAACCCGAACCTTGCGCCGCTGCCCGAGCGCGAACAGATTGCGCTGCTCGAACCCTTCGACGGCCTGGGCCTGAAAGACATCGTGATCGTCGCCACGCCGCAGGACGCCGAGCGCGCCGCCGCCACGCTGCTGGCGGCCGGCATTGCCGGCTTCGACACCGAATCCAAACCCACCTTCGCAAAGAACGAGGTGTCGGGCGGCCCGCATGTGGTGCAGTTCTCCACGCCGCAAACGGCCTGGCTGTTCCAGCTGCACCGCACCGACTGCAACCCGGTGGTGGCCGATTTGATCGCCTCGACCGCGCTGCTCAAGGTCGGCTTCGGCCTGTCGGGCGACCTCACGCTCATTCGCAGCCGGCTGGGCATCGAGCCGGGCGCGGTGTTCGACATCGACACCGAATTTCGCCACCGCGGCTACCGCAAGTCGGTCGGCGTGAAGGCGGCGGTGGCGCTGGTGTTCAACCGCCGCTTTCTCAAGTCGCGCAAGGCGACCACCTCCAACTGGGCCAACAAGCAGCTCACCGAGTCACAGATTCGCTATGCGGCCAACGACGCCTATGCGTCCATTCGCGTGTACGACGCGCTGTTCGGCCGCGACTGACCGGCCGCGACTGACGCTGCAACCTGGCGGGCTCAGTCGCGCCCCGCCTCCACAATCGCCTGCGCCAGCCGCAGCGGGTTCGAGAAGAACATCTCGTGGCTGCCCGGGCACTCCACCAGCCGGAACAGCCCCAGCCGCTCCGACAGGCGCGGATGCCACGGCAGGCTGTGCGGCAGCGCCGTGTCCTGCTGGCAGTTGATGAACGACTTGCCCAGCGCCAATGCCGCCAGCGGCTGGCTCAGCGCAATCTTGTCGGTGAAGGTGCGGTACGGGTGCGGGTTGAGCTTGTCGTAGGCGGCCTGCGCGGTCGGCAGGTCGGCGTCGTTGATGAAGGATTCGCGCCAGACCTCGAACGGCAGGTTCACCGCGTTGGCATTGGCTGCGGCCAGCGCGTCGAACATCGCCACGTAATGCGGCGGCACCATGTCGTTGAGCGACTCGCCGTTCAGCGGCACGAAGGCGTTGATGTACACCAGCCGCTTCAGCCGCTGCGCGATGCGCTCGGCCACCCCCGAGATCACCATGCCGCCATAGCTGTGGCCCACCAGC
The DNA here is from genome assembly GCF_046156345.1 of Variovorax sp. H27-G14. Lineage (NCBI taxonomy): Bacteria > Pseudomonadati > Pseudomonadota > Betaproteobacteria > Burkholderiales > Comamonadaceae > Variovorax > Variovorax sp. H27-G14. The sequence continues at coordinate 107,330 of NZ_JAYLVN010000001.1, forward strand.
CGCACCTGCGTGAGGTTCTTCTCCTCGATGTAGCGCACGGCGGAGCCGATGGCGTCTTCCAGCGTGGTGGTGGCGCGGTCGTCGCCGGGGCGGTTGCCGGCCAGCGTCGGGCAGTGCACTGTGTGGCCCGCGGCGCGAACGCCGTCGGCCACGGCTTCGATCTCGGCGCCGGTGTGCCACGCGCCGTGGACGAGAACATAAGTGTCTGGCATGGGGTTTCCTTGGATGTGACGAAGCCCCACTGTAGGAACGGCCGCAAGCCTCGGATGGCCGTTGCCCGCCAGCGCCATGGCCGATTCATGCCAGTGGGCTTGCTCCATTTCAATTATTCAAAGATACTTGAAATATGGAAGAAAACGATGTGGTCCGCTCCCTGGCTGCCCTGGCGCAGCCGATTCGCCTTCGCGTGTTTCGCGCGCTGGTCGTGGCCGGCCATGCAGGGCTGACGCCAGGCACGCTGACCGAATCGCTCGAGGTGTCGGGCACCAGCCTGTCGTTCCACCTCAAGGAGCTGATGCATTCAGGCCTGGTCTCGCAGGAGCGGCAAGGCCGCAACCTCGTGTACCGCGCGGCCTTCGAGCAGATGAACGGCCTGCTCGCCTACCTCACGGAAAACTGCTGCCAGGGCGAAGCGTGCGCCACGGGCTGCGCGCCCGCATGCTGACTGCGGCAGCGATCTTCGCCTTCACGCTGTTGCTCGTCATCTGGCAACCGAAGGGCCTGGGCATCGGATGGAGCGCGTGGCTCGGCGCGGCGACAGCGCTGGTCTGCGGTGTCGTGCACCTCGCCGACATTCCGGTGGTGTGGGGCATCGTGTGGAACGCGACCGCCACCTTCATTGCGGTGATCGTCATCAGCCTGCTGCTCGACGAGGCGGGCTTCTTCGAATGGGCGGCGCTGCATGTGGCCCGCTGGGGTGGGGGGCGCGGCGGGCTGCTGTTCGCGCTCAACGTGCTGCTGGGCGCCGCGGTGTCGGCGCTGTTTGCCAACGACGGCGCCGCGCTGATCCTCACGCCCATCGTCATGGCGATGCTGGTGGCGCTCGGCTTCTCGCCCGCGGCCACGCTGGCCTTCGTGATGGCCGCGGGCTTCATTGCCGACACGGCCAGCCTGCCGCTGGTGGTGTCGAACCTGGTGAACATCGTCTCGGCGGACTTTTTCAAGATCGGCTTCGGCGCGTACGCCTCGGTCATGGTGCCGGTGAACCTGGCAGCGGTACTCGCGAGCCTGCTGATGCTGTGGCTGTGCTTTCGCCGTGCCATTCCGGCGCGCTACGACGTGGCGCAACTCAAGCGGCCTGCCGACGCGATTCGCGACCACGCGACCTTCCGCGCCGGTTGGGCCGTGCTGGTGCTGCTGCTCGCCGGCTTCTTCGGCCTGGAGCCGCTGGGCGTGCCGGTGAGCGCGGTGGCGGCTTTCTGTGCCGTGCTGCTGCTGGTCGTGGCCGGGCGCGGCCCGGTGATCGGCATTCGCAAGGTGCTGCGCGGCGCGCCGTGGCAGATCGTGGTGTTCTCGCTGGGCATGTACCTGGTGGTGTACGGGCTGCGCAATGCCGGGCTGACCGACCACGTCGCCGCTCTGCTGAACGTGTTCGCGCAAGGCGGCGTGTGGGGCGCGGCCATGGGCACGGGCTTGCTGGCCGCGGTGCTGTCGTCGGTGATGAACAACATGCCCACGGTGCTGGTGGGCGCGCTGTCCATCGACGCGTCGGGCGCCACCGGCCTCGTGAAGGAGGCCATGGTGTACGCCAACGTGATCGGCTGCGACCTGGGTCCGAAGATCACGCCCATCGGCAGCCTGGCCACGCTGCTCTGGCTGCACGTGCTCGCGAAGAAGGGCATGGCCATCGGCTGGGGTTATTACCTCAGGGTCGGCATCGTGCTGACGCTGCCGGTGCTGTTCGTCACGCTGGCGGCACTGGCACTTAGATTGAGTTTTCGACTGAGTTTTTGACTGAGTTTTTGACTGGGCTTTCGACTTCCATGAACGACATCACGATCTATCACAACCCCGCATGCGGCACCTCTCGCAACGTGCTCGCACTGATCCGCAACACGGGCGACGAGCCCACGGTCATCGAGTACCTGAAGACACCGCCCGATCGCGCCACGCTGAAGCAGCTGATAGCGGCCATGGGCGTGCCCGTGCGCGACGTGCTGCGACAAAAAGGAACGCCGTACGACGAACTCGGCCTCGACGAGCCGACCTGGACCGACGAGCAACTCATCGACTTCATGCTGCAACACCCCGTGCTCATCAACCGCCCGATCGTGGTGACGCCGCGCGGCACGCGCCTGTGCCGCCCGTCGGAAGCGGTGCTCGACATCCTGCCGCGCCCGCAGCAGGCGGCGTTCTCCAAGGAAGACGGGCAGCCCGTCATCGACGCGAAGGGCCGGCATGCCGACAAGCCCTGACCTCCCCCACATCGACGAAGCGCATTTTCGCCAGCCCGACGTGCACCAGCTGGCACCGGCGCAGCGCGCCACGCACGCACCGCGCATCCTGCTGCTGTACGGCTCGGTGCGCGAGCGTTCCTACAGCCGGCTGCTCACCGAAGAGGCCGCGCGCCTGCTGCAGGCCATGAGCGCCGAAACCCGCATCTACGATCCGCGCGGCCTGCCCCTGCCCGACGACGCGCCCGAAGACCATCCGAAGGTGGCGCAACTGCGCGCGCTGGCCCAGTGGTCCGAAGGCATGGTGTGGTGCTCGCCCGAGCGGCACGGCGCCATGACCGGCATCATGAAAGCGCAGCTCGACTGGATTCCGCTGGCCGTCGGCTCGGTGCGGCCCACGCAGGGCAAGACGCTGGCGGTGATGGAGGTGTCGGGCGGTTCGCAGTCGTTCAACGCGGTGAACCAGCTGCGCGTGCTGGGCCGTTGGATGCGCATGATCACGATCCCCAACCAGTCGTCGGTGGCCAAGGCGTTCATGGAGTTCGAAGACAACGGCCGCATGAAGCCTTCGCCGTACTACGACCGCGTGGTCGACGTGATGGAAGAGCTGGTGAAGTTCACGCTGCTCACGCGCGACTGCGCGGGCTACCTGGTGGACCGCTACAGCGAGCGACGCGAGAGCGCGCAGGCGTTGTCCGCACGGGTCAACCTGCGCAGCATCTGAGCGCGGGCGCGCTCAGTGCCGCAGCAGCCGGCGCAACTCGCCCGGCGTGGCGCCCAGGTGCTTGCGGCACTGGCGCACGAAGTGCGATGCGTCCGCCAGCCCCACGCGACAACCGATCTGCGCAATGCTCAGCCGGTCGAAGCGCGCATCGGCCAGCATGCGGCGCGCTGCCTGCATGCGAAACCCCGCCAGCGCGGTAGCGAAGGTGGTGCCGCTTTCGCCCAGGCAGCGGTGCAGGCTGCGCTCCGACAGGCCCAGCCCGCGCGCCACGCTCGCGGCCGTGAGGCCCGGCTCGGCATGCAGGTCGCGCGTGGCGTCGAGCACACGGCGGCGCAGCGCGGCGCGGGCCTCGCTGGTGGCACCTGACGTGCCTTGAGCAGCCCGTTCACCTTGCCCACCTTGTCCACCTTGCCCGCCCTGCTCTTGCACGGCGCCGAACGCCAGCGCCAGCAGGCTGCCCAACTGGTCGCTCAGCAGCTCCGCTGGCAGCGGCGGCCTGGCGGCCACCTGCGGTGTCAGCTGCCGCACGAAGCCGCTCAGCACGCCGCCCCAGCCGGCCTGCCCGTCGATGCGCCGTGCCACCTGATTGCCCGCGTCGGGCAGCCAGGCGTCGAGCCAGGCGGTCGGCAGCTCCAGCGACAGCGTGTCGGCCGATGGCAGAAAGTGAAACTCATAGCGCCGGCGCGAGTCGACCAGCACCACGTCGCCCGGCAGCAGCCGAGCGCAGCGCTCGTCCTGCGCCATCGACCAGGCCGCGTCGGTCTTGCACAGCAGGTAGTAATAGTTGTGACGGCTGTGCGCAATGGCGCGGCCGGTGCGGTACACGTCCTGCGCGCTGCCGCGCACTTGGTTGACCACAAGGGGCCCGAGCGGCGCCGACTCCAGCGTGGCGCCAAAGCTGCCACCCGCCCCACTGGTCACGTCCATCTCCAGAAAGCCCTCGCAGACCGCGCCCACCCAGTAGTCCAGCCGCTGCGCGGGCGGCACGGCGTCGGTGGACCAGCGTTGAATGGTGTGCGTCATGCGCGTCAACATACCCAAGCCGAACCTGCTTGCCAAGCGGGAATAGCCCCTCTCCCACGGCGCGCGGCGCCCGACACCGGCAGAATGGCTCGCGAACCAACCCGTGCGCGGGGCATTCCGGCGCACGCACATGAAAGAAGGGTAAGACGGGTCATGAGCAACCAAAGCGATTTCGGATTGATCGGCCTGGCCGTGATGGGCCAGAACCTTGTGCTGAACGTGGAGAGCCGCGGCTTCCAGGTCAGCGTCTACAACCGCACCGAAGCCACCACAGAAGCCTTCGTGGCGGCCAACCCCGGCAAGAAGCTGGTGGGCGCCAAGACGCTGGAGGAGTTTGTGCAGAGCCTGTCCAAGCCGCGCAAGATCCAGATCATGGTGAAGGCCGGCGCACCGGTCGACCAGGTCATCGAGCAACTCATTCCGCTGCTGGACAAGGACGACATCGTCATCGACGGCGGCAACAGCCTCTACACAGACACCGAGCGCCGCGACGCCTACCTGAGCAGCAAGGGCCTGCGCTTCATTGGCGCCGGCGTGTCCGGCGGTGAAGAAGGCGCGCGCAAGGGCCCGTCGATCATGCCGGGCGGACCGCTGTCGACCTGGGAGGTGATGAAGCCGATTTTCGAGAGCATCGCGGCCAAGGTGGACGGCGAGCCCTGCGTCATTCACATCGGCCCCGGCGGCGCCGGCCACTACGTGAAGATGGTGCACAACGGCATCGAGTACGGCGACATGCAGCTCATCTGCGAGGCCTACAGCCTGTTCAAGGCGGCCGGCTTCAGCACCGACGAGATGGCCGCCATCTTCAACGAGTGGAACGAAGGCGAACTGCAGAGCTACCTGATCCAGATCACCGCCAAGGCGCTGGAGCAGAAGGACCCCGAGACTGGCAAACCCATCGTCGACGTCATTCTGGACAAGGCCGGCCAGAAGGGCACGGGCCAGTGGACGCTGATCAACGCGGCCGAGAACGCGGTGGTCATCAGCACCATCAACGCCGCCGTGGAAGCGCGCGTGCTGTCTTCGCAGAAGAAGGCACGCGTGGGTGCCAGCAAGGTGCTGCAGGGCCCGAAGATCGAACTCTCGCTCGACAAGAAAGCGCTGGTGGCCAAGGTGCACGACGCGCTGTATGCCTCCAAGGTCATCAGCTACACGCAGGGCTTCGACCTCATCAAGACGATGGGCGACAAGAAGGAATGGAAGCTAGACCTGGGCGGCATTGCATCGATCTGGCGCGGCGGCTGCATCATTCGCGCACGTTTTCTGAACCGCATCACAGACGCTTTCCGCACCGACCCGGCGCTGAACAACCTGATGCTCGACCCCTTCTTCAAGGACCTGCTGAACCGCACGCAGCAGAACTGGCGCGAGGTGGTGGCGCTGGCGGTGAGCAACGGCATTCCGGTGCCGGCGTTCAGCGCGTCGCTGGCCTACTACGACAGCTACCGCACCGAGCGTCTGCCGGCGAACCTGTTGCAGGCGCAGCGCGACTTTTTTGGCGCGCACACCTACGAGCGCACCGACAAGCCCGAAGGCCAGTTCTTCCACACCGACTGGCCCGAGGTGATCGGCTGACCAGCCGACGGGCTGTGCAGTGCCATGCCGGCCCTCGACTACCCCAGCCACCTGGTCGAGGACTGGCAACTGAGTGACGGCACGCCGGTGCGGATCCGCCCGATCCGCGCCGACGACCTGGCCCTTCACACTGCTTTTGTGGCGGACCTGTCGAACGAGACGGGCTACCGCCGGCTGCTGTCCCCGCGCAAGCCCCAGCCCGACGAGCTGCGGCACATGACCGACATCGACTACCACCACGAGCTTGCGCTGATCGCGACGACCGAGGTCGACGGCAACGAACTCCAACTGGGCGTGGTGCGTTACGTGCGCGGCGAGACGCCCGAGACAGTGGATATTGCCGAATTTGCGGTGGTCATCGCCGACGCATGGCAACACCACGGCATAGCGGCCCGGCTCATGCACAAGCTGATCGACGCAGCCAGGCAGGCGGGCGTGAAGCAGTTGGCGGACATCACGCTCTATGACAACCTTGGCATGCTGGGCCTGGCGCGCAAGCTGGGGTTCAGGGTGCAGCGGGATCCGGGGAATGCCAACGTCACGCGGCTGAACTTGGATTTGCCTGCGCGCTGAGGCTGTTTCTGTTTAGGGCGACGCTCACGCCGACGGGGTGCCTTGCTCCGCGAATGTCCTCCGGCCTGCGGCCTCCCCCTTTATTTCGCTGCGCAAGGCACCCCATCGGCGTGAGCGTTGCACAAAGCAGTGGTTGATCGTGCGATCACCCAGAGCGTGCCCAGGTGCACAGGGCGTCGGGTGCTCCCCGCAGCGAAATAAAGGAGGAGGGGCGAAGCCCCGGGGGACATTCGCGGAGGGGAGCACCCGGCGGCCTGTGCACACGCCCTGAACAAAGTGCCCAGAACGACAGAACCCAGAACTGCGGCAAGCAATCAGCCAGCAGCAAGCCACGCCTCGACCTGAGACACGGCAGACCCCAACGGTGCAGTCGCATCGACCTCCAACACCCCCACCTCCCCGACAGGCGACTCCAGCGTAGCGAACTGATTGGCGACCAGGCTGGCCGGAAACATGTGCTCCCCCGCCCCAGCCCGCGCCGCCACCCGGCGCTCAGACTCCGCCCGCTCGATTGCCATGAACACGAAACGCAGCCCCGGCGCCGCCGCGCGCAACTGGTCGCGGTACAGCCGCTTGAGCGCCGAACAGGTCAGCACCGCGCCCTGTGGTGCATCGGCCAGCGCGCGGCCCAGCGTGGCCAGCCAACCGGCGCGGTCGGCATCGGTCAACGCAATGCCATGGCTCATCTTCTCGACGTTGCCCGCCGGATGGTGGTCGTCGCCTTCTATCAACGGCACCCCGAGGGCTGCAGCCAGCGCCGCGCCCAGACTCGACTTGCCGCAACCCGACACCCCCATCACCACCAGCCTGACCCTGTCCATATGCACCCTTTTGGTAAAGCACCACACCGTGTTTCACGGCACCAGCAAACTTAAATCTACTTCCTTATGATGCGAAACCTTTTTCCGTCGGAAGCAGAGAGCCCGCGCCATGGTCCAGCTTGCGTTGCGTCGCCCGTACACCTTCATCGTCATGGCGATGCTGATCGTGCTGGCCACGCCTTTTGTCCTGGCGCGCATGGCCACCGACATCTTCCCGGAAATCAACATTCCGGTGGTCAGCGTCATCTGGAACTACACCGGCCTGCCGGCCCAGGAAATGGGCCAGCGCATCTCGGGCCAGGTGGAGCGCGGCCTCACCACCACGGTGAGCGACATCGAACACATCGAGTCGCAGTCGCTCGCGGGCGTGTCGATCATCAAGGTGTTCTTCCAGCCCACCGCCAACATCGAAATGGCCATCTCGCAGGTGGTGGCCTCCATGCAGGCGCAGGTGCGCCAGCTGCCGCCGGGCATCACGCCGCCGCTGGTCATCAAGTATTCGGCCTCCAGCGTGCCGGTGATCCAGCTGGCGCTTTCCAGCCCCACGCGCTCTGAAAACTCGCTGTTCGACGCCACCGTCAACCAGCTGCGCCCGCAGCTCATCACCGTGCCGGGCGCGGCCATTCCGTTTCCGTACGGTGGCAAGAACCGGCTGATTTCGGTCGACCTCGACACCCAGGCGCTGCAGGCGCGCGGCCTCTCCCCGGCCGACGTGGTGAACGCGGTGAACACGCAGAACCTGATTCTTCCCTCGGGCACGGCCAAGTTCGGCGGTACCGAATACAACGTGAAGATGAACGGCTCGCCCGACGCCATCTCGGGCCTGAACGACCTGCCGGTGCGCACCGTGAACGGCGCCACCACCTACCTGCGCGACGTGGCCTACGTGCGCGACGGCTTCTCCCCGCAGACCAACGTGGTGCGCCAGGACGGCGTGCGCGGCGTGCTGCTGTCGGTGCTGAAGAACGGCGGGGCGTCCACGCTGGACATCGTGTCGAACATTCGCGCCATGCTGCCCATCGCCGCGCAGACGATGCCGGAAGACATCAAGATCACGCCGCTGTTCGACCAGTCGGTGTTCGTGAAGGCGGCGGTGAAGGGCGTGGTGTTCGAAGCCATTCTGGCCGCCGCGCTCACCGCCGCCATGGTGCTGCTGTTTCTGGGCAACTGGCGCAGCACGCTGATCATTGCGCTGACCATTCCGCTGTCGATTCTGGCGTCGATTCTGGTGCTGTATTCGCTGGGCGAAACGCTCAACCTCATGACGCTGGGCGGGCTGGCGCTGTCGGTGGGCATTCTGGTCGACCAGGCGATCGTGACCATCGAGAACATCGAGAGGCACCTGCACATGGGCACGCCGCTGAAAGAGGCGATAGAGGTGGGCGCGGGCGAGATCGGCTCGGCGGCCTTTGTGTCCACGCTGTGCATCTGCATCGTGTTCGTGCCGATGTTCTTTCTGTCGGGCGTGGCGCGCTTTCTGTTCGTGCCGCTGGCCGAGGCGGTGGTGTTTGCCATGCTGGCCTCCTACCTGCTCTCGCGCACGCTGGTGCCCACGCTGGTGATGCTGCTGATGAGCGGCTCGCACGGCCAGCAGGCACCGCCGGCCGACGCAAAGCCGAGCGCCCTGCAGCGCCTGTACCGCGCTTTCGACCGCCGCTTCGAGCGCGTGCGCCGGGCCTACACGCTGGTGCTGTCGGCGGTGCTGTCGAAGCGGGCCGGCTTCATCGGCCTGTTCCTGGGCTTTTGCCTGCTGTCGTGCCTGCTGTACCCGGCGCTGGGCCGCGACTTCTTCCCGACGGTGGACGCGGGCCAGATTCGCCTGCACCTGCGCGCGCCCACCGGCACGCGCATCGAGGAAACCGCGCGCCTCACCGACCAGGTGGAAGCCGCCATCCGCGAGCTGGTGCCGCCAGACCAGCTCGAGACCATTCTGGACAACCTGGGCGTGCCCAACAGCGGCATCAACCTGTCGTACAGCAACGCCGGCACCATCGGCACCTTCGACGGCGAGCTGCTGCTGTCCTTGAAAGAAGGCCACAAGCCGACCGAGCACTTCGTGTCGATCCTGCGCGCGGAGCTGCCCAAGCGCTTTGCGGGCATCGAGTTCTTCTTTCAGCCCGCGGACATCGTCACGCAAATCCTGAACTTCGGCCTGCCCGCGGCCATCGACGTGCAGTTCAGCGGCAACGACATGGCCGGCAACGCGGTGCGCGCGGCCGAGCTGACCAAGGCCATTCGGCAGATTCCGGGCGCGGTCGACGCCCATGTGCACCAGCGCCTGGACGGCCCCGCGCTCAGCCTGCAGATGGACCGCTCGCGGCTGCAGCAGTACGGGCTGACGGCGGCGAACGTGGGGCAGAACGTGCTCATCGCGTTGTCGGGCAGCTCGCAGACGGCGCCGGCCTTCTGGCTCAACCCGGTGAACGGCGTGGTCTACAGCATTGCGGTGCAGTCGCCGCAGTACGTGGTCGACTCGCTCGACGCGCTGCTGAACATTCCGGTAGGCGCGGGCACCGCGGCGGCCGGCGGTACCGCGTCGCAGCAGCTGCTGGGCAACCTGGTGGACGCGCAGGCCGCGCGCCAGCCGGCCGTGATGTCGCGCTACAACATCGCGCCCGTCATCGACGTGTACGTGAGCGTGCAGGGCACCGACCTGGCCAGCGTGGCCTCCAAGGTGCAGAAGCTGGTCGACGACATGCGCCCCAAGCTGTCGCGCGGCAGCCGGGTCGAGGTGCGCGGGCAGGTGCAGACCATGCAGTCGTCGTTCATCGGCCTGGGCGTGGGGCTGGCGATGGCCATCGTGCTGGTGTACCTGCTGATCGTGGTCACCTTTCAGTCGTGGCTCGATGCCGCCATCATCATCACCGCGCTGCCGGCCGCGCTGGCGGGCATTGCGTGGATGCTGTTCATCACCGGCACCACGCTGAGCGTGCCGGCGCTCACGGGCGCCATCATGACCATGGGCGTGGCCACGGCCAATTCCATTCTGCTGGTGTCGTTTGCGCGCGAGCGTCTGCAGGCGGGCATTCCGCCGCTGTCGGCCGCGCTGGAGGCCGGCGCCACCCGCATCCGCCCGGTGCTGATGACGGCGCTGGCCATGGTGATCGGCATGATCCCGATGGCGCTGGGCCTGGGCGAAGGCGCCGAGCAGAACGCGCCGCTGGGCCGCGCGGTGATCGGTGGCCTGATCTTTGCCACGGTGTCGACATTGTTTTTTGTGCCCGCGGTGTTCGCCGGGGTGCACAGTCGGCTTGCGCACCGCCGGGCGGCGCGTGAAGCCTTGCAGCCGCAGCCACCCACGCAACACCCACCCGCCGGCGCCACGCCCCAGGAGAACTGATTCCATGACGGAGCAACGCCATTCGGCATTGGCCATCCACCCCATCGCCGCTGAAGAGGGCGAAGGCGAGCTGATGCGCCGCCGCCAGATCGTGCGGCGCACGCGCTGGCTGGTGCTGGTCGTTCTGGTGCTGTTGGCGCTGGGCGCCGCACGCACCGTGTTCGTGCGCATGGCCAACGCCCGGGCGCTTGAAACGGGCACCAGCGAGCGCGCCAAACAGTACGTGCAGACCGCCCTGCCCCGCACGCCCACCGCCGGCCAGACGCTGGCGCTGCCGGGCACGCTGCAGGGCTTTGTGCAGTCGCCCATCTCGGCGCGCGCCAGCGGCTACCTGAAGCGCTGGACCAAGGACATCGGCAGCCGCGTCGAAAAGGGCGAGCTGCTCGCCGAAATAGAAACGCCCGAAATCGACCAGCAGCTCACGCAGGCCGTGGCCGCGCGCGCGCAGGCCGCCTCAGGCCTGGACCTGGCACGCAGCACCGCCGAGCGCTGGGAAGCGCTGCGCAAGAAGGACGTGGTTTCGCAGCAGGACCTGGACGAACGCCGCAGCGCCGTGGCGCAGGCCACCTCGAACGTGGCGGCGGCCGATGCCAACGTGCAGCGGCTGAAGCAGACCGAAGGCTTCAAGCGCGTGGTGGCGCCGTTCGCGGGGGTGATCACGCGGCGCAACGTCGACACCGGCGACCTGATCGACGCGGGTGCAGGCGGCGGTGCCGGGCGCGCGCTGTTCATGCTGGCGCAGACCGATCCGCTGCGCGTGTACATCAACGTGCCGCAGGCCTACGCGCAGCTTGTGAAGACGGGCCAGCCGGTGGTGGTGACGCAGGCCGAGCTGCGCGGCCAGACCTTCAAGGGCCAGGTGGCGCGCACGTCGGGTGCCATCGACACGACCACGCGGATGATGCAGGTCGAGGTGTCGCTGCCCAACAAGGACGGTGCGCTGCTGCCCGGCGCCTATGTGCAGGTGTCGCTGCCGCTGGCGGCCAGCCGCACGCTGACCGTGCCGTCGAACGCGCTGCTGTTCCGGGCCGAGGGCACGCGCATTGCGGTGGTCGACGCGCAGGGCCGCATTGCGCTGCGCCCCGTGACGCTGGGCCGCAACTACGGCGAGAACGTGGAAGTGGTCGACGGGCTCGAAGGCACCGACCGCATGGTGCTGAACCCCTCGGACTCGCTGGCTGAAGGCGACGTGGTGGCCGTGGCGCCCGACGCCCCGCCGCCAGCCGCAAACGGTGGCCCCGGCACCACGGGCCCCAAGGCTGCCGCGCCGAAGAAGGACCCGGCGTGAGACTTCGACGTCCGGCAGCGGCCGCCGCCGTCGCAGTGCTGGCGCTTGTTGCTGGCTGCGCCGTCGGCCCCGACTATAAGGCACCCGACACCCCCCTGCCCGTCAGCTGGAAGCCCGAGGCGCCCTGGCGCCTGAGCACGCCCAGCGACAGCGCCGACAAGGGCCCGTGGTGGAAACGCTTCGACGACGCCCAGCTCAACGCGCTGCAAGACCAAGCGCTGGCCGGCAGCCCCACGCTGGCGATCGCCACCGCGCGGCTGGCCCAGGCCCGTGCCGCGCTGGCGTCGAACGCCGCCAGCCAGTACCCGCAGCTGGGCCTGGGCACGCGCGCCTCGCGCCTGAAGATTTCCGCCAACCGCCCGCTCACCAACTATGCGAGCGCCAATGCATCGACCGTGCAGAAGGACTTTGCGCTGTCGCTCAACGCCAGCTACGAGCTCGACCTGGCAGGGCGCGTGCAGCGCACCGTCGAAGGCGCCACGGCGTCGGCCGAACAGTCGGCCGCCGACCTGGCCAACACGCGGCTGCTGCTGAGCGCCGACGTGGCCAGCAGCTACTTCAACCTGCGCTCGAGCGACGTGGAGCTCGACGTGATCACGCGCTCCATCGGCCTGCAGCGCCGTGCGCTGGAGCTGGTGACGGCGCGCCACGACCTGGGTGCCGTGTCGGGCCTGGACGTGGCGCAGCAGCAGGCGCTGCTGGAGACCACGCTCACGCAGGTCGACGTGCTGAAAAAGCAGCGCGCGCAGTACGAGCACGCGCTGGCCAGCCTCACCGGCACGCCCGCGCCCAGCTTCACGCTGCCCGTGGACCTGCGCGAGATACGCCCGCCCGCCGTGCCGCTGGGCGTGCCTTCCGAGATGCTGCAGCGCCGGCCCGACGTGGCCTCCGCCGAGCGCGCCATGGCCGCGGCCAATGCGCAGATCGGCGTGGCCACCGCGGCCTTCTACCCGAGCGTGCTCATCTCGCCGACCCTGGGCGTGGACAGCCGCATGATCGAGTCGCTGTTCAACGGCCCCAGCCTGCTGTGGTCGGTGGGCGTGTCCGCCACGCAGGTGCTGTTCGACGGCGGGCGCGAGCGTGCCAATGTCGACTTTGCCAAGGCCGGCTACGACGTCACCGTGGGCAACTACCGCCGCACCGTGCTCACGGCCATGCAGGAGGCGGAGGACGGCATCAGCGGGCTCTCCGCGCTGGACAGCGCCACCACGCAGGCGCAGGCCGCCGTCACCGCCGCGCGCCGCGTGCTCGACATGGCCACCAGCCGCTACGAAGGCGGTGCATCGACCTACCTGGACGTGATCACCGCGCAGCAGTCGCTGCTGACGGTGGAGCGCCAGGCCGCCCAACTGCAGGGGCAGCGGCTGCTGACCTCGGTGTTCCTGGTGAAGGCGCTGGGCGGCGACTGGTGCGCGGCCGACGACACGGCCGCCGGCTGCCATGTGCAGGGGATGGTCGGCGTGGCCAGAAGCCAGTAGCATCGCGCCGCCATTCCACCCGCCGCGCGTTCGCTGGTTCACTCCGAAGGCGGCCGCTCACCCAAGGAAGCGACCATGCGCAAACGGATTCTCGGTCTCCTGGCGGTTGCGCTGGTCGCGACCACGGCCTTTGCGCAGAGCCCGGGTGTGCCCGCGTTCCCGCGTGCATTCAAGACGCGGGAGATCACCGTCAGCGGCACCACGCTGCATGTGCGCGTGGGCGGCACGGGCCCGGCCGTGACCCTGCTGCACGGCTTTGGCGAAACCGGCGACATGTGGGCGCCCCTGGCCAACGACCTGGCGCGCGACCACACGGTGGTTGTGCCCGACCTGCGCGGCATGGGCCTGTCGGCACGCGCCACCACGGGCTTCGACAAGAAGACGCAGGGGCAGGACATTGCGCAACTGCTCGACCGGCTGCGCATTGCCCAGACCCAGCTGGTGACACACGACATCGGCAACATGGTCGGCTATGCCTTTGCGGCGCAGTACCGCGACCGCGTGACGGCCTTCGTGCTCATCGACGCGCCGCTGCCGGGCGTGGGCCCGTGGGAAGACATCCTGAAGAGCCCGCTGCTGTGGCACTTCCGCTTTGGCGGGCCCGACATGGAGCGCCTGGTGGCCGGGCGCGAGCGCATCTACCTCGACCGTTTCTGGAACGAGTTTTCCGCCACGCCGTCGCACTTTGGCGAGGCGGCGCGCCAGCACTACGCCAGCCTGTACGCGCGCCCGGGCAACATGCACGCGGGCTTCTCGCAGTTCGCGGCCTTCGACCAGGACGTTGTCGACAACACCGCGTTCATGGCGCAGGGCAAGCTGGAGATGCCCGTGCTGGCGCTGGGCGGCGAGAAGTCGTTCGGGCCGATGATGGCCACCGTGATGCGCGCCACGGCCAGCAACGTGACCGAAGGCATCGTGCCCGCGTCGGGCCACTGGATCATGGAAGAAAACCCGAAGGCGACCACCGACATGGTGGGTGGGTTCCTGCGCAAGAACTAAGGCGCGCCAGAACGCTAGAACAGGCTCCCCTGACCCACCGCGCCCGGCGGTCGAAAGGCGGTGAGGTCCAGCGCAATGCGCTCGCGGTTGAAGCCGATGCGGTTCGTGGCCTTCACGAAGCGCTGGTTGATCAGGTCGGCCCACAGGCCCGAGCCCTTCATGCGCGTGGCGAAGTCGGCGTCGTAGTCCTTGCCGCCGCGCATCTCGTGGATGCGCGCCATGATGCGATCGGCGCGCTGCGGGTAGTGCAGCGCCAGCCATTCCTTGAACAGCGGCGCCACCTCCCACGGCAGCCGCACCACGGTGTAGAAGGCGCTGCGCGCGCCGGCCTCCCAGGCGGCTTCGAGCACCTGCTCCATGTCTTCGTTGACGAACGGAATCTGCGGCGCCACGCTCACGCCCACCGGCACGCCCGCCTCGGCCAGCGTGCGAATGGTGCGCAACCGCCGGTGCGGCGCGGCGGCGCGCGGCTCCAGCTTGCGGGCGAGATCGCCGTCGAGCGTGGTCACGGTGACGTACACGGCGGCCAGGCGCTCGGCGGCCATGGGCGCGATCAGGTCGAGGTCGTGCTCAACGGCGCTCGACTTGGTGATGAGCGCGAACGGATGCCGCGTTTCCCGCAGCAGTTCGATGACCGCGCGCGTGAGCCGCAGCTCGCGCTCGATGGGCTGGTAGCAGTCGGTGGCGGTGCCGATGGCGATGTGGCTCGGCCGATAGCTCTTGCGCCCGATTTCGCCGCGCAGCACCTCCACGATGTTGCGCTTGGCGATGAGCTTGGTCTCGAAGTCCAGGCCGGGCGAGAGGTTGAGATAGCTATGCGTGGGCCGGGCAAAACAATAGATGCAGCCGTGTTCGCAGCCCCGGTACGGGTTGAGCGAGCGGTCGAAGGGAATGTCGGGCGAGTCGTTGTCGTTGAGCACCGACTTCACGTCTTCGAAGCGCACCTCGGTTGCCAGGGGCTGCAGCTCGGCGGCCTCGGCCACGCCCTCTTCGAGCGTGCCCCAGCCGTCGTCGTACGCGCTGCGCTCGTCGTGGGAGAAGCGATGCGCCAGCCGCGTGGCCGCACCTCGGCCCTTGATGGCGTGGATGGGAATGTGGGCAGCGGGCATGGCAACTCCTGGGCAACTCCTGGGCAACTTCCGGGGTGACTTTCTGGACAACAGCCAATTACTGTTTATTCATACAGTATTCCACCAATTCACCGTTGTCACCGGATTTTCCATTTCTCTATTGACAGAAATTTCGTAAATCCTAAACTCGGCGCCATGGAACTCACCGACATTCAACGCAAGTTCGTCCTGCACTGGGGCGAAATGGGCTCCATGTGGGGCGTCAACCGCACCGTCTCGCAGATCCACGCGCTGCTGTTCGCCCATGGCAAGCCCATGAACGCCGAAGAACTGTCCGACACGCTGGGCGTGGCACGCTCCAACATCAGCAACAGCCTGAAAGAGCTGCAGGCGTGGAACCTGGTGCGCATCACCCACACGCTGGGCGACCGCCGCGACTACTTCGAGACCAGCGTGGACGTGTGGGAGCTGTTTCGCACCGTGGTGCGCGAGCGCAAGGAGCGCGAGTTCGACCCCACCGTGCGCGTGCTGCGCGAGCTGGTGTCGAGCCCCGACTTTCAGAAGGAACCCGCCGACGCGCAGGACCGCATCCGCTCCACCATGGAGCTGATGGACAAGCTCGCCACCTGGGCCGACGAAATGCTGCGGCTGTCGCCCGGCACGCTCGACAAGGTGCTGACGCTGGGCGCGAGCGTGCAGAAGTTCGTGCGCGGCGATGCGGCGCCAGCCGGCAAGGATGGCAACAGCGGCAAGGGCGAAGACCCGGACGCACACCACGCCAGCCTTCCCATGATCTGACCCCTTTTTTTGCCCTTCTATTTCTGTTTTGACAGAAATTTCGAGAATCAAGAACACCATGAACGCCAACACCCTGCCCGCCTACCCGCTCACGATCTACTTCGATGCCAGCTGCGCGATCTGCTCGGCCGAAATGAGCCACATGAAGGCGCGCGACACGACGGGCAGGCTGCAACTGGTCGACTGCTCCGCGGCGGCGTTCAGCAGCGGACCCGCGCCGCGCGATGCGCTGATGGCGGCCATCCATGTGTCGGACGCGCAGGGCCGGGTGTTCGTCGGCGTGCCCGCCATCCGGCTTTGCCGCACGGCGGTGGGTTTGCCCAGCGGCGGCTTCCTGCTCGACCTGCCACTCGTCGCGCCGCTGGCCGAGCGCGCCTATGCGCTGCTGGCGCGCAACCGCTACCGCATTCCGCGCTGGCTGGCCGCACGGCTCGCGGGGCGTGTCGCGCCTTCGTGCGACGACGGCAACTGCCGCCTCTGAGAACCAAACGAACCACCCACCGAGGGAACCCATGCCCAGCGTCTTCCAGCCCGACTTCCGCCTGCCGCAAGCGACCCCTGTGCACGAACCCGGCCACGGCGGCGCAGCCGTCACGCCGCAGGACACGCAGCACTACTTCACCGAGGTCGCGGCCGACTACAGCGCCTGGAGCCCGAGCTACAACATGCACTTCGGCTACTGGCGCCTGGGCCTGAACCCGCTGCGGCGCGAAGGCATGCTGGTGGAAATGAACCGCGTGATCGGCCGCGCGCTGCAGCTCAATAGCGCGCCAGCAGATGCGACGCAACGCTGCTGCGTGCTCGACCTGGGCTGCGGCGCTGGCGCCACCGCGCGCACGCTGGTCGGCGACGACCCCTCGCTGTACGCCATCACCGTGACCAACGTGGCCGTGCAGAACCGCATTGCCGCCAAGCTGGACGCCGCGGCCGGCGTGGCCGACCGCATGGCGCACATCGAAGCCGACTACACGCGCACCGGCCTGCCCGCCGCGCAGGCCGACGGCGCCTGGGCCGTAGAGAGCGCCTGCTACGCCGGTGGCACCGACAAGGCCGACTTCATTCGCGAGGCCGCGCGCCTGCTCAAGCCCGGCGCGCGGCTGGCGGTGGTCGACGGCTTCTTGCTGCGGCGCACGCCCGGGCGCATGGCCGGCCGGCTGCACCGCCTGTGGGCCGACAGCTGGGCCGTGCCCACGCTGGCCGTGCGCGACGACTTCATCGCCGCACTGCGCGCGCACGGCTTCGAGGACATCGAGGTGAGGTCGCTGCGCTGGCGCGTGGCGCCTAGCGCGCTGCACATTCCGGTGCTGGCCACGCGCTTCACGCTGGCCGAGCTGTGGAAGGCGCGCGGCAAGCTCGGCCCGTGGCGGCGCAAGCACATCGTGGCCAGCTACTGCGCGCTGGCGCTGGGCATGTTCTGGCGCGACTTCGACTACTGCATGGTCACGGCCACGCGCCGCGCCGGCTGAGCGAACAACACAACATCAAGAGGAGAAGAGGTTTCCCCATGCGCAACGACAACGAAGAAGAAAGCAGGCTCGCGCCAATCGACACCGGCGAGCCGCGCACCAGCACCCCGCACGACGCCCCGCACCCACCCGCGCGCCGCATGCCCTTCGCCTGGTTCTGGCCGATCCTGGCCGGCGCGTTCATCGCGCTGGTGCTGCGCATCTTGTTCAGCGGCGGCCCGGGCCAGCGCTTCTCGCCGATGCTCGGCTCCTTCGTGTACTTCGTGCCCGCGGTGTGCGGTGCGGTCACGGTGTACCTGGCCGAGCGCACCGAGCGCCGCAGCTGGAGCTACTACCTCTGGGCGCCGTGGGTGGCGACCGCGCTGTTCGTCATCGGCACGCTGGCGGTGTTCATCGAGGGGATCATCTGCGCCATCGTCATCGTGCCGCTGTTCGCGGTCATGGGCAGCGTGGGCGGCCTGGCCATGGGCATCGTGTGCCGCATCACCCACTGGCCCAGGCAGGCGGTCTACAGCTTTGCGCTGCTGCCGCTGGTGCTGGGCGCCATCGAGCCGGGCTTGCCGAACCCCGACCAGTTTTCCCACACCTCGCGCACGCTGTTCATTGCCGCGCCCGCCGAGCGCGTGTGGCATTCGCTGAACGAGGCGCGCGACATTCGCCCCAGCGAAGTGAGCGACATGTGGGCCTACCGCATCGGCGTGCCGCTGCCGTTGTCCGGCGTGACGGTCGAAACGCCCGAGGGCCGCGTGCGCCAGGTGCAGTGGGAGAAGAACGTGCACTTCGACGAGATCGTGACCGAGTGGCAGCCCAACCGCCTGCTGAAGTGGCGCTACCGCTACACGCCAGACTCGTTCCCGCCCGGCGCGCTGGACGACCACGTGATGATCGGCGGCCAGTACTTCGACCTGCGCGACACCAGCTACACCCTGACCCCGCGCGAGGGCGGCACCGACCTGCGCATCGACGTGTCGTGGCGGCTGAGCACGCGCTTCAACTGGTACGCGGACCGGGTGTTGCAGGCCCTGCTGGGCAACGGCTCGGAGAACATCCTGCGCTTCTACAAGGCGCGCAGCGAAGCCACGGCCACGGCCGCCGTCATGGCCACGGGCGCCCCATGATGCGCAGCACCCCCGTCTTCCAGCAAGCGCTGGGGCCCGCATGGGAGCAGCTCGGCAACGTCATTCGCCGGCACTACACGATGGCGCCGTTTTCCGACGACTACGTGTGCGTGCGCGGCGCGATGAGCGAGGTCTGGCACGCGCCGTGGGCCGCGCTGCTGATGCCCTTGGGCAGGCTCTTCGGTGCGCTGGTGCCGCACCAGGGCAGCAACGTGCCCATCGAGGTTCACTATCGCTGCCATGCCGACAATGCCCACCTCTACTGGGACCGTGTCTTCCACTTCCCCGGCAAGCCGCCCTTTCACTTTCGCTCGCACATGGAACACGGCGCCGCGCAGGGCGCCGAGGTGATCGAGTACGTGCGCTTCGGCATCGGCATGCGGCTGGCGGTGAGCGCCGAAGACGGAGCGCTGGTGTTCCGCGACCTGGGCTACCTCTGGCGCCTTGCGGGGCTGCGCATTCCGTTGCCGCTGAGCCTGTTGCTGGGCACCGCCTACGTCGAGGAGCGCCCCGACCCGCACGACCCCGACCACTTCACCATGGCGATGCGCCTGCGCCACCGCTGGTTCGGCGATGTGTTTCGCTACCGCGGGCGTTTCAGCCTGCCCGCGCGCTTGGGGCCACAATGAGCGCACCATGCCGCGCCGCCCAGAAAACCTCTACGCCCAGTACCACGCCCACATCTATTTCGCGCCCGCCACGCTGGCGCAGGCGCGCGCCCTGTGCGAGCGCGCGGGGCACGAGCTGATGGTGGTGGTCGGGCGCGTGCATGAGCGGCTGGTGGGGCCGCACCCGCACTGGAGCTGCCAGCTCGCCTTCGACGCCGCCGAGTTCGACCAGGTCATCGGCTGGCTCGACGCCCACCGCGACGGGCTCGACGTGTTCGTGCACGGCGTGACCGGCGACGACTTTGCCGACCACACGGCGCATGCCATGTGGCTGGGCGAAGAAAGCGCGCTCGACCTGCGGATGTTCAGGCACTGAGCGGCCGGCCGCGCCTGCGGCTTCACAGCGCGGCAGCGGCCCTCAGAACTCCGCGTCGAGCTCGTCGATTTCTTCGGGCTCCTTCTTCGCCTCGCTCACCCACTCCTTCATGGCGGGCAGCTCCATCACCCGCTTGCAATAGCCCGCGCACACGCTGTCCAGCGCCACGTCGTAGCTCAGGAAGCGCGTGACCACGGGCGCATACATGGCGTCGGCCATGCCCGGCTGCTTGCCGAACAGGAACGGCCCGCCGTAGGCCTTGATGCATTCGCGCCAGATGGCCACGATGCGGTCGATGTCGGCCTGCGCGCGCGACCACACCTTGAAGTTCTTGAAGCTGGCCTTGATGTTCATCGGCAGCGCGCCGCGCATGGAGCCAAAGCCGGAGTGCATCTCGCCGCAGATGGCGCGGCAGTGGGCGCGCGCGGCCACGTCGTCGGGCAGCAGGCCGGCCTTGGGCTTGATCTCGTTGAGGTACTCGCCAATGGCCAGCGTGTCCCACACCTTCACGCCGCCGTGCTGCAGGGAAGGCACCAGCATGGACGAAGACAGCAGCAGCATCTCGGCCTTCATGGCCGGGTCGTCGGGCGGAATGACCTTCTCGGCAAAGTCCAGCCCGGCCAGCCTGCACATCAGCCAGCCGCGCAGCGACCACGCGCCGTAGTTCTTGCTGCTGATGGTGAGAACGGGTTTGGCCATCGGGTCGCTCCTTGTGGGTAACCCACGGCGTGCAGGCAGTGGGTACCCCACCGCGTGCAAGCGCCATGCCACCCGGCTGGCCCGCAACTTGCCTGCGACAGGTTCATGCTGTACCGGGCCTATCAGAACCAAGCCGACCTGCTCTCACCGCTGCGGCTCACGGCCCAGTACCTGGGAGAGGCCCTGTGGAAAGACGGCACCGAGCGCACCATGCTGCGGCGCATGGCCGCCCAGTTCGAGGTGTTCTCGCGCATGCGGCTCACGCACACGCGCCCGCCCTACGACATTGCCAGCGTGCCGGTCGACGGCGCCGAGGTGGCCGTGCATGAAGAAGTGGCGCTGGTGGCGCCCTTCGGCTCGCTGCTGCATTTCAAGAAGGACATCAAGGCGGTGCACCCACCTGTGCTGCTGGTTGCACCACTCTCGGGCCATTTTGCGACCCTGCTGCGCGAAACCGTGCGTACCTTGCTGCGCGACCACGACGTGTACCTGACCGACTGGCACAACGCGCGCGACGTGCCGCTGTGGCATGGCGGCTTCAGCCTGGACGACTACACGCTGCAGCTCATCAAGTTCATGGAGGCCATCGGCCCCGGCGCGCACATGGTGGCCGTGTGCCAGCCCTGCGTGGCGGCGCTGGCGGCCACCGCGCTCATGTCCGAAGACGACAACCCCGCCACGCCGCGCAGCCTGACGCTCATGGCCGGCCCGGTCGATTGCCGCGTCAACCCGACCGGGGTGAACGTGCTGGCCACCAGCAAGCCCATCGAATGGTTCCGCCGCAACCTCATCAGCCACGTGCCATGGCCGCATGCGGGCGCGATGCGCCGCGTGTACCCCGGCTTTCTGCAGCTGTCGGCCTTCATGAGCATGAACCCCGAGCGGCACAAGAAGCAGTTCCAGGACATGGTCACGCACCTGGTGGAAGGCGACGTCGACAAGGCCCGCACCATCGGCAACTTCTACGACGAGTACCTGGCCGTGAACGACCTGCCGGCCGAGTTCTACCTGGAGACGGTGGAGCGCGTGTTCCAGACCTACGACCTGCCGCGCGGCGTGCTCACCGTGGGCGACCGCACCGTGAACCCCGCCGCCATTCGCCGCACCGCGCTGCTGACGGTGGAAGGCGAGCGCGACGACATCTGCGCCGTGGGCCAGACGGTGGCGGCGCAAGACCTGTGCACCGGCATCCGGCCGTACATGAAGGTGCACCACCTGCAGGCCGGCGTGGGCCACTACGGCGTGTTCAGCGGCAGCAAGTGGAACGCGCAGATCTACCCGCGCGTGCGTGAAACCATTCACGCGGCGGCCGAGCTGCACGGCTGACCCGGCCCCGTCAATCTGGCAAGGGTCGTGAGGCCTTTGATTGCCTTGGTGCGCAAGGCTTCCTACACTCCGGGCCCATGCAACGCCAGGCTTTCATCCGCAGCACATCGCACGCAGTCTTCACTGCGCGGATGACTGCAGGGTCGCACCAGACCCTCGCAGATCTCTGAGCCCGGCGGTCAGCCTCCCCCTTCCCTTTTTTCAGCATTCACATCGACCGCCGGGCCCAAGCCCCGCGCGGTAGCGCGCCCCTTTGGGCACGCCGCGCTTTCCCCAGCTGATTTTTTCGCTTGTCGCCGCCCGCCGCCTCACCGCGTCCGGGGCGGTGGCCGGCTTTGTCATGCGGAAAGAACACGGATGAACATCCAATCGATATTGGCGGTGACGGACCTGTCGGCGCACGGCCTTCGCACGGTGGTGCGTGCCGCGTCCATCGCGGTGGCGCACCGCGCGCTGCTGAAGATCATGTACGCGCCGGCGGCTTTCAATGGCCCCGCCGGCACTGCGGACGGCGATGCGGCGCAAGGCCTTGGGGCCGTGTGCCTCGAGGTGGCGGAGCGCTTCGGCATCCTCGTCAAGAAAATCGACGACACGCGCGGTAGCCTCGACGCCGCCGCGCAGGAGGCGCGGTGGTGCGACCTGGTGGTGATCGGCGACGAGCCCGACCGCTCGCTGTCGGCCTTCTTCCACGGCCAGCCCACCGAGCGGCTGCTGCGCGCCGCGCAGCGCCCCGTGCTGGTGACGCGGCTCGACGCACGGGCGAGCGGCTACGCCCGCATCCTGGTCGCGGTCGATCTCATGAACGAGTCGCGCCCGCTGGTCGACCTGGCCTGCGCCTTCGACAGCGCGGCGGAGATCGAGCTGTTCCATGCCTTCAGCGCGATGCACAAAGGCAAGCTGCGTTATGCCGACGTGTCTGCGCATGTCATCGACGCCTACCGCCATGCCTGCGCCCGGCACGCACGCGAACGCATGCTGTGGCTGTCGGACGACGCGAGCGCGCGGCGCAACCGCGTGGTGTCGTCCATCGGGCGCGGCGACCCGGCGCGCCAGGCGGCCGTGCAGCAGCAGTACACCAACGCCGACCTGCTGGTGGTGGGCAAGCGCCCGCGCACGGCGTTGATGGACTTTGTGTTCGGCAGCGTGGCGCTGCGCGTGCTGCGCTGGTCCACGGGCGACGTGCTCGTGGTGCCCCATGGCACGCTCGCAGAGCGGCAGGGGCGCCGTGCGGAGGTGCTGGCACCATGACGCCAGGAATGAGGCCAGGAATGACGCTGCCACAGCCCTTCTTTCGCATGCTGCCGACGTGGCTGCTCGCGCCTGTCGAACTACGCATCGACGTCGACCCCCGCAAGGCCGGCCCCACCGACGCGCTCGCGCCGGTGCAGGAGCGCATGCGCGCCATGCAAGACCGGCTGCGCGAGATGCCGCACCTCGGGCTCGGCGACCCCGGCCTGCGCGCGCGCTTTCGTGAGGCCGACGGCGAGCTGTACATCTACATCGAGCACGTGCGCAGCCACCGCCTGGTCGGCTACACGGTGTTCAACCGCCTCATCGAGCTCGACCGACGGGCCGACCGCCACATTCGCGCGCCGCATTCGCAATACGACCCGGCGTACCAGCGGCGCGGGCTGGCCTCGGCCGTGTACCGCTGGGCGCTCGACCAAGGCATCTGCCTCATGAGCGGAGCGCGGCAGTCGCCTGGCGCGCATGCGCTGTGGCTGCGGCTGTCGCGCGATCACGAAGCGGGCTTTGTCGACTTGCGGTGCAAGCGGCTGAGCTACCTCGGCCGCGAGGTCGCGGCCTGCACGCTGGCCGATCTGCACACGCGCATGTTCCTGCTGGGCGACGGGTGGACGCTGGAACGCTTCAGGCGCGATGCGCACATGGCCTGAGCCGTCAGCGCCGCGCGCGTGTGCTCTTGCTGCTCACGCGCCGAACCTTCGCCTCACCGGCCTCACTCGCTTGCGGCAGCTTGTCTCGCAGAAAGGCAATGAGCGCCTGCGCCTCCACGTTGCGCATCGGCCCCGGTAGGTAGGCCAGCACCACGCGACGCTCGATGCGCGGCTTCAGCAGCGGCAGCACCACCAGCTCGGGGTCGCGCAGCGACGAGGTGTACAGCCGCGGCATCAGCCCCAGCGCCTGGCCGCTGCGCACCAGCGCATACAGCGTTTCGGAATAGCTCACGCGGTAGGGCTCGGCGCCCTGCGCAAACTGCGCGCGCGCCGGGTTGCCCAGCGCCGGCATGCTGCCGCTCTCGAACAGCACCAGCCGCTCCTTGCCGATGGCCTCCCAGTGGGCGCCGCCGGTCGCCGCCAATGCATGGTCGCGCCGCACCACCAGCACCAGCGGGTCGCGGAACAGGTCGATGCAGGTGAGCCCGCCCGGCGGCTCGGTGATGGCGGCCACCGCCATGTCGAGCTGGCCGCTGCGCAGCTCGGCCAGCAGGGTGTTGGAGGGCGCGTCGCGCCAGGCCAGCTCCACGTCGCGCGGGCCGGTGGCCAGAAACTCGCTGGCCGCTGCCGCCACCCGCGCGCTGGCCGAGGGAATGACGCCGATGCGCACAAAGGCGCGCCCGCGCTGCACCGTGCTTTCGATGTCGCGCAGCGCCACCTCGAAGGTGTTGACCAGGAAATCGGTGCGCGCCAGCACCTCTGCGCCCACGGGCGTGAGCTCCAGCCGGTGGGTGGAGCGCGTGAGCAGTTCGGTGCCCAGCAGCTTTTCCATCTGCTTGATGGCATTGCTGAGCGCCGGCTGCGTGATGGCCAGCCGCTTGGCCGCGCGGCCGAACTGGCCCTCTTCCACCAGCACCGAGAAAAACTGCAACTGGCGCAGCGTGAGCGCACGCAGGGACAAGGCGGCCATGGGGCAGGTCCTTGGTTATTGATTCAGTGAATCAAATTATAGAAATTCAAAATTTTCTTTATGGCGATGCCGTTACTAGACTGGGCTGCATGAACAGCCTCGCCTCATCCAGCTCGCCCGCGTTCACGCTGGAATCGTTCCTGCGCGCCATCCCCAAGGTCGAGCTGCATTGCCACCTGTTCGGCACGGTGCGCCACCAGACCTTCAAGCAGCTCAACCAGCGCGCCGGTGCGCCGCTGGCGGCCGAAGAAATCGAGGGCTTCTACACGCGCGGCGAAAAGCCGGTCGGCGTGCTGCGGGTGCTGCGCGCGCTGGACGCGCAACTGGTGCGCAGCCCCGGCGACCTCTACCAGCTCACGCTGGAGTACCTGCAGGACGCCGCCTCGCACAACGTGCGCTACGCCGAGTTCAGCTGGAACCCGACCGGCACGGTGCACGGCTCCGGCATCGCCTACACGCTGGCGCAGAGCGCCATCGTGCGCGCCATTCAGGACGCGCAGCA
Organism: Variovorax sp. H27-G14; assembly: GCF_046156345.1. NCBI lineage: Bacteria > Pseudomonadati > Pseudomonadota > Betaproteobacteria > Burkholderiales > Comamonadaceae > Variovorax > Variovorax sp. H27-G14. The sequence continues at coordinate 132,372 of NZ_JAYLVN010000001.1, forward strand.
GGAGTTCGGCATCGCCGGGCGCCTCATTGCCGCCATCGACCGCGAAGCCAGCCCCCAGGCGGCGGTGGAGATGGTCGAGTGGGTGAAGGCGCACCGTTGCGACGAGGTGATCGGCATCGGCATCGACTACCGCGAGAACGACCGCCCGCCCGAGCTGTTCACCCAGGCCTATGCCGCCGCGAAGAAGGCCGGTCTGAAGACCACCGCGCATGCGGGCGAGTTCGGCATGCCCTGGACCAACGTGCGCACCGCGCTCGACGTGCTGCAGGTCGACCGCATCGACCACGGCTACACGGTGGTCGACCAGCCCGACTTCGCGCGCGAATGCGCCGAGCGCGGCGTGCTCTTCACCGTGGTGCCCACAAACTCCTACTACCTGCGCACGCTGCCACCGGAGCGCTGGGCGCTGGACCACCCGATTCGCCGCATGCCCGGCCTGGGCCTGCGCATTCACCCCAACACCGACGACCCGACGCTGCACCAGGTCACGCCCACGCAGGCCTGGCTGATGATGGTGCGCGACTTTGGCTTCGGCCTGGACGACCTGCGCGGCTTCATGCACAACGGCCTGGACGGCGCATGGATCGACGACACCCAACGCCGCGCATGGCGCAGCGAGTGGAGCGACGCGTTCGACACGCTGCGCGCGCGCCTTCCCGCCGAGCCCACCGCTTCCAACAATCTCAACACTTGATTGCCCCCGCCATGCACACGCCCCGCCGCCTGCTTCTTGCCGCCGCACTCTGCGCGGCCCTGCCTTCCATGGCCTTTGCCCAGGCCTGGCCCGCTGCCAAGCCCATCACGCTGATCGTGCCGTATACCGCAGGGGGCAGCGTGGACGTGAACGCGCGCCTTGTAGCGCAGCGCCTGGGCGAGCGGCTCAAGCAGTCGGTGGTGATAGAGAACGTGAGCGGCGCGGGCGGCGCCATCGGCGTGGCCAAGGCGGTCAACGCCGCGCCCGACGGCTATACGCTGGTGGTGGGGCCCGACAGCGCCATCGCCATCGGCAAGCTGGTCAACCCGACGGCCTTCAGATTCGACCCGCTGAAAGACCTGGCACCGGTCGGCCTGCTGAACACCGCGCCCATGGTGCTGGTGGCACGCCCCGGCCTGGAGGCCCAGACCTTCACCGACTTCGTGAAGCTGGCCAAGGCCAAGCCCGGCAAGTACAACTACGCCACCTCGGGCGTGGGCACGGTGCTGCAGCTGGCCATGGAACTGCTGAAGGAGCGCAGCGGCATCTTCGTCACGCATGTGCCCTACCGCGGCGGCGCGCAGATTGCCACCGACGTGATCGGCGAGCAGGTCGACCTGGCGATGCTGGTGAGCACCAGCGCCATTCCGCATGTGAACGGCAAGCGCCTGAAGGCGCTGGGCATCACCAGCAGCAAACGGCTGGCCGCGCTGCCCAATGTGCCCACCTTCGACGAAATGCCGGGCCTGAAGGGCTTCGACATGGTGAGCTGGACGGGCATCTTCGCGCCCGCGAAAACGCCGCCGGCCGTGGTGGCGCAGATCAACCAGGAGCTGACCGCGGTGCTGCAGGAAGAAGGGGTGCGCTCCAAGCTGATGGAGCAAGGCGCGCTGCCGGGCAGCGGCACGCCGGAGGCGTTCGGGAAGTTCGTGCAGGCGGAGTACGCCCGCAATCAAAAAATCGTGCAGACCGCCAACATCAAAGAGTGATGTCGCCTGCGGCCGGCTGGGCCGAGCCGCAGGGTCAGCCGGTCTTGCTCTCGTCTTCGGCTGGCCAGTCGCGGATGTAGGCCTTGAGCATCTTGTTCTCGAAGTTCTGGCTGTCGACCACTGCCTTGGCCACGTCGTAGAAGCTGATCACGCCCATGAGCATGCGCTTGTCCATCACGGGCATGTAGCGCGCATGGCGCTCCAGCATGATGCGGCGAATTTCGTCGAGGTCGGTTTCCAGCGTGCAGGTGACCGGCGCGTCGTCCATGGCCTTGCGCACGAGCGTGGTGCCGATCTGGCCGCCGTTGTTGACCACGGCCACGATCACCTCGCGGAAGGTCAGCATGCCGACCAGGTCGCCATGCTCCATGACCACCAGCGAACCGATGTCCTTTTCCGCCATGGTGTTGGCGGCTTCCGCCAGCTGGTCGTCTGGTGTGATGGTGAAGAGCGTATTGCCCTTCACGCGAAGGATGTCGCTGACTTTCATCGTGTGCTCCTCTCGGGACTCAATCTCGGCTGTCTGGGGATGTGGGCGGGCGTGCCGTTTTTGAATATAGCCCACAATCGGCGCCGACCTGCACGCCCCTGTCGCGCATGCATGAATTGCAGACGTAACGGGGCTTTGCGAAGCGACCTCAGAGACAACAGAAAGACCCGCCCATGCCTGGCTATTCCGACCCCGGTTTCGACACCCTCGCGCTGCACGCCGGCGCCTCGCCCGACCCCGCCACCGGCGCGCGGGCGGTGCCCATTCACCTCACCACCTCCTTCGTCTTCGAGTCGAGCGACCACGCCGCCGCCCTGTTCAACCTGGAGCGTGCCGGCCACGTGTATTCGCGCATCAGCAACCCGACCAACGCGGTGCTCGAGCAGCGCGTGTCGGCGCTGGAAGGCGGCATTGGCGCCATCGCCACCGCCAGCGGCCAGGCCGCGCTGCACCTGTCGGTGGCCACGCTGATGGGCGCGGGCTCGCACATCGTGGCCAGCACGGCCCTGTACGGCGGCTCGCAGAACCTGCTGCACTACACGATGCGCCGCTTCGGCATCGAGACCACCTTCGTGAAGCCCGGCGACTTCGACGGCTGGCGCGCCGCGGTGCGCCCCGAAACCAAGCTGTTCTTCGGCGAGACCGTCGGCAACCCCGGCCTGGACGTGCTCGACATTCCGGCGGTGAGCGACATTGCGCACGAAGCCGGCGTGCCGTTGCTGGTCGACTCGACGCTGACCTCGCCCTACCTGATCAAGCCCTTCGACTGGGGCGCCGACCTGGTCTATCACTCGGCCACCAAGTTTCTGTCGGGCCACGGCACGGTGATCGGCGGCATCGTGGTGGACGGCGGCAGTTTCGACTGGGAAAAGTCGGGCAAGTTCGCCGAGCTGACGCAGGCGTACGACGGCTTTCACAACATGGTGTTCAGCGAGGAAAGCACCGTGGGTGCATTTTTGCTGCGCGCGCGTCGCGAAGGTTTGCGCGACTTTGGCGCATCGATGAGCCCGCACACGGCGTGGCTGATCTTGCAGGGCATCGAGACCTTGCCGTTGCGCATGGAGCGCCACATCGACAACACGCAGAAGGTGGTCGAATTTCTGGCGACGCATCCGTTCGTTTCGCGTGTGGGGCATCCGTTGATGGAGTCGCACCCGAGCCATGTGCTTGCGCAGAAGTTGTTGCGTCATGGCGCGCGCGGTGCGGGTGCGGTGTTCAGTTTCGACATCAAGGGCAGCCGTGCGCAGGGCAAGGCGTTCATCGAGGCGCTCAAGCTGTTCAGCCACTTGGCCAACGTGGGCGACTGCCGCAGTCTGGTGATTCACCCGGCCAGCACCACGCACTTCCGTATGACCGACGAGGCGCTGGCCGGTGCGGGCATTTCGCAGGGCACGATTCGTCTGTCGATCGGGCTGGAAGACCCGGCCGACCTTATCGACGATCTGAAGCGTGCTTTGAAGGCTGCTGAAAAAGCAGTTGGCTGAGATGCCTGGTTTCTGGATTCGTTGCGCTGCAAGGCATTCGGGGCGCGCTCAGGAGGGCGGGGTACCTTGCTCCGCGAATGTCCCCCGGGCTTCGCCCTCCTCCTTTATTTCGCTGCGCAAGGCACCCCACCCTCCTGAGCGTTATGCGGAGCGGTCGTTGATCGCGCGAGCACTCAGAGCGTGCCCTGGTGCACAGGGCGTCGGGTGCTCCCCGCAGCGAAATAAAGGAGGAGGCCGCAGGCCGGGGGACATTCGCGGAGGGGAGCACCCGGCGGCCTGTGCATCCGCCCTGAACAACAGCTCCCCGAACAGCTACGTAAAAAACAAGAGACACAACCAGCAGTAGAGAGAACTGAACAATGAACTACCAAGTCAACGGCCACACCACCTACTGCTACACCGGCGGCAAGCCATTCGACACGGCCAAGCCCACCGTCGTTTTCATTCACGGCGTGCTGAACGACCACAGCGTGTGGATCCTGCAAAGCCGCTGGTTCGCCAACCACGGCTGGAACGTGCTTGCCATCGACCTCCCCGGCCACTGCAAAAGCGAAGGCCCACCCCCCGCCAGCGTCGAAGACGCCGCCCAGTTCGTCATTGCACTGCTCGACGCCGCCGGCGTGCAACAGGCCATGCTCATAGGCCACAGCTTCGGCTCGCTCATTGCGCTCGAAACCGCCGCGCGCGCACCCGAACGCATCACCCACCTCGCAATGGTCGGCACCGCCTACCCCATGGTCGTGTCGGACGCGCTGCTGGAAAGCTCGGTCAGCGATCCGCAGCGCGCCATTGCCATGGTCAACACCTTCTCGCACTCGCTGCTCGCGCCGCCGCCCTCCTCGCTCGGCCCCGGCACCTGGCTGTACGGCAGCTCGCGGGCGCTCATGCGCCGCGTGCTGGCCAGCAACCGGGAGGCCAATGTGTTCCACATCGGCTTCAAGGCCTGCAACGACTACGCCAACGGCGAAGCCGCGATGGACAAGGTGCAGTGCCCGGTGCTGTTCCTGCTGGGCGACGCCGACCAGATGACCCCGCCGCGCGCCACCAAACTGCTGGTGGGCAAGGCCCGCAACGCCAAGGTGGTGACCGTGCACGCCGGCCATTCGCTGATGAACGAGGCACCCGACGCTGTGCTGTTCGCGCTGCGCGACTTCGCGGGGGGCTGAGCCGGGCCGGGCGGGCCGGGCGGGCCGGGCGGGCCGGGACTGCGCGGCTTCAAGGCATCACGCTTCAGTCGACCGTGATGCCCGCCCGGTGGGCCTGCATGCGGTAGCGCGAAATTTCGCTGTCCGCCTCCTTGCGAAAGGCCTCCGCGCCCACGGCCACGGGCGCCATGCCCTGGGCGCGCAAGCTCGCCCGCACTTCCGCGTCGGCCATCGTGGCGACCACGGCGCGCGAGATCCGGGCGAGCACCGCCGGGGGCGTTTGCGCCGGCGCGGCAAGGCCGAACCAGGCCTCGAATGTGGCCTCGCCCAGGCCCTGCTCGGCCATCGTGCGCACTTCGGGCAGCATGCTCGAATGGTCCTGGCCCAGGATGGCGAGCGCGCGCATCCTGCCCGCGCGCACCTGCGGGGCGAGGGTGCCGGCCACGTCGATGCCCATCTCCACCTCGCCCACGCCCAGCGCCACCATCAGCTGCCCGGAGCTGCGGTAGGGCACGTCCTGCAGTTCGATGCCCGCGGCCATCGCGAACATTTCGCCGGCCAGGTGCGGGCCCGAGCCCGGGCCGAAGGTGCCGTAGCGAATGCGCCCGGGCTGGGTCTTGGCATCCGCAATCACCTCCTGCAGCGACTGCCACGGCGTGCCCTCGCCCACCACCAGCGCGAGCGAGGTGCGCGCCACGATGGCAATGGGCGCGAGGTCGCGCGTCGGGTCGTAGGGCAGTGTCTTGCGCAGCGCGGCGTTGACGCTGAAGCTGGTGGAGCCCGACAGCAGCAGCGTGTAGCCGTCGGGCGCGGCCCTGACGACCGCGTCGGTGCCTATCACGGTGGCGGCACCCGGCTTGTTGTCGATGTAGACCGGCTGCCCGAGCCGCTTCGACAGCCCCTGCAACAGCACGCGGGCCACGGTGTCGCTGCCGCCGCCGGCGGGGAACGGCACCACCACACGGATCGGCTTGCGCGGCCAGCCGTTCTGCGGAACGCCCTGGGCGTGCGCGTCAAGCGACCACGGGCCCAGCAAAAGGCCGAGCAACAGGGTGAGGCGCAGACCGAGCAGAGCGGGGTAGACCGGGCAGGCCCGGCAACACCCCACGGAAGGCACGCGCAGTGCGCAGATGGATCGTTTTCATGACGTCGGCAGGCGAGCGGGCCGCGAGTGTGCCCCAGCCCGGCGCTCCGTGCAGCGCGCGGGCCGGCCTTCGCGCTCCCGTCCTACTCGGGGGCAATGCCCGCGCGGTGGGCGAGCGCGCGGTAGCGCGAGATTTCGCCCTCCATCTGGGCACGGAACGCCGCCGCGCCGATCACCACCGGCTCCATGCCCTGCGCGCGCAGTTGCGCCTGCAACGCAGGGTTGCCCATGGTCGCGGTGACCGCGCGGGTGAGCTTGTCGAGCACCGGCGCCGGGGTGCGCGCCGGCGCGGCAAAGCCGTACCAGGCGTCGAAGGTGGCGTCGGGCAGGCCTTGCTCGGCCAGGGTGCGCACGTCGGGCAGCATGCTGGAGCGCGTGGCGCCCACGATGCCCAGCGCGCGCAGCTTGCCCGAGCGCACATGCGGCGCCACGGCGGCCACGGTGTCGATGCCCACCTCGATCTCCCCGCCGATCACGGCCATCGCGCTCTGGCTGCTGCCCTTGTACGGAATGTCCTGCAGCTGGATGCCGGCGGCCAGCGCCAGCAGTTCGCCCGCCAGGTGCGGGCCCGAGCCCGCGCCGAAGGTGGCGTAGCGAATGCTCTTGGGCTTGGCCTTGGCCGCCGCGATCAGCTCTTGCACCGAATGCCACGGCGTGCCCTTGCCCACCACCAGCACCAGCGGCGTGCGCGCCACGATGGCAATGGGGGCCAGGTCGCGCACCGGGTCGTAGGGCAGCCTGGCGCGCAAGGCCGGGTTGACGCTGAAGCTGGTGGAGCCCGAGAGCAGCAGCGTGTAGCCGTCGGGCACGGCCTTGGCGACGGCGTCGGTGCCGATGATGGTGGAGGCGCCGGGCTTATTGTCGACCACGATGGGCTGGCCCAGCCGCTCCGACAGGGTCTGCGCCATCGCGCGTGCCACGATGTCGGTGCCGCCGCCCGGCGGGAAGGGCACGACCAGCTTGACGGGCCGTTCGGGCCAGGCGTCCTGCGCGAAGGCAGGGACAGGTGCTTGCAGGCCGAGCAAGGCCGAGGCGCCGAGCAGCAGGCCGAAAGTGCGGCGGGAGGCGGTGAGTTTCATGGTGGCGTGTCAGGAGAGAAAGAAGAAGCTCAGGCGGAAGGGATGGCAGCGGCGCCGGCAGTCTGCGAGAGCCGTCCGGCGGCCCACGGCGCGAGCCCCGGCTCTCCCAGGTCCCAGTACAGGCCGGCCATGATCCGCAGGCCCTCACGCGCCAGCGGCGCGAGCAGGTGCTCGTTGGGCGCGTGCTGCGCGCAGGCGGGGTACGAATGCGGCACCCACAGGGTCGGCAGGCCCAGCAGATCGGCGAACACGTCGTTGGGCAGCGAGCCCGCGAGGTTGGGCAGCAGGTCCAGCCGCTGGCCGCTGCTGTGCTCGATCGACTGGCGCGCCCAGCCGACCCAGGGGTTCTCCACGTCGAGCCGGGTGGCGGCGCCGGTCAGCGTGACATTCACTTCCACCTGATCAAATCCGTGGGCGTCGAGGTGCGCGCGCACGATCTGCTGAAGGTCTTGCCACGGCGTGCCGACCACGAAGCGCAGCTGGCAATGCGCCACGGCCTCCGAAGGAATGGCGTTGACCGGCCGCGTTGCGGAGCCCGCGCCCAGCGCCAGCACCTCGATGGTGTTCCAGGCCACCAGCCGTTCGGCCGGGCTCAGGCCCGGCTCGCCCCAGCCTTCGTCGACCGTGGGGTCGTCGGCGCCGCCACCGATGGCGATGTCGGCCAGCGCATTGCGCACCGCCTGCGTCACCGGCGGCGGGCGCAAAGCGTCGACCAGAATGCGCCCGCGCGCGTCCACCAGCGAGGCCACTGCATGGCTGAGCACCGTGCCCGGGTTGACCAGCACGCCGCCCCAGTTGCCCGAGTGGTAGCCGCGGGGCCGCGCGCGCAGCCGCAGGCTGAAGTTGACCGCACCGCGCGAACCGAGGAACAGCGTGGGCCGCTGGGCGCTCACGCGCGGCCCGTCGCTGGCGATGAACAGGTCGGCGCGCAGCGCGTCGCGATGCTGCGCGCACACCGCGTGAAGACCGGGCGATGCGGCCTCTTCGCCCATCTCCACGAGCCAGGTCATGTTGTAGCCCAGGCGACCGCCGCGGGCTTTCAGCGCCGCCGCCAGGCCGCCCAGGTTGATGCTGTGCTGGCCCTTGTTGTCGGCCGTGCCGCGCCCATACCAGCGCTCGCCGCGCACGGTGAGCGCCCAGGGGGCGAGGCCTTCGTCCCATTGCGCGTCCTGGCCGCTCACCACGTCGCCGTGGCCGTAGGTCATGACCGTGGGCAGCAGCGGATCTTCGACGCGGCGCGCAATGAGGAACGGCCCGCCGCCGGGCACCGGATTGGCGACCACCTCGCAGGCAAAGCCGAGCGCCGAAAGCGGCGGCATCATCTCTTCGCGCAGGTAGGCCTCCAGCGCGGGCGTGGCGGCGCCGGTGTCGCTTTCGGTGCGAAAGGCGACGCGGCGCTCCAGGTCGGTGAAGAAGCCGCCGCCGTCGAAATAGGCGGTGGCAGCGGCCAGGCTGTCGGTGCGTTGCATGTGGGGGTGTCCTTGTCGGTCCATCGGGTGCAGCAAGTACAAGGCCTGAACGCCGATGCTTCCAGCATCGTTTAGGCACGCTACCATTGCTTTCAAGGCAACACCCATCGGCGCGCATGACCCTTCCGCTTCTCAGCATCCCCATGCGCCACTTTCTCGAAGTGGCGCGCAGCGGCTCGGTCAATCAGGCCGCGGCGCGGCTGTTCGTGGCGCCGTCGGCGGTGAGCCGGCAGATCGCCAAGCTGGAAGACAGCCTGGGCACGGCACTGTTCGAGCGGCATGCGCGCGGCATGGCGCTCACGGCGGCCGGCGAGCGGCTGGCGGCACACCTGGGCCATGCGCAACGCGACATCGAGCAGGTCATCGAACAGGTGCGCGACCTGGGCGGGCAAGGCGCGCGGCGCATCCGCATGGCGTGCACCGAGGGCTTTGCGGGGCACTTCATGCCGCTGGTGATGCGCAGCTTCGAGACCGCCCACCCGGGCTGCCAGCTCGAGCTGCACGTGGGCTCGCCCGACGGCGTGAGCGCGCTGCTGGCGCGCGGCGACACCGACATTGCGCTGAAGTACGTGGTGGCGCCGGAGCCAGGCCTGAAGATCGAACACTCGGCCACCGCGCCGGTGTACGCCGTGCTGCGGCCCGACCATCCGCTGGCACGCCAGCGCGTGGTGTCGGTGGCCGAGGCGGTGCGCTACCCGCTGGCCGTGGGCGACAAGGGCGTCACCGCGCGCCAGCTGTTCGACCAGGCGTGCAGCCTGCAGGGGCTGCGCTACCACGCGATCTTCGTGAGCAACTTTTCGTCGGTGCTGCTGCCGCTGCTGCGCACGCCCGACGTGATGCTGTCGGGCTACCTCACGGTGATGCACCTGATAGACGCAGGCACGGTGGTGGCGCGGCCCTTTGCCGAAGCGCCGCTGCAGCAGCGCCAGCTGCAGGTGCTGGCGCTGGAAGGCCGCACGCTGCCGCCGCTGGCGCAGGACTTCGTGAAGCACCTGGTGGGCGCGATCACCAGCGCGGGGCGGCGCAAGCTGGGGCGGGCGCGGGCGGCAGCCTGAAAGCCGGCCTGAAGAAGCTCAGCCCAGCGCGTTGATGTCCGCCGGGTCTAGCAGCACCTTCGGCGCGCCGTTGCGGGCCACGGCCAGCATGGCGCGGCCGACCTTCTCGGTGGTCGTCACCTTGTTCGGCCACCAGCGGTAGGCCAGCCCCAGCACGGGCTTGAGCACGAAGATGGCGGCGTCGTACAGCGGCGTCTTGGAGCGCACGCCGTGCAGCGGCTGAATCATGCCGGGGCGGAACATGTAGGCCGCCTTGAACGGCAGGCGCAGCAAGGCGTTTTCGGTCGCGCCCTTCACGCGCGCCCACATGCTGGTGCCGCGCTCGCTGCTGTCGGTGCCGGCGCCCGTCACGTAGGTGAAGGTCATGCCGGGGTTGAGCCGCGCGAGCACGGTGGCCGCGGCCAGCGTGAGGTCGTAGCTGATGCGCTTGTACGCGGGCTCCTTCATGCCGACCGACGACACGCCCAGGCAGAAGAAGCAGGCGTCGAAGCCCTGCAGCTGCGGCTCGATGGCGCTGTAGTCGTACATGTCCTTGTGGACCAGGTCGCGCAGCCTGGCGTGCTGCTGGCCCGTGGGGTTGCGGCCGATGGCGACCACGCGCTCCACGTCGGGTGCCAGCAGGCACTCGCGCAGCACGCCCTGCCCCACCATGCCGGTGGCGCCAAAAATCAGGATCTTCATGAGGGTTCCGCGGGAAGTGGAGGGTCAGACCGTGAAGACGGCCGGCTTCTTGTTCAGCACCGCCAGCAGCAGGTCGACGTCGAGGCTCGAGGGCTTGGGCGGCTGCAGCGCTGAAAGCATGCGCGAGAGGGTTTCGGCGTGCGGCAGCAGCGGGCCCAGAAAGCGGGTGCCGTCGGCGCCCGCGACCAGCAAGGTGGGGAAGGTCTCGACGTCGAAGGCGTCGGCAAGCTCGGCGTGGTCCTCGATGTCGACCCAGGCAAAGCGCAGCTGCGGGTGCGCCAGCGCAACCTGTTCGAGCAGCGGGCGGTAGTCGCGGCAGGTGCCGCACCATTCGGCGCACAGGCACACGACCCAGAGCGCATCGCTGGCGGGCTCGGTGGATTCGGAGGTGCTCAAGGGTGCGCTCAAGGTGGGTCCTTCGGCGGGCGGAAAGGAGGGAAGGAATGACCGGATGGTGCCATCTCAAGGCCGTGGCTATTATGAACAAGCCCTCCCCACGGGGCACAGGAGACTCGCACGATGAACACCACGACCGCCCCCGCATCTGCCGTCGATCCGCGCCGTTTCAAGCGCTTTGCGGAGTTCTATCCGTTCTACCTGACCGAGCACGCCAACCGCACCTGCCGGCGGCTGCACTTCGTGGGCTCCACGCTGTCGCTGCTGTGCCTGGTGGCATTGGTGGTCACGCGCAACCCGTGGTGGCTGCTGGCCGGGCTGGTGGCGGGCTACGGCTTTGCCTGGGTCGGGCACTTCGGGTTCGAGAAGAACCGGCCGGCTTCCTTCAAACGACCGCTGTATTCCTTCATGGGCGACTGGGCGATGTACCGCGACATCTGGCTTGGCCGGGTGAAGATGTAGCCGCCCCGCGGCCACCCGCGCTGGCTGCTAGATCAGCAGCACATCACCCAGGCGCAGCGAGCGCAACGGACCTTTTTGCCACAGGTCTTCGAGCGGCTCGGCCCGGGGCATCAACAGTTGCGCGAGCAGCGGCTCGATGGGTGTCGACGGGTCGGCCAGTAGCACGAAGCGCGGGTCCTGGTCATCGGGCTCTTCGGCCAGCGGGGCGATCCAGTCGAGCGCCACCAGGGTTTCGAGCACGGGCGCGAGCTGCAGCGCGTCGACCCGCATGCGCGTCACCAACTCGGTCGCGCCCATGCCCTTGCCCGGTGTGGCCCGCGCGCGGGCCAGGTGCTGCAGGGTTTCCATGGCCAGCTGCAGCGGCCAGCCCGCCGCGCCGCCGGGCCGGGCCACGCCCATCAGCAGGCTGGGCAGGTAGGCCGCAATGACCGCGCCCAGCAGCACGATCACCCAGGCCACATAGATCCAGACCAGCAAGATGGGAAAGGTGGCGAACGCGCCGTACAGCACCGAATAGGTCGGCACCAGGCTCAGGTAGTAGCCCAGCACGCGCTTGGCAATCTCGATGGCCGCGGCCACGAAGATGCCGCCGGCCCACGCATGCGACCAGCGCACGTTGGTGTTGGGCACGTAGTGGTACAGCGAGGCCATGCCCACCGCGAGCAGCGCAAATTCGAAGGTGTCGAAGAACAGCTTCACCATGCCGCGCCCCACCACGTCGCTGGTGGCCGACACCACGTACGAGGTGGTCGAAAGGCTCACCGCCAAGATGACCGGGCCCAGCGTGATGGCCGCCCAGTAAATGAGCACCCGCTGCGCGAAGGGCCGCGGCGTGCGCACGCGCCAGATGTTGTTGAGCGTCTTGTCGATCGTGAGAATCAGCGCAATGGCCGTGATCAGCAGCACGATCAGGCCCGCAATGCCCAGGCCGCTGGCCTTGCTCGCAAACTGGTTGAGGTAGCCGAGCACCTGGCGCGAAATGTTCTCGGGAATCAGGCTCTCGATGAGCCAGCGCTGCAGGCGGCCCTGCATCTTGGCGAACATCGGGAACACCGTGAACAGCGCCAGCGCCACAGTGAAGAACGGCACCATGGCAATGGTGGTGGTGAAGGTCAGGCTGCTGGCCGTCAGGCCGAGCTTGTCCTCGCGAAAACGCTCGCCCAGCACCGCTGCGGTGTTGCGCCACGGAAAGCGCGAAAGATCCCTCCAAAGCTGCCGACGATTCATGGCCGGTATCATAGGAGCTGACCACTCCCCCAGCCTCCGCGCACTTCGTGTCGCTGCGCCAACCCCCTCGCCGGGGGCGATACCAGCGGCCCGGCGAAGCCGGTTCCGCGGTATCCCGCACATGAATGCCAATCAGCCGCTCCCGCCCTCCTCCGTTCGCGCCACCCGCTGGGCCGCCGTGGGCAGCGTCGTCGGTCTCATCGTGCTGGGCCTGGCCTGGGAACTGTGGCTCGCGCCCTTGCGCCCCGGCGGCTCGCTGCTGGCGCTGAAGGTGCTGCCGCTGGTCATTCCGCTTGCGGGTCTGTGGAAGAACCGCATGTACACCTACCGCTGGGTCAGCCTGATGGTCTGGCTCTATTTCACCGAGGGCGTGGTGCGCGCCTGGAGCGACATGAACGGCGTGGGGCAAGTGCTCGCGCTGATCGAGGTGCTGCTGTGCCTTGTGCTCTTCGCGGCCTGCGCCTGGCATGTGCGGCTGCGGCTGCGCCACGCCAAGGCCACCGCGGCCACCGCCGCCCGCCAACTGGAAGCTTCCGTCCCATGACCACGTCTCCCCTCATCGACCAACTGCGCGCCATCGTCGGCGCCGCCCATGTGCTGAACGAGGGCGACCTCACCGCCTACGAGCAGGACTGGCGCAAGCGCGCGCGCGGCAAGTCGCTGGCCGTGGTGCGCCCCGGCACCACGCAGCAGGTGGCCGACGTGGTGAAGGCCTGCGCGGCGGCCGGCACGGCCATCATTCCGCAAGGCGGCAACACTGGCCTGGCGGTCGGCTCCATCCCGGACGACAGCGGCACGCAGGTGGTGCTGAGCCTGCAGCGCCTGAACGCCGTGCGCGCCATCGACGGCGCCAACCTCACCATGACCATCGAGGCCGGCTGCATCCTGCAGACGCTGCAGGACGCCGCCGAGAAGGCGGGCTTTCTGTTTCCGCTGAGCCTGGCCGCGGAAGGCAGCTGCACCATCGGCGGCAACCTGGCCACCAACGCGGGCGGCACGCAGGTGGTGCGCTACGGCAACACGCGCGACCTGTGCCTGGGCCTGGAAGTGGTCACGCCGCAGGGCGAGATCTGGGAAGGCACCAGCGGCCTGCGCAAGGACAACACCGGCTACGACCTGCGCGACCTGGTCATCGGCAGCGAAGGCACGCTGGGCATCATCACCGCGGCCACCATGAAGCTCTACCCGCTGCCCGCCGCGCAGCTCACCGCCTGGGCCGCCGTGCCCTCGCTCGACCATGCGGTCACGCTGCTGGGCCTGGCGCACAAGCACCTGGGCTCGGGCCTCACCGGCTTCGAGGTCATGGGCAAATTTGCGCTGAGCCTGGTCGACAAGCACATGAAGCAATTGCGCGTGCCGTTCATCGACGACGACGCGGTGCCGTATTGCGTGCTGCTCGAAAACTCCGACAGCGAGTCGGAAGACCATGCCCGTGCGCGCTTCGAGGCGCTGCTGGAAACCGCCTTCGAAGACGGCTGCGTCACCGACGCGGTGGTGGCCGAAAACCTCACGCAGGCGCATCAGCTCTGGCACATCCGCGAAAGCATTCCGCTCGCGCAGGCCGAGGAAGGGTTGAACATCAAGCACGACATCTCGATTCCGGTGTCGCGCATTCCGGCCTTCGTGGAAGAGACCGACGCGCTGCTCAGGCGCGAGATCGACGGCGTGCGCCTGGTCAACTTCGGCCACCTGGGCGACGGCAACCTGCACTACAACGTGCAGGCGCCGGAGCACGTCGATATGAAGGCCTTTCTGAAGAACGAGGAAGAGCGCATCAACACGCTGGTGTACGACGCGGTAGAGAAGTTTGGCGGCTCGTTCTCGGCCGAGCACGGCGTGGGGTCGCTGAAGGTCGACAAGCTGGAGAAGCACAAGTCGCCGGTGGCACTGGAGATGATGCGGGCGATCAAGCGCGGGCTGGACCCGAAGAACATTCTGAATCCGGGGCGGGTGATCCGGGTCTAGGTTTCTGGGGGGAGCTCGGGTCTTGCTCCCTCCCCTCCCGGGGGAGGGTTGGGGTGGGGGCACGACGGCCTTCAACGAACCGAGGCGCTCGTTGGGCGCTTGCCCCCATCCCAGCCTTCCCGCAGAGGGGGAAGGAGCAACACAAGAGCTACACGCTCAGGCCGGAAAGTCTTCCCCGCGCAGCGCGATCGGCTCGCCATGCGGCGTGCGGTCGGCCGCGTGGTCCCAGGCATGGCGGTAGCGCGCGAGTTCGTCGTGCGAACTCGCGCCCTTGCGGGCCACCAGCGTCTCCAGCGCGGCGAGCCAGTGGCGGTAGTAGGTTTCGCCGGTGTCCGGATCGCCCGCGGCCTGTGCTGCAGCAATCTGCGCGGCCAGCGTCTCCGCCCATTCAGGCCACGTGAACAACCCGCCCTCATGCAGCGCCAGCGCCATCGCAAAGGCCTGCGCCTCCCACGGGGCGCTGAACACAGGCCCGTCGGCATCGCGCGGCATGCCGGGCGACAAGGGCATGCGGTTGCCGCTCACGCTGCAGCCTCCAGGTAGCTTTCCCACGCATCGACCGACACCGCCAGGTTCTGCCGTGGTGCTGCTTCACCCCACAACTCGGCCTCGTCGAACGCCACTGTGTAAAGCCACTGCGGCTGCTCGCCGAGCCCTTGTGCGTTGGTGTCCGCGAACACATGCGCGCCATGCAGATGCACCACGGTGCCGCGCTTGCCCTGCACATAGCCGGGCAGCCGCGTGTGATGGTCGACCTTGCCCCGATGCATGCGCACCTGCTGGCCGAGAGTGAAGCGCGCAGGGGCCGGCGCGGGGCGTGCTGTGGGCGAGCCTTTGGCAAGCACGGCCTGCACGTTGGCCGCCTGCAGCACGCGGGCCACGGGCGCGGCCGGGTGATGCATCGCGCCGTCGGCAATTTCGTCGGCAAAGACCTGCCCGCGCTGCAGCATCAGCTGCTCCAGCGCGCTGAGCCATATCTGGTAGTAGCTCAGGTTGCGGTAGTCCGGCAGCGTCTCGCGCACGGCCCGGCTCGCATCAATGTTCCACGAACCGGTCGCGCCCATGGCCAGCACCAGCGCGAGCGTGCGCGGCTCCCAGTCGGCAT
The DNA here is from genome assembly GCF_046156345.1 of Variovorax sp. H27-G14. NCBI lineage: Bacteria > Pseudomonadati > Pseudomonadota > Betaproteobacteria > Burkholderiales > Comamonadaceae > Variovorax > Variovorax sp. H27-G14. Next base: position 147,757 of record NZ_JAYLVN010000001.1, read on the forward strand.
GGAACAGCTCGCCTTCGGCCTCCGGCACGACCTGGCCGAAACCCGGCTGGCCGCCAAGGTCGGCCTGCGTGTCGTAGCTCATGCCGGGCTCCCCGCTTGCACCGGTGCTTCGACCAGGCGCGTGCCGATCATCGAATCGCGCGAGACCAGCGCGGCGAGTTCGTCTTCGCTCAGACTTTCGGTGCCCGCAGGACGTTGCGGAATGACGAGGTAGCGCACCTCGGCGGTCGAGTCCCACACGCGGATGCGGGTGGCTTCGGGCAGCGCAACGCCAAAGTCGGCGAGCACGCCACGCGGGTCTTTCACCACGCGGGAGCGGTATGGCGCGCTCTTGTACCAGGTGGGCGGCAGGCCCAGCACCGGCCACGGATAGCAGCTGCACAGCGTGCACACCACCATGTGGTGCAACGCATCGGTGTTCTCCACCGCCACCATGTGTTCGCCCTGGCGGCCGGTGTAGCCCAGCGAAGCGATGGCCGCCGTGGCGTCGGCCAGCAGCCACGTGCGAAAGGCTGGGTCGACCCAGGCCCGCGCCACCACCCGCGCGCCGTTGCGCGGGCCGACGCGGGTCTGGTAGGTGTCGATCAGCGCGTCGAGCGCGGCAGGGTCGATGTAGCCCTTTTGCGTGAGCACGCTCTCTAGCGCGCGCACGCGCAGGTCCATCTCGCCGAGCGCGCCGTGATCATGTGGATGATCGTGTGGATCGTCGCTCGGATGGTCGTGGGCGTGGTCATGTCCGGTCATCGGCCCATGCTAGCGCCGGACCGTAAAATTCCCAACATGACCTCGCCCGCCCGCCCCATCCGCTCCCAATACGAAGACTTCATGCGCCATGTCGACACGCACGGCGTGTTCAAGAGCGACCGCACGGGCACCGGCACCAAGAGCGTGTTCGGGCACCAGATGCGCTTCGACCTGAATGAAGGCTTTCCGCTGGTCACCACGAAGAAGGTGCACCTGAAGTCCATCATTCAGGAGCTGCTGTGGTTCCTGACCGGCTCCAGCAACAACAACTGGCTGAAGGAGCGCGGCGTCAGCATCTGGGACGAATGGGCGCGCGAAGACGGCGACCTGGGCCCGGTGTATGGCGTGCAATGGCGCAGCTGGCCCACGCCCGACGGCGGCCACATCGACCAGATTGCCGACGTCATCAAGACGCTGAAAAGCAACCCCAATTCGCGCCGCATCATCGTGAGCGCATGGAACGTGGCAGAGCTGTCGAAGATGGCGCTCATGCCCTGCCATGCGTTCTTCCAGTTCTACGTGGCGCCGCCGCAAGCAGAAGGCGAACGCGGCAGGCTCAGCTGCCAGCTCTACCAGCGCAGCGCCGACATCTTTCTGGGCGTGCCCTTCAACATTGCCAGCTACGCGCTGCTCACACACATGGTGGCGCAGCAGTGCGACCTGGACGTGGGCGACTTCGTCTGGACCGGCGGCGACTGCCACATCTACAGCAACCACGCCGAGCAGGTGGCGCTGCAACTCAGCCGCACGCCCTACCCCTACCCCACGCTGAACATCAAGCGCAAGCCGGACTCGATCTTCGACTACCAGTACGAAGACTTCGAGGTGCTCGACTACCGGCACGGCGACCCGATCAAGGCGCCCGTGGCGGTGTGATGGGGTTCACTGCATGAGCCCGCCCCGCATCAACCTGATCTTCGCGCGCGCCGCCAACGGCGTGATCGGCGCGAACAACACCATCCCCTGGCACCTGCCGGAGGACATGGCGCATTTCAAGCAGCAGACCGCCGGCGCGCCGGTGGTGATGGGCCGCAAGACCTGGGACTCGCTGCCGCCGCGCTTTCGTCCGCTGCCGGGCCGGCAGAACATCGTGGTGACGCGCCAGGCCGACTGGCAGGCCGAAGGCGCGCACCGCGTCGGCAGCCTGCAGGAGGCCTTTGCGCTGTGCGAGCAGCATCAGCCGGCGAACGTGTGGGTGATCGGCGGCGCGCAGATCTACGCCGAGGCCGAGCCCCTTGCGCACCGCGCCGTCGTCACCGTGCTCGAGCGCGACTACGAAGGCGATGCATACGCGCCTGAACTCGACCCCACCGTGTGGCACGAAACGCAGCGCGCATCGCATGTCTCGGCCAAGGAAGGCATCGCCTTCAGCTTCGTGACCTTCGAGCGCGCGGCCGCCCCCAGCGGCGAATGAACGACAGCAGCCCGCGCCACGCACCTGCCCCGGCACTGCGGCGCCGGTCCGTCGTGATGGGCGCGGCACTGCTCGCCGGCCTTGCGCCGCTGCGCGCCGTGCAGGCGGCGCCCGAGCCCCTGGCGCCCGACGAAGAAGCCCTGTTCATGACCGGCACCGCGCGGCCCACCGCCGACGGCCGGCTCGAGGTCGACATTCACAGCTGGATCTTCGAGCGCGAGCACCGCTGGGGCCTGAACACCGCGCTGGCGCGCTACCTCGGCCTCAACCTGAAGCAGCTCTCCCCCGCCGCGCGGCTGCGCTTCAACCAGCGCACCGCGCTGTTCCATGCGGAGTCGGAAGAAGACAAGGTCATCGACATCGCCTTCGACGGCAGCCCGACGCGCGTCACCCTGCCGCCCTCGGGCAAGGACGGCCGCTGCAACTTGCGCGTGGTGATCGACATGCCGCGCGCCACGCTGCTGTCGCCGCAGGCTGCGTCGCAGGAGTGGGTGCACTTTCATGGCGTGACGGGGCCGGGCGAGCTGCTGCACCGCTTTCGCGGTCAGGCGCAGATCGTGCCGGCGCAGGGTGTGTCGGTGATCTCGGACATCGACGACACCATCAAGCGCACGCAGGTGCGCGAGCGGCGCGAGATGCTGCTCAACACCTTCTCGCGCCGCTTCGAGGCCACGCCCCGCATGGCGGCCTGGTATCGCGCGCTGGCTCAGGTGAGCGACACGCGCTTTCACTACCTGTCGTCCAGCCCGGTGCAGCTCTACCCGCCGCTTGCGGATTTCATTCACGCCGCCGACTTTCCCGCGGGCAGCATGCACCTGCGCGAAAGCACCACGTGGCGCACGCTGATTCCCGGCGCCGAAGACTCACGCGCCCACAAGCTCGGCGTGATCGAGCGGCTGCTGGCCGAGTTTCCGCAGCGCCGCTTCGTGCTGGTCGGCGACTCTGGCGAGGCCGACCCGGAGATCTACGCGCAAACCTTTCGCGCGCATGCGCAGCGCATCGACGCCATCGTGATTCGCGACGTGACGGGCGAAGGCCGCCTTTCGCAGCGCTACCGCGCGACCTTCGAGGGCATCGACCCGGCGTACTGGCACCTGGTGATGCCAGACACGACAGCCTGGCCGGTGCAGGCCCGCAATTAGGTCTTCGGTACACACGATAGGCCTGCCTCCGGCAGGGTCTACACAGCGCTAATTGTTTGTGCGCACAATCGCCCTCGGTCCCCAGCCACAAGCCCTCAACCTTCAAGGAGACGGCCCATGTCCATGGAATTTCTTCGGGTGCTCGCGGAGCAGAAATTGCCATTCGTGCTGTACACGCCCGCAGACATCGACAGGCTGCGCGTGCTGCATGCGGCGCAGTTGGTGACGGCCTTCATTCCGCCGTCGGGCCGCGCGAGCGATTCGCGCGCAATCCGTCAGCTGGCCCAGGTCGAATCGATCACCGTCAAGGGCCGGCTGGCGCTCAACAAAGCCACCTCGGCGTTCATCGAGCTCTGAGCACCAGCGCCTCAGCGCATCGGGCGGGGCGAGTCGTCAGACGACGCCCTGCGCCAGCATCGCATCCGCCACGCGCACGAAGCCGGCAATGTTGGCGCCGTCGACGTAGCTCACGCGCTTCTCCTTGCCTTCGCCGTAGTGCATGCACGAGGCATGAATGCCTTGCATGATCTGCAGCAGCCGGCCGTCTACCTCTTCGCGCGTCCAGGACAGGCGCGACGCGTTCTGGCTCATCTCCAGGCCCGACGTGGCCACCCCGCCCGCGTTGCTCGCCTTGCCCGGCGCGTACAGCACGCCGTGGCCTTCGAACACTTTCACGGCCTCCATGGTCGAAGGCATGTTGGCGCCTTCGGCCACGCAGACCACGCCGTTCTTCACCAGCGTGCGCGCGTCCTGCTCGTTCAGCTCGTTCTGCGTGGCGCTTGGCAGCGCCACGTCGACCTTTACGTGCCAGGGCGTCGCGCCCGCCACAAAGCGCGCGCCGGTGCGCTCGGCGTAGTCGCTCACGCGGCCGTAGAGGTGGTTCTTCACGTCCATCAGCACCGCGAGCTTCTCGGGCGTGAAGCCGTCTTCGTCGATCACCGTGCCGCTGGAGTCCGACACCGTGACCACCTTGGCGCCCAGCGCCATGGCTTTTTCGACCGTGTACTGCGCCACGTTGCCCGCGCCCGAGACGCTGACGCGCAGGCCTTCGAAGCCCAGGCCCTTGCGCTTGAGCATTTCCTGCGCGAAGTAGACGTTGCCGTAGCCGGTGGCCTCGGGGCGGATCAGCGAGCCGCCGAAGCTCAGGCCCTTGCCGGTGAACACGCAGTCCGCGCGGTTGGTGAGCTTCTTGACCATGCCGGCCATGAAGCCGATCTCTCGCCCGCCCACGCCCACGTCGCCCGCGGGCACGTCGGTGTCGGCGCCAATGTGGCGAAACAGCTCGCTCGCAAAGGCCTGGCAGAAGCGCATCACCTCGCCCTGGCTCTTGCCCTTGGGGTCGAAGTCGGCGCCGCCCTTGCCGCCGCCCATGGGCAGCGTGGTCAGCGCGTTCTTCAGCGTCTGCTCGAAAGCCAGGAACTTGAGGATCGACAAATTCACCGATGGATGAAAGCGCAGGCCGCCCTTGTAAGGGCCGATGGCCAGGCTGTGCTGGATGCGAAAGCCGCGGTTGACCTGCACCTCGCCGTGGTCGTCCACCCAGGACACGCGAAACATCAGCACCCGCTCGGGCTCGACCAGGCGCTCCAGCAGGCTGTGGGCGGTGTACTTCGGGTGCTGCGCGATGTACGGCCACAGGCTTTCCATGACCTCGGTCACGGCCTGCAGGTACTCGGGCTGTCCGGGGTTGCGCTGGGCGACATGGGCCAGAAAACCCTCGGCGGATGCGTGCTTCATTCCAATCCTTCTATTTGCCAAATCGGTGCATAACCTTATGCGGATCTTGCATTTTGCCGGATTGGAGACCCAAATTAAGGCGTAAAGCCCCATTACGGTGCGGACAAAGCAGCGCCCAAGCGCCGCGTTGCCCAATAAGAAGAAAAATCCTCAGTCGTCGGCCAGCACCAATGTCAGATCGACGCCGTCCGCTTGCGGCGGACGCTGCGCGATCCACGCTGCCAGACTGGCCGCCGGCATCGGCTTGGCGATGAGGTAGCCCTGCAGCTCGTCGCAATGCGCGGCGCGCAGGGTCTGCGCCTCCTCTTGCCGCTCGACCCCTTCGGCCACCACCCGCAGCCCAAGGGTGTGGCCCAGCCCGATGATGGCGCGCGCAATGGCCATGTCGGTCGGGTCGCCGAGCATCTTGTGCACGAAGGAGCGGTCGATCTTCAGCTTGTCGATGGGAAAGCGGTTGAGGTAGTTCAGGCTCGAATAGCCGGTGCCGAAGTCGTCGATCGACAGCATCACGCCCAGCGACTTCAGCGCATGCAGCTGCACCAGCGTCTGCTCGGCGCCGTCCATCAGGGTCGATTCGGTGAGTTCGATCTCCAGGTCGCCCGGCGGCACGCCGTGCAAGGCCATGGCGTTGCGCAGCACGTCGACCAGATCGCCGTCGCGCAACTGCAGCGCCGACATGTTGATCGACACGCGGATCGCGCCCAGCCCCTCGCGGCGCCAGGCGGCGTGCTGCGCGCAGGCCTGCGCGATGACCCACGCGCCAATGGCCACGATCTGGCCCGACTCCTCCGCAATGGGGATGAACTCCGCCGGCGGCACCGGCCCCAGTTCGGCGCTGTGCCAGCGCAGCAGCGCCTCCACGCAGATCAGCTCGCCGCCATGAGCGTCGATGCGCGGCTGGTAGTGCAGGCTGAGTTCATTGCGCTCGATGGCGTGGCGCAGGCTGGACTCGCGCTGCAGCCGCTGCTGGGCGCGCTCGTTCATCTCGGGCGTGAAAAAGCGCGCGGTGTCGCGCCCGCTCGCCTTGCTCTGGTACATGGCCACGTCGGCATGCCGCATGAGGGCGTCGATGTCCTGCGCATCGTCGGGGTAGACCGCAATGCCCACGCTGCACGACACATGAATTTCAGCGCCGTCGATGTCGTGCGGCTGGCGAATCAGCGCAATCAGCCGGCGCTCGACCAGCGAGAGAATTTCCGCGCTGTCGGCCACGTCGTTGAGCACCACCACAAACTCGTCGCCGCCCAGCCGGCTCACGGTGTCGCCCGGGCGCACCGCCTGGCTCATGCGGGCGGCCACCGAGCGCAGCAGCGCGTCGCCCACATGGTGGCCCAGCGAGTCGTTGATGTTCTTGAAGCGGTCCAGGTCGATGAACAGCACGCCCACGCGCTGGCCCTTGCGCTGCGCGTTGTGCAGCGCAACCCCCAGGCGCTCGATGCACAGCGAGCGGTTGGGCAGCTCGGTCAGCACGTCGTGGTGCGCCAGGAAGCGGATGCGCGCCTCGCTGCGCTTGCGGTCGCTCACATCGATGGACGTGAAGATGTAGTGCGAAATGCGCTCCGGCCCGTCGCGCACCACGCTGGCGACCAGCCACGCGGGGTACACGTCGCCGTTGCGCCGGCGCACGCTGACCTCGCCCTGCCAGCTGCCGCGCTGGTCGAGCACCGGCCACAGGTCGGCAAAGCTGGAGGTGTCTCCGCTCATGAGCCGCTCGGGCGACTCGCCCACCAGGTCGGCCAGGTCATGGCCCGTGAGGCGGCACAGCGCGCGGTTCACCGTGAGCACGCGGTGCTCTCCGTCGATGATCAGGATGCCTTCGGACGAGGCCTCGAACACCTTGGCCCAGAGCATCAGGCGCTGCTCCATCAGCTTCAGGTGGTTGATGGGCGTGAAGGCGGTCAGCAGCGCGTCCTGCCCCTGGTAGACCAGGCGCCGCGCCGACAGCACGGCCCACGAAGGCTCCGCGCCGCCGAGCCAACGCACCTCGAACTCGTCGACGGCGCCGCGGTCGGCCAGTTGCTGGAAGAAGCGCGAACGCACATTGGGCGCCACGCCCAGCGCCCACGGGTCGCGCGTCACGCCGCCCAGCCAGGCCTGCGCGCTGGGGTTGGCGTTGAGCACTTCGTGGTTGGGAATGGACGTGACCATCAGCGGAATGGGAATGGCCGCGACCAGGTCGCGCTGCGCCTCGGCCGCGCGGGCGCTGGCGGCCAGCTCCTGCTGGGCCTGGCGCTGGCGGTCGAGCTGCGCCAGCATGTCGTTGAAGCCGAGCACCAGCGAGCCGATTTCGTCGCCGCTGTCCCAGTGCGCGCGCAGGCTGTGGTCGCCGGTGCGGCGCACGGTGTCGACCACGCCGGAGAGCCGCCGCAGCGGCAGCGAGATCTGGCGCGCCACATAGAACACCGCCGTGAGGATCATCAGCAGCAGAAACAGCGCCGTGCCCAGGTGCATCCACATGCGCGCGAAGAAACCTTTTTCGCGCGCGGTGAGCATGGCGTCGAGCTCGCCGATGGCACCCGACCACGCACCGTCGAGCTCGCCGAACAGCGCCTGCTGCGCCGCGTCGAAGGCCACCAGGCCGCGGCTGTTGCCGCTGTTGTCGCTGCTGTCGCTGGAGGCCAGCACGCTGCGCGAGGCGGCGCGAAAGGCCTCGATGCTGGCCAGCAGGCGGGCGCGCGAAGGCGCCAGGCGCGCCTGCAGCGGCCCCTTGGCGGCGGCAAAGGCTTCTGCGTAGTCGCTCTTGATGCTGGCTGCGATGGCGTCGATGCGCCCCTCCAGAATGAAGTACTGCGTGCGCGCCTCGGTTGCCGCGAGCGCTTTCGCACCAGGGGCGTGCAGCCGCGCGGCCATGTCGGAGCCCAGCTCCAGCAGCTCTGGAAAACGCAACAGCACCAGCGACATGGTGTAGTAGCTGTCGAGGTCGGGGTCGAGGATCAGGTTCGACTGGTTGCCGATGCGCGTGACCAGCGCGCGGCCCTGCTCCAGCGCCGCGCGCGCGGTCGGCTCGCGGCCTGCGCGGTCGGCGTTCTGCATGGACACCAGCGCGGTCTGAAAACCGCCGCTGAGCTCGGCGCTCTGCATGCCGTCGCCGTAGCGTTCTTCCAGCTGCGCCACCGCTTGCGGCGGCGCGCTCTGGGCGCCGTGCCAGCCCGCGGTGGCCAGCAGGGTGGGCCGCAGGCGGTCGATGTAGGCGGCGCCCGCCATCTCCTTGCGGCCGAAGTCGATTGCAATGAACTTCTCGTTGATGAGAATGCCGCTGATGAAGATGACGGCGCTCAGGTCGAGCAGGTAGATGACCAGCAGCTTGCGGCCCACGCTCAGCCGGCTCAGCCGCCGGGTAATGTGCCCGGTAATTAATTGCACCATATCCCTCCAGGATCGGTCTTATGTATGCAATCTTTAGGCCTCTTTCGCGCGGGTTGCCAAGCGCATGAGCAGCCGCGGTTTTCCATCGACGGCCACCGCCTTTGCTAAGCTGTCCGCCAACGCCTCCCCACTCAACGAACCGTGTGTTGTCCGAAACGATAGACACACCGCCAGCCCCATGAAAATTGCCACCTGGAATGTCAACTCCCTCACCGCGCGCCTGCAGCACGTGCTCGACTGGCTGGCCGCCAATCCGGTCGACGTGCTCTGCCTGCAGGAGCTGAAGATGACCGACGACAAGTTTCCGCTCGAGGTGCTCAAGGCCGCCGGCTACGAGGCCGCTGTGTTCGGCCAGAAGACCTACAACGGCGTGGCCATCCTGAGCCTCGCGCCAATGCGCGACGTGGTCAAGAACATCACCGGCTTCACCGACGAGCAGTCGCGCGTGATTGCAGCCACCGTCGACACACCGTCGGGCCCGCTGCGCGTGGTCAATTGCTACTTTGTGAATGGCCAGGCGCCGGGCTCGGAAAAGTTCGCCTACAAGATGAAATGGCTGGACGCGCTGCATGAGCTGCTGCGCCAGGAGATGGCCGCGCACCCGAACCTGGTGCTGCTGGGCGACTTCAACGTCACGCCCGAAGACCGCGACAGCTTCGACCCCGTGGGCCTGAAGGAAACCATTCACCACACCACGGAAGAGCGCAACCATTTCAAGGCGCTGCTCGAGCTGGGCCTGACAGACAGCTTTCGCATGTTCGATCAGCCCGAGAAAAGCTACTCGTGGTGGGACTACCGCATGCTGGGCTACCAGAAGAACCGCGGCCTGCGCATCGACCACGTGCTGGTGAGCGCGCCGCTGGTGCCGCGCGTGAAGGGCTGCGTCATCGACCGCGTGCCGCGCAAATGGGAAAAGCCCAGCGACCATGCGCCCGTGGTGCTCGACCTCGACCAGGCGGCCTGAGCCCATGCAGGCGCCCTCGCGCACCACGCGCACCAAACGCACCAAACGCAGCGTGGGCCGACTCACCCTGCTGGCGGCGGCTGTCGCCCTGTCCGCCTGCTCGCTGCTGAAGCCCGGCGACAAGGCCGCGGAAAGCGGCGCAGGCGCCAGCGCCACGTCGCCCGCCGACGAAGCCGCGCCTGGCAGCCGGGACGTTTCCACGGTTCGGTTGATCACCGCGCAGACGCCGGCTGTGCGAACGTATCGCAAGATCGGCGCGCGCCACATCTACAACAAGTACGCCAGCCGCATCTACAAGGGCAAGATTCCGCCGCTGGTGTATGCGGTGGTGGTGGTCGAGACCGACATCGACGCCAACGGCAAGGTGATGAACGTGTTCTTCAGCCGCACGCCGAGCCATGCGCCCGAGGTGGCGCCGATGATTGCCGAGCTGATCAAGGCCACCTCACCGCTGCCCAGCCCGGGCAAGCTGGGCGCCCACACGTACGTGGACACGTGGCTCTGGGACAAGAGCGGCAACTTTCAGATCGACTCGCTGACGCTGGGCCAGCGCAGCAGGTAGGGCCCACCCCCACCCCCGAGGCCTCGCGCGCCTGCGTCGCGGGGCCGGTGGGCTCGCGCTACTCGATGCCGAGTTCCTGAATCTTGCGGGTGATGGTGTTGCGACCGATGCCCAGCTTTTGCGCCGCCTCGATGCGGCGCCCCCGGGTATTGGTCAGCGCCGTGAGGATGAGGCGCGACTCGAACCGGCGCGAGAGCACGTCCCACACGTCGGTACGGCCCGCCGCCAGCAGCGCCTGGGCTTCGATCTCCAGGCCGCCCTCCCAGCTGCTGACGCCGGTTGCCGCCACCTCGGCGGCGTGATCTGTAGACGCCGCCGGCGCATGTGCGGTGTCGCGCTCCGCGCCCGCCATGGGCGCAGCCAGTGCCGTGGCCGCAGGGGCAACGTGCGAAGCCGCGGCTTCCTGGGCATGCGCATGGGCATGGGCCTGCGCAGGCTCCACACTTGCCACGGCCATCACTTCAGGCGGCAGGTCTTTCGACTCGATGAGCTGGGCCGGCGCCATCACCGTGAGCCAGTGGCAGATGTTCTCGAGCTGGCGCACGTTGCCCGGAAAGCCGAAGGCCGCCAGCTTGGCCAGCGCCGGATCGGAAATGCGCTTGGGCTCCACGCCCAGCTGCCGTGCGCTCACCTGCAGGAAGTGGCGCGTGAGCGCGGGCACGTCCTCGCCGCGTTCGCGCAGCGCCGGCAGGCGCAGGCGGATCACGTTGAGGCGGTGGAACAAGTCTTCGCGGAAGCCGCCGATCTTGACGCGCTGCTCCAAGTCCTGGTGGGTCGCCGCAATGACGCGCACATTGGCCTTGACCGAGTTGTGCCCGCCCACACGGTAGAAATGGCCGTCGCTCAGCACGCGCAGCAGGCGCGTCTGCAGGTCGAAGGGCATGTCGCCGATTTCGTCGAGAAACAGCGTGCCGCCCTCGGCCTGTTCGAAGCGGCCGCGGCGCATGGTCTGCGCGCCGGTGAAGGCACCGCGCTCATGGCCGAAGAGTTCGCTTTCCAGCAGGTCCTTGGGGATGGCGGCGGTGTTGATGGCCACGAAGGGGCCGTTGGTGCGCGGCGAGTGCTTGTGCAGCGCGCGCGCCACCAGCTCTTTGCCCGAGCCCGATTCACCGGTGATGAGCACCGTGACGTTGCTTTGCGAGAGCCGCCCGATGGCGCGGAACACGTCCTGCATCGCGGGTGCCTGGCCGAGCATTTCGGGCGCGGCAACCATGCGCTCTTCAGCGACTTCCTCGCGCTGGCTTTCGTCGACGGCGCGGCGAATGAGCTCGACCGCGCGCGGCAGGTCAAAGGGCTTGGGCAGGTATTCGAAGGCGCCGCCCTGGAAGGCCGATACGGCGCTGTCGAGGTCGGAGAACGCCGTCATGATGATGACGGGCAGGCCGGGGTACTTGGCCTTGACCTTGTCGAGAAGGTCGAGCCCGGAGCCGCCGGGCATGCGGATGTCACTTACCAGGACTTGCGGTCCTTGCTGTTCGTCGTCGGCGGCTTGCTCGAGTGCCGCGAGCACTTCGCGCGTGTTCGTGAAGCTGCGTGTCGGGAGGTCCTCACGCAGCAGCGCCTTCTCGAGCACAAAGCGAATCGATTGGTCGTCATCAACTATCCAGATCGGCTTCATGCATCTCCTCTGTTGCCGGGGCTGCGCTATGGCAGCGGTATCAATATCTTGAAATCGGTTCGGCCCGGGACGCTGTCGCACTCGATCACACCGTGATGCTGCTGCACAAAGGTTTGTGCGAGCGTCAGTCCCAGCCCGGTTCCGCCTTCCCTGCCCGAGACGAGCGGATAGAAGATGCGGTCCTTGATCGTGTCCGGCACACCCGGTCCATTGTCGATTACATGCAATTCCAGTGCCAGTCGATACCACTGCTTGTTGAAGATCACCTGGCGGGCCACGCGCGTCTTGAAAACGATCTGCGCGTCGCCGGCCGCGCGGCGCTCCGAGAGGGCCTGCGCCGCGTTGTGCGCAATGTTGAGCGTGGCCTGAATGAGCTGCTCGCGGTCACCGCGAAACTCGGGAATGGACACATCGAAGTCGCGCTCGATGTGCAGGTCGCGCGGAAACTCCGCCAGGATGACCGAGCGCACACGCTCGCACACCTCGTGGATGTTCACGTCGCCCACCACGTGCGGACGCCGGTGCGGCGCCAGCAGCCGGTCGACCAGCGTCTGCAGCCGGTCGGCCTCATGAATGATGACCTGGGTGTATTCGATGAGGTCGCGCGACTCGACCTCCATCTGCAGCAACTGCGCCGCGCCACGAATGCCGCCCAGCGGGTTCTTGATTTCGTGGGCAAGGTTGCGAATGAGCTCCTTGTTGGCCTGCGCCTGGTCGATGAGGCGCTCTTCACGGTCCTGGCGCACCTGGTTCTCGAGCGGCGACATCTCGATGATGAGTTCGCCCTTCTTGTCGCCGTGCGCCAGCGTCACCTGCACCGGCATCAGCTCGTGGTTCACGCGGCGCAGAAAGGCCTCGTAGCGCAGCGTGGCAAAGTCGTTGCTGGCGGCGCCGTCGATGGCGGTGCGCAGCACCTGCGGCTCATGGAAACATGCGCCGAACTGCGAGCCCTCCAGGGTGCGTCGCGAGGTGCCCAGTGCGTCTTCGAGGCCTGCGTTGGCAAACAGCACGGAGCCGTTGCTGTTGACCACCGCAATCAGCGTGGACAGCAGGTCGAAGGACTGGAAGCGCGGATTGGCGCCGTTCGCCTTCTTCCCGAACACCATGTTATTGCGGCTGCTTCACGGGCAGTCGGCCAATCTCGCGGCGGATGCCGGCAATGTCGCTCTCGTTGCGCGCCAGCTCGGCCTTCATTTCGGCCACGCGGTCCAGGTACTTCTGGTAGTTCTTGGCCTCGCTGCCCTGCTTCTCGGGCTCCCCGTTGTTGTAGTCCTTCTGCAGTTCGGCCTGGCGGGACTCTGCCTTTCTGAGCTCCGACTCGAGCACCGAGCGGGCCTCGCCGTCGCGGGCGCGCTGGTCGACACCCTCGACGCGCGGGCTGCCGGCTGGCGCACGTGCAGCCGAGGAGCCCGATGACGCAGAGCCGCCGCCCGACGCCTTCGTGCCCTGCACGACGGTGACGTTGCCGCCTTCCAGGACCTTGCAACCCTTTTGCTGGGCCACGGTCGCGTTGTTGGTGTATTCGTTGCCGCAACGCCAGACGCGTTCTTGCGCCAGTGCGGGGAGCGCGATCAATGAACCGGCCAGGAAAATGAGGGGAGCAGTCTTCATGTGTATCGGTTGGAGGGCGCGAGAAAGGCGCATTTTCATGCAATTCGACGCCCGGAGTGACCAGATGTTCCGCAGCAAGACAAAAGGACGGCCGAGGCCGTCCTTTTGTCTTACTTCCCTCGGCGGACCGAGGGAAAAGGCTGCTTGCCGACGAGCGATTACAGCGAGTAGTACATGTCGAACTCGACCGGGTGCGTCGCCATGCGGAAGCGCGTGACTTCCTGCATCTTCAGCTCGATGTACGCATCGATGTACGAGTCGGTGAACACGCCACCCTTGGTGAGGAACGCACGGTCCTTGTCGAGGTATTCCAGAGCCTGGTCGAGGCTGTGGCACACGGTCGGGATCAGCGCGTCTTCTTCCGGCGGCAGGTGGTACAGGTCCTTGCTGGCGGCTTCGCCCGGATGGATCTTGTTTTCCACGCCGTCCAGGCCGGCCATCAGCAGCGCGGCAAAGCCCAGGTACGGGTTCATCAGCGGATCGGGGAAGCGCGCTTCCACGCGGCGGCCCTTCGGGTTGGCGACGAACGGAATGCGGATCGAGGCCGAACGGTTCTTGGCCGAGTAGGCCAGCTTCACCGGTGCTTCGAAGCCGGGCACCAGGCGCTTGTAGCTGTTGGTGCCGGGGTTCGTGATGGCGTTCAGGGCACGTGCGTGCTTGATGATGCCGCCGATGTAGTGCAGAGCGAAGTCGCTCAGGCCGGCGTAGCCGTCGCCTGCGAACAGGTTCTTGCCGTCCTTCCAGACCGACTGGTGCACGTGCATGCCGGAACCGTTGTCACCAACGATGGGCTTGGGCATGAAGGTGGCGGTCTTGCCGTAGGCGTGGGCCACGTTGTGGATCACGTACTTTTGCAGCTGAACCCAGTCGGCGCGCTGAACCAGCGTGCTGAACTTGGTGCCGAGTTCCATCTGGCCGGCGTTGGCCACTTCATGGTGATGCACTTCGACCGGGATGCCGAGCGATTCGAGCACCAGGCACATTTCCGAGCGCATGTCCTGGAAGCTGTCGACCGGGGGAACCGGAAAGTAGCCGCCCTTGACTGCCGGACGATGGCCGGTGTTGCCGTGTTCGTATTCCTTGTCGGTGTTCCACGAGGCTTCTTCGGAGTCGATCTTCACGAAGCAGCCCGACATGTCGTTCTTCCAGCGAACGCCGTCGAACACGAAGAATTCGGGTTCCGGCCCGAAGAAAGCCGTGTCGCCCAGGCCCGAGGCCTTCATGTAGGCTTCCGCGCGCTTGGCGAGCGAGCGCGGGTCGCGCTCGTAGGCCTTGCCGTCAGCCGGGTCGATCACGTCGCACGTCAGGATCATCGTCGTCTCTTCGAAGAACGGATCGATGTTGGCGGTGTTCGGGTCGGGCATGAGCTGCATGTCCGAAGCTTCGATCCCCTTCCAGCCGGCGATGGACGAGCCGTCGAATGCGTGGCCCGAGGTGAATTTGTCTTCATCGAAATGCGACACCGGTACGGTCACGTGCTGCTCTTTGCCACGGGTGTCGGTGAATCGGAAGTCGACGAACTTGACCTCGTTTTCCTTGACGAGCTTGAGTACATCGGCGACGGTCTTTGCCATCAGTTTCTCCTGAGTTGGATGGTGGTTAGGAATACAGGGACGAGGGATGCAGTTTCTGTGCCATTGTCACCTCAGCCGATACGGCTTTGATGACCGCTGCAAACCCCAAATAAAGGCGGGAATTCACCAATTCGGTGCCGTATACATTAACGCACCAATTCGGGACCAAGCTTGGCATCAAAACCGTGCAGGCCCTCGATCAGTTGCGCATAGGCCGCGCCGAGCAGGCCGGGCTCACCCTTCACGCCCAGCTCTATATGACGCCCGTACTGGGGGTGATCGACGCTCGGCAGGCTGAACACCTTGACGCCGGCGTGCTGGTCCTCGATGGCCTGCATGAGCGGGGTGAGCGTGGCTTCCATGGCACCGAAAACGATCACCGACTTCTCGGCGACCGCGTTCAGCGTGAACAGATCGGCGTAGCGAGCGTCCAGCACCGATTCGACCATCGGCCACGCCATGACCGGGAAACCCGGCACGAAATGAACGTCGGCCACGCTGAAGCCGGGGATCTTGTTGTACGGGTTGTGGATGAGTGTGGCGCCCTGCGGGAACACGCCCATGTTGAGCCGGTGCACGTTGTCGGAGCGGTCGGGCTGGTAGGGCACGCCCTGCTCGCGCGCGGTGTCCTGCATGCGTTCGCGGATCAGCAGCTCGGCTTCGGGGTGCAGCGCAAGCGGCACGCCCAGCGCCTTGGCCGCGCACTGGCGGGTGTGGTCGTCGGGCGTGGCGCCGATGCCGCCGGTCGAGAAGACGATGTCGCCCGACGCAAAGGCGCGCGCAAGCGCGGCGGTGATGCGCGCGGGCTCGTCGCCCACGTACTCGGCCCAGCTGAGCTGCAGGCCGCGCGCGGCGAGCAGTTCGATGACCTTGGCCATGTGCTTGTCGGCGCGTTTGCCGGAAAGAATCTCGTCGCCGACGACGATGAGACCGAATGCGCGTGTCATGGTGAACCCCATTGAGAAAGAGCAGCCTTGTTGGCTTCGGCGACCTGGGCGGCTTCCAGGGCGGGCATGCCGCTGGCGGTTGACGCCGAGCTTGCCGCAGCCACCGCGCGCTGGGCCCGCAACTGCCCGAGCGCGTCAAGGCAATAGTGAGCGAACCAGAGCGCCGAAAAGGCGAAGACCAGTGTGTAGATCCAGATGGCGATCGGCACCAGCACGAAGAAAGCAGCGGCGAACAGCAGGCCCGACGCCCACACGATGCTCGGTGCCGCGCCCAGGTAGCCGCACAGCACGCCGATGCACAGCAGTGGCAGCCGGTGCGCGCGCAGCAGGGCAGCGCGCTCTTCGGGGCTGGCGTGTTCGGCGAGCGCGTCGAAGCTCATCACGCGGTACGTGAGCCAGCCCCAGATGAGCGGCGGAAGAATGAGCACCAGCGGCGGAATGAGCCACAGCGGCATCGACACCACCAGGGCCACCAGCGCAAGCACCGTCACGCCCAGCGAGCGCATCACGCTGCCAAAGAAAGAGGCGCCCTTCTTCTGCTCGAGCGAGGGAAAGCGCCGCTCGGCCACCAGCTTGGTGAGCGCCGGCGCCATGAAGCCGGCCACGATGAGCAGGCACACCACCACGATCAGCGGCGTGGCGGCCAGCACCACGATCAGGGGCGCCAGCATGCCGGTGACATCGCCCGAGAACAGCCGGCCGATCCAGGCCCAGAAGCTCGACAGCAGCGGCCAGGCGTCGAGTGCGCCGTGCGTCCAGGCCACAGCCGCTTCCCAGTAGAAATAGCCGAACACCGCTGCCAGCACCACCATCAAACCCAATGGCAACAACGACAGCACGATCACGCGCGGCAGCATGCAATAGGCGACCGCGCGCCAGAAGGAGTCGAGGAGCAGGCGCATGAGGCAGCGAGGATAACGCCTCGGGCGAGGCTTTCAGGGGCCGGAGCCCCTCAGCCGCGCCCGACCATTCGCTTCAGGCCGAGCCACTGCTGCACCCAGAAGCCGCGCCCGTAGTCGCGCACGTGGCCGTCGGCAGCGGGCTCGACCTGGTCGCGGATGCCCGTGGGGTCGTAGCGGTTCTCGAAGTTGGCGGTGCCGAACATCATGTCCCACCACGGCAGCAGCACGCCGAAGTTGTGGCCGCCCAGCGTGCTCTTGCCGTTCGACTCGTGGCCCAGGCCGATGCTGTGGTGCAGGCGATGAAAGCGCGGGCTGATCCACAGCCGCTCGCCCAGCCTGCCGAAGCTCAGCCGCAGGTTGGCGTGCTGCAGGCTCTCGCTGAGCTGCGTGAACGCCACGAAGGCAATGAACTGCCCCGGCGCCACCCCAATCAGCTGCGCCACGACCACGATGAGCGTGTCGTGCACGATGTCGTCGAGCAGGTGGTTGCGGTCGTCGCTCCACATGGTCATCTGGCGCTGCGAGTGGTGCAGCGAATGCAGCCCCCACCACCAGTTGAACTGGTGCTGGCCGCGGTGGATCCAGTAGCCCACAAAGTCGAGCACCACCAGGTAGATCGCAAACGCGAAGACCGGCACGTCGGTCACGCCCGGCCACACCTCGTCCAGGTGAAAGGTGCCCCACCCCGCCGTGCGCAGGCTGCCCATGGCGTCGTCGAAGAAGGGCTGCAGCGTGAAGAAGATGGCCAGGCGGAACAGGCCCAGCCGGTGGATCAGCGTGTACAGCACGTCGATGCGGATGGCCTGCCGATCGACCACCGGCTCCACCGCGCGCCAGCGCTGCAGCGGCCCGATGATCGCGATCAGCACCACGATCTGAATGGCGCCCACCAGCAGCCAGCCGGTGGCGTCGAAGGCGTCCTCGGTCCAGCCGCCCAGGCCCACGGCGAATACCAGAGGCTGAACCACGGCTTCGAAGAACCAGCCCTGCAGCGTCGAAAAAATGTCCGTCAACCACTCGATCACGACAAGAACCTCAAGGCTGGGATGCGATCCAGGCACGAAAGTCGGGGTGCTGGCGCAGGGTTTCGAAGCAGAAGCCCTTGGCCTTCAGGCCGACGATCAGCGGTTCTAGGTTGGCGGGCGCCCACGGGTCTTTTCGTGACCAGATGCCCAGGTGCGCCAGCAGGATGTCGCCGGGGCGAATGGTGTCCAGCGCCTGCGTCAGCAGCCTGGCGTTGCTGAATTTTTCGCTCGGCAGCTCGTCGCCCAGGAAGCCGGCCGGGGCCCAGGCCACGTACTTGTAGCCGCAACCCTCGGCGGCGGCCAGCAGCGCGGGAGAGGTCTTGCCGCCCGGTGCGCGGTACAGCGGCAGCGGCTTCTTGCCGGTGATGGCGGCCAGCCGGTCGGACGACTTGCGGATGTTGGCGCAGTATTCGGCCGCGCTCCAGGTCGACTCCTTGCCGTCCTGTGGTCCGGCCGAAGGTTTGATGCGAAAGCTGGGCGGCGTGCCCTTGACGTCGGCGCGCCAATAGGCGTGGTCGTAGGTGTGCGAGCCAAACTCGTTGCCCTCGGCCGCCCTGGCCTTCCACCACGGCGCCCACTGGTCGTCCAGGCTGTTGCCGTCGGTCTGGGTGCGCTCGGCAGCGGCAAAGAAGGTGACGCGCACGTTCTGCCGCTTGAGCACGTCGGCCACCAGCGGGGCAATGCCCATGTGGCCGGTGTCGAAGGTCAGGTAGAGCGGTTTTTCGCAGGTGGCCGCGCCTTGCGCCGCCCAGGCGCCGGGCACCGTGCTTGCGGCCAGCAGCAGCGCAAGCGCCCTGCCGGCGTGTTTACGTGCGCTTGCCATGGTCCAGCGTCCACACGCCGTGCGGCGAGCGCCCGACGTTGACCTGGCGCACCACCTTTTGCGTGGTCAGGTCGACCACGCTGAGCTTCTTGGCCCAGCGCGAGGTCACGTACAGCGTCTTGCCATCGGCCGACACGTCCATGCAGTCCGGGCCGCCGGGCACGGCGTAGCTGGCCACCACCTTGAGCGTGGTCAGGTCGATGCGGCTGATGGTGTTGGCCACGCGGTTGCTCACGAACACGGTCTTGCCGTCGCCGGCCGAGCGGAAGGCGTGGGCGCCCTTGCCGGTGGGAATCTTGCCGACCAGCTTGGGCTCTGCGCCGGCCACGTCGTACACCTGCACGCCGTCGCCGCCGGTCAGCCCGACCAGCAGGGTCTTGTCGTTGTGCGTGCCGAAGATGTCGGCCGGCATCGGGCCGGTGGCGGTGCGCCACTTCACGGTTTGCGTGGGCAGGTCGACGGCAATCATCTCGTCGCTGTCCTGCATGGTCACGTAGGCGATGGTGCTGGTGTTGTCGATCCAGATGTGGCTGGGCGTCTTGCCGCTGGCAATGCGCTTGGCCAGCTTCAGCTCCTTGCCGTCCCAGCGGTACACGTCCACGTGGTTCAGGCGGTTGCCAGCGGTGACGAACCACTTCATGTCGCGCGAGAACTGCAGCTGGTACGGATCGATGATGCCGTACACCACCCGCTGCACGGTGGCCGTCTTGGGGTCGAGGAAGGTCAGCGAATCACCGGCCGAATTGGCCACGATGACCGACTTTTCGTCGGGCGTCATGTACAGGTGGTGCGGCTCCTTGCCGGTGGCAATGCGCTGCTTTTCGGTCCAGTCGACCGGGTTGATCACGCTCACGCTGGCGTCCAGCGAGTTGAGCACGAAGATCGGCGGGGGTTCGGCCGGTGCCGCGGCGGCTGGCTGGAAAGCCAGGGCCGCAAGGACCGTCAGGCCGGAAAACAGGAGGGCAGCGGTGCGGCCGGTCGGTCGAGCAGTGAGTCGCAAGGGGAAGTTCCGAGAGAGAGCTGCGAATCTTAACGGTCGAGCATTAAGACTGGCTGACCGGCATGGCGCTCGACCGCTTGGCTTTTTCTGCTAAATCGACGGACTGACTGGGTTGGCCGGCTTGCCGGGCTTGGTCGGCGCACGCAGCGCCGCAACCTCCTCGCCCGTAAGCCAGCGCCATTGCCCCGGCGCCAGGCTCTCGGGCAGTGACAGGTCGCCAATGCGCGAGCGGTGCAACCCCTCGACCCGGTTGCCGACCGCCGCCAGCATGCGCTTGACCTGGTGGTACTTGCCCTCGGTCAGCGTGAGGCGCAGGTGCAGCGGGCTGTCCGACTCGCAAGCGGCGGCGCGCACGGGCTTGGGGTCGTCGTCGAGCACCACGCCGGACAGCAGCTTCGCGATCTGAGCCTCGTCGATCGGATGCTTGGCCGTCACCTCGTACACCTTGGGCACGTGGTGCTTGGGCGAGCCCATCTTGTGGATGAACTGGCCGTCGTCGGTCAGCAGCAGCAAGCCGGTGGTGTCCTGGTCGAGCCGGCCGATGGCCTGCACACCCTGCACCGCGCCCTTGTTGGGGCGCAGGCGCAGCGGCGACGGCAGCAGCGTGTAGATGCTGGGGTAGGTCGACGGCTTTTGCGAGCATTCGGTGCCGGCCGGCTTGTGCAGCATCACGTAGGCCTTCTCGTGGTACGCCCACGGGGTGCCCTGCACGGTGTAGAGCAGGCCTTCGGGGTCGAGGTCGGCGAACGGGTCGGTCACGGCCTGGCCATCGATGGTCACGTGGCCTTGCTGGGCAAGGCCCGCGCACACGCGGCGGGTGCCGAAGCCTTGGGTATAGAGAATGTCTTGCAGATGCATGGGAAATGAAAAAAGGCGGCCGCGCCGCCAAGGGCACGACCGCCTTCTAGTGTGCCGCAGGATCAGTAACCGGCCGCCAGGCCCGTGTTGCGGCGCGGATCGTTGGCGCCGTAGAAGCGGTTGTTGCCCACCGGCTTGCCGCCCAGCGAGGGCGCGCCCACGATGATGGCCGCAAGGTGGTTGGCCGGCTGCGGCACGCCCAGGTTGTGGCCCATGTCGGTCAGGATCTTGCGGGTGTCGGGGCTCAGCGCAAAGATCTCGACGTTGGTGACATCAGGCAGCCATTGCTGGTGGAAGCGCGGCGCATCGACGGCTTCCTGCACGTTCATGCCGTAGTCGACCACGTTCAGAATGGTGTGCAGCACGGCCGTGATGATGCGGCTGCCGCCCGGCGTGCCGACCACGAACACCGGCTTGCCGTCCTTGGAGACGATGGTCGGGCTCATCGAACTCAGCGGGCGCTTGCCCGGGGCAATGGCGTTGGCCTCGCCCTGCACCAGGCCGTACATGTTGGGCACGCCGATCTTCGAGGTGAAGTCGTCCATCTCGTTGTTCAGCAGCACGCCGGTCTTGTCGGCCGTGACCTTGGCGCCGAACCAGTCGTTCAGCGTGTACGTCACGGAAACGGCATTGCCCCACTGGTCGGTGATCGAGTAATGCGTGGTGTTGCTGCCTTCATGCGGCGCCACGCCGGGCTTGATGTCTTTGGACACACCGGCCTTCTGCGGGTCGATGGCCGCGCGGATCTTCTCGGCGTAGCCCTTGTCGAGCAGGCGGTCCAGCGGGTTCTTCACGAAGTCGGGGTCGCCCAGGTAGCTGTTGCGGTCCACGTAGGCATGGCGCATGGCTTCGATCTGGTAGTGCACCGACTGCGCCGATCGAAAGCCCAGGTCCTTGAGCGGATAGCCCTCCAGAATGTTGAGCATCTCGCAGATGATCACGCCGCCCGAGCTTGGCGGCGGTGCCGACACCACGCGGTAGCCGCGGTAGTCGCACTCCACGGGCGCCAGTTCACGCGTCTTGTACTGGTCGAGGTCGGCCTGCGTGATGATGCCCTTGCCGGCCTGGCTCGAGGCCACGATGGCCTGGCCTACCCAGCCCTTGTAGAAGCCGTCGGGGCCGCTCTTGCTGATGGTGCGCAGCGTCTTGCCGAGGTCTTTCTGCACCAGCTTCTGGCCCACCTGAAAGGGCTCGCCCTTGTTCAGGAAGATGGCGCCCGACACCGGGTCTTTCTTGAAATCGGCGGTGGCGGTCCACAGCATGTCGATGTCGCCCTGCTCCAGCGCAAAGCCCTTCTCGGCCAGTTGGATCGACGGGGCGATCAGCTCGGCGCGCTTCATGGTGCCGTACTTCTCGCGTGCGTATTCCATGCCCGACACCGAGCCCGGCACGCCCACGGCCAGGTGGCCGTTGGTGCTCAGGCCCTTGACGACATTGCCGTCCTTGTCGAGGTACATGTTGGCCGTGGCGGCCAGCGGCGCCTTTTCGCGGAAGTCGAGGAAGGTCTTGCGCCCGTCGGCCAGCTGCACGGTCATGAAGCCGCCGCCGCCAAGGTTGCCTGCCGCGGGGTACACCACCGCCAGCGCGTAGCCCACGGCCACGGCCGCATCGACGGCGTTGCCGCCGCGCTTGAGCACGTCGACGCCGACCTTGCTGGCCAGGTGCTGCGCGCTCACGACCATGCCGTGTTCGGCCGCAACGGGCGCCTGCGAGGCCGCGTGGGAGGCGCCGGCCGCGGCCAGCGCAACCACCGCCGCCACAGCGGCGCGCAGCTTGGGGGTCCAGTGAATGGGGTGCATGTTGAAAGTCTCCTCTTTGGGTGCGGATGAAAAGTGGGTGCGGCCGATGCGCTCAGGCCGTGAGCAGCGCCTTGCGCCGCAGGGCCGCCAGCGCCAGCGCGACCTGCTGGCGAGCGAACTCCTTCACCGCCGACGGCTCGGTCAGCGGTTGGTCGTCCTTGACGAAGCGCAGGCGATCGCCGTGCACTTCGGCCTCCAGGTGCGCGGCAAGCGCATCGTGCGAATGGGTGCCGTCCAGCAGCGGCAGCAGACTGCGTTCGAGCAGCGAGAGCTTCACAGGCTCATGCCACTGGTTGCAGGCCGTGACATCGCCCGCTGCGTCCAGGCGCAAGGCGGGCGCGCTTCGCACAGCCGGCAGCGCCACGGGCAGGCCGGACACCGCGGCGCACACAGACACGGTCGAGCGCCTGATGCGCAGCGCGCCGAGGATCAGCAGCTCCTCCAGCATGGCCATCACCACGGGTTCGACGCTGGCCGCTGGCTGGCCCGTGAGCCGCGACGCGGCCTCGACCAGTGCCGACGGCGACATCGACGCGGGGTAGCTGGCGTCCAGCAACTGCGCCACCGCCTTCTGCACGGGCAGCCGCGGCGTGACCTTCAGCCCGCGCATGGCATTGCAGGTCTGCGCGCTCGCATCGAGCGTGAGCGCAGCGCCGTCTTCCGTTGCGAACACGCCGGCAAATTCGAGGGTGCGAATGCGCGCGGGGTCCAGCCGGTAGCGCACGCTGGCGGCGTTGTGCTGCTTCACCAGCAAGGTCTGGCGGAAGGTTCGGTTGACCAGAAAGTCGAGGTACTGCTCCATCAGCACCTGGCTGCCGCCGCATTCGCGCAGCAGCGGGTCGCGCACCTTCTCGCCGTAGTTCTGCACGAACATGGTCGACGGCTCGGCGTCGCACAGGTAGGCCAGGCCCTGAGCCTCCGCGCGCGCCACGAACTCCTTGAAGTAGCAAGGCGCATTGCAGGGCTCCAGAAACTCGTGCAGCAGGTACGAGCTGCTGGCGCTGCGCATGATGGGCATCGCCTCGTCCAGCGTCTGCTTGAGCACACTGTTGTCGGGCGCCGATTGCGCCAGAAACTCCAGCATGCCGCGCGCGTAGGAGAGCTTTTCTTGCGGCGTGTCGCGCGGGCCGCCGCGCAGGATCATGGCGTCGCGCACGATCTCGCGCGCCTTCCAGCCGGGGTACACGTTGTAGCTCACGTAGGCCACGCCGTCGGGCGCGAGGTTGCGCGAGCAGATGCGCAGAATCGCGTCCTGCACCGGGCCCGGCACCCAGCTGTAGACACCGTGGCAGACGATGTAGTCGAACTCACCGAACGAGGCGTCTATGTCCGCAATGTCGAAGGCTTTCAATGTGATGTTCGACAGCCCGGCCTGCGCAATGGCGGCCATGCCCTGGCCGATCTGCACCGGGGACAGGTCGACGCCGACGGCGCTGGCCTCGGGGTGACGCGCTGCAAAGGGAATCAGGTTGCCGCCGGCGGCGCAACCGAGTTCGAGCACGCGCGCGCGGGCGGGGTCGGGCGCCTCCAGGCCGAACAGATGGGCCAGTGCTTCCAGGTGCTCCATCGCCGACTGCGGGAACGGGTGCGAGTCGTACGGCACCTCGTCGTAATAGCGGGTCAGCGTGGAAGTCAACGCGGAGGTGAGGGTGTCCGGCACGGGTGTCCTTTTTCGGGATCTGGGCAGGCGCGTGCGCCTGCTTTGGCATGAGCGGCGAGCCACTCGCGGTGACTGCGATGTGACAGCGCTGGCCGACTATAGCCTTGGGTTCAGGCAAAAAAAGCGAGCCTGCGCGGTGCTTCGCAAGCCGGCGCACAAAAAAAAGCCCAGCCATGTGGCCGGGCTTGAAAGCCTATCTGCTTGGCATGCGTCAAGGCCCCCGCACAGGTTGAGCCGCGGGGGACGGTTTACCCGTCAAGGAGAAATTCGAAGTGCTGAACAGTGCCACCAACGGTTCGATCGACGCGCTGGAACGGCGGCGAGGTGCGTTGGCTGGCGTGTTTTGCATGGTCGCAGTCTACTGTATGTTTGTACAGTTTTTCAACATGAATCGCGCAGCGTGCGTGAGCGACACAACAAGCGCCCTGCTTCATCCAGGGCTCAGGCAGACGCTGTCTGGCTCCCGGAGCTCTCGGCTGTTCTGCTCCGGGCGCGCGTGCGGGGCCGACGATCCCCAGTCTTAGAATGGCCCGATGAATTCGCGCACACTGCTTCCGCTTGCACTCCTGGTCCTTGCTGGCTGCTCGACTCCCCCTAACGAAGTGACGCAAGTGAGAGAAGGCGTGCTGCGGGCCGTCACGTACGTCCAGGCCGCGGACTACTGCGACGCCAGAAGCAAGACGCCGCGCTGGCTCGGCAAGGCACAAGCCGAACAAGGCGTGCTGTTTCAGTGCAACTGAGCTGCTGAACTGCTGGGGGTCTGGCGCCGGGCGCTCAGCGGCGCTCCACCCCCTCATTGGGCTTGCTCCTCCGCGCAGAGGTTCTGCAGGCAAACCATCGCACAAAGAACTGATCCGCGGCATCGAAGGCTCGGCGGCGGTCAGCGCCATGCTTGCCGACGCACGCAGGTGCTTGCCTGATCGCAAGAGCAGCGACAGCAAAGGCTGAGGCAGCGTCGAGAATACTTCCGTATTACGCCAAATAAAATCCAACGCGAATAAGAGTGCTCTCAAAATCCTCAAGCGCGGCGAGGATTTTTAATCCAACTCCTATACTTTGTTTCCTGGCGCGCCTGTAAAGTTTACAGGAATCAAGCCAGGGAGAAAAAATTGATTTCCATCAAAAATACGGCGGCTGCAAAACACGCACTGCCCCGTGTCATTCTTTTCTCCGAAAAAGAAACTGACCTCGAGTTCGCTTTTCAGCCGAACCCATTCGAGAAATCAGAATTGCATGTTCTTCACTCTCTGAAAAATATGCAGGAAATCATTACTCAAAGTAGAACCGATTTTGTGATTGGCTCGGTTTTTTCTACTGATTGCCAAGCGCTTCGCCTGCCCGGCATATTGAAGAACATTCAGGAATCCAATGAATTTACATTTCCTCCACATCTGCTGTGGGTTCATTGCAAATCGTCTGAAAACAATACGAACAACGACATCTCGCTGTCGGCATTGGAATTTCATGCGCAACTGGCTCGCGCTGCGGGTGTTCACACAGCAATTGCGCAAGACAATTCACAAAGCATCTCCAACGCCGTCGCTTCGCTGCTGAGCGAATATCCAATGCGCCACCCCGGCATCATTGCGCCAGCTTTCGACGCATCGGTAGAAGAAGATCTGATCGGAGCGCTCGCATCTGGAGAGGGCCTGAGGGTCGTATTTCAACCCCAATACAACCCGCGCACCCAAGACATTGTGGGTGCGCATGCCACTGTCAGGTGGCGGCACGCGAAGCATGGCGATATTTCACCGCTGGTATTCATGCCCCTGGTCCATCGCCTCGAACTCGACTTGCTTCTTTTCAGTTTCGTCGAGGCGCACGCCATCGCCATGTTGCGCCGTCTGCAGCGTGGCGCAAAGTGGGTTCCCATTTCGCTCAATGCAACGGCAAAAACCTTGTGCACGCCACAACTGGCCGAGCATCTTGCTCAACGAATGCGCCTGAGAGGCTTGCCAACTAACCTGCTGTCGATCGAATTGACGCCAGCCGTCTCGCCTTTGAACTCGACATGCCTCACCGCCGCGCTGCTGAGCCTCCAAGCCAAAGGCTTCAAGGCCTCTCTGCAAAACTCCGAATGCATTACAGAGCAAGAATTGGCGCCACTCCACCCTGTTGAAGACAATGATTTCTTCGAAAAAATGCGTTTCAATCCATTGATTGAGAAATTAAAAGCGCTGCCTGATTCGGAAGCTCAAAAAACATCGGGTGGCCAGAAAAATATCCAGGCATCCGGGGTCGACCGTTCCATTTGAGTTCGAGGCAGATGAAGCCTAAGATCCGCGAATCTGCCTGTCGACGGAATGTCATTCCACGTATGAAAAACCTGCGTATTGCGCTGCTCGATGACCATGCTGTGGTGCGTGCCGGCTTGGTCAACAGGTTGCAGTCCGAACCCGACTTTTTTCTGGTGGGCGTCTATGGCAAGAGCCGCGACGCCATTGCAGGCCTCGCAACCGCTCCCGCAGACCTCCTGCTGCTGGACTTTGCATTGGGCGCGGACGAACTGGACGGCGTTTCGCTCATCCGCTCGCTGCGCGTCAAATTTCCGGATTGCCGCATCCTCGTGCTTTCCGCCCAGCACGATGCCGCAACAGTCGCGTTGGCCTTGCGCGTCGGTGCCAGAGGCTTTGTCGGCAAGGGCGAGGACATGGCCGAACTCATCAAGGCCATCCGCATGGTCGCCGAGGGCAAGGTCTACCTCAGCGCGGACATGGCCTACCGCGTCGGGGAGGCCAAGACCGTGCACGAGGACAGCGAGCACACGCGTCAAGACAACGCAGCGAAAGGCACGGTGCTCTCCGCGCGCGAACAGGAAGTCATTCGCTGCTACCTCGCGGGCATGACGATCACGGAAATCGCGGAAAAATTCAACCGCAGCATCAAGACGATCAGCACGCAAAAGGCCGCTGCTTTTCGCAAGCTCGGCGTGACGTCGAACAACGGCTTGTTCAAGATCAAACACTTGATCGACCTGCCATGACAGCCCGGCGCTGGCTCGTTGCGGCTTTGTGGCTGTGCACCGTTGCCAGCGCGCAGCCGCCGGAGAGTGCGCCGCCGTTGAACGCCGAGGAACGCGCGTGGGTTGCCGGTCACCCGGTCGTGCGAATGGCCGTGCAACTGGACACCGCGCCAATCCAGTTCATGCAGAACGGCAAGCTTCGCGGGCTGACCGCCGAGTTCTTGAAGGTCATGGCGCAAAAAAGCGGTCTGACGTTTCACTACGTGCAGGTCAACAGCGTCCAGGCCGGTGAAGACCTGTTGAGGCAGGGCCAGGTCGATCTGCTGGGCGTGGTGCGGGCGGCCAATGGGCCGCAGGAGGAACAGGGCTTGCACTACGCCAGGCCTCGCAAGATCCACGTGCTGCTGGTGATCGCACGTTCGGGAGCGCGGCTGGTGTCCGACGCCGGAGGGCTGAACGGAAAAACCATAGGAACACCCCTTCACCCGTACTACGAAGCGGACCTGCGTGCCAAGCTCCCCGACTCGAAGGTGCTGCAGTACGCGTCGATGCTGCCCTTGCTGACAGCGCTCACGGACGGCACCGTCGACGCCGTGCTGGCCACCGAGCTGTACCTCACGCCCTACATTCATCGCAGGTTCAAAGGGGTGCTGCAGATATCGGGGGCGCTTTCGGAGTATTCGTCCGTCAACACGCTGGCGGTCAGGGCAGACCAGCCGATCCTGGCGTCGGTGGTGCAGAAGTCGCTGGACGCCATCACCGATCAGGAAGGCGCCGAAATCTATACCCGGTGGCTCGCCACTGACGCGTTCGACGCCCCCTCCCTGTCGGTGCTGACGAAGCACTATCTGGCTGAATTCGCGCTGCTGACGCTGGTCTTGCTGCTGCTGTCGGGGCTGGTCTATCAAATGCACAGGCAGCGCCGCAAATCCGTTCACGGCGAGCGCGAAAAAACCCGCTTCCTGGCGGTCATGAGCCATGAGATACGTTCACCGATGAACGCGATCCTGGCCGCCATCGAGCTCTTGCGTCAGACGCCACTGAACAAGGCGCAGCGCCATCTGGCAGACCTGGCGGACAGCGGCGGCGACGCGCTGCTGGGCCTACTCGACGACGTGCTGGACTTCTCCCGCCTCGAAGCGAACCAGCTGAAACTGGCATGCAAGCCGACGGACGTGGGGGCGCTCGTGCACCGGGTCGCAGAGCAGCATCGCGCCAGCGCCAACGCAAAGAACATCGCGCTGACCGTTGATGCGGTGGCCGGTGCTTGCTGGCTGCAACTGGACGAAGCCCGGGTGGCGCAGGTGCTGCGCAACCTGATTTCCAACGCCATCAAGTTCACCGAAGCAGGCCGCGTGGACGTTCACGTGAGCGCATCGCCGTCGGACGTGCGCGGCCACATGCACCTGTCCATTGCCGTGGTGGACACCGGCATCGGCATTGCGCTGCAAAGCCGCGCGCGGCTTTTTCAGCCCTATGCGCAGGCAGCCAATACCTACAGCCGCTCGGGCGGCACCGGCCTGGGCCTGGCCGTCTGCGGCAAGCTGGCCGCACTGATGCACGGCGCGATTTCGCTGGACAGCGAACCGGGCAAGGGCTCGACGGTCACGCTGTCGCTGCTGGCCGAAACGGCCACCGCCACGCCAGATTCGCAGCTGCTGAGCAATGACGACCACTCCGCGTCTCCCCTTGCACACGTTGAACAGGCCGCGCCCGAGCCGCACCACGAAAAGCCGGGCGCGGGCGTGCGCATCCTGCTCGTGGAGGACACGCCCGCCAACCAGGAGGCGATCGGCGCGCAGTTGCAAGGCCTGGGCTGCCAGCTCGCCGTCGCGGCCGATGGTGCGCAGGCACTGGCGCTGTTCGCCAGCGCGCCGTTCGATCTGGTGCTGATGGACTGCGACCTGCCCGACCAGGACGGATACACGCTCGCCACCGAAATGCGCCGCAGGGAGGCACAGCCCACGCACACGGAGCCGATGCAAATGCGGGTGCCCATTCTGGCGATCTCCGCATCGACCGGCACCGCGCACGCCGAACGTTGCTTCGACGCCGGCATGGACGGCGTCTTGAGCAAGCCCATTCGCCTGGCCAAGCTGCGCAACGCGATCGAACTGTGGTGCGAGGTGGACCTTGAACAGCCCGATGGTGCGGCCGACCCGGCCGCGCCCATCGATGAGCTGCCGCACGTGCGCGAAGCCATCGACAAGGACGTGCGCGATCTGCTGCGCGCGGTGGCGCTGCGCGATGCGGACTCCGCCTTGCGCGCCTCCCACCGGCTGCATGGTGCGGCCCTGACGCTGGGCTGGCCGGAGATTGCGCAGGCCGCCGGCACGGTCGAAGCGCTGCTGCGCGCGCAGGCGCCCTGGCGCAGCGATGACTATGCGGCGCTGCTGGCCCGGCTGGTTCAAGGCGCAACTTCGACGGCCTTGCCCGCACTTTCCCTCCAAGGGCCGCCTTCGTGAAGCTTGGCATTCAGGGCATTCTGCTGGGCTTGCTGCAAGGCCTGTTGCTCGTGGCGTGCACACCGGCCGGCGCGGATTCCGCCAGCGGCCAGCCCGTATTCAACGCGCAGGAAAAGGAATGGATTGCGCGGCATCCCGTGCTGCGCATCGGCATTCTTTCGAGCGTGAAGCCCATCGAGTACATCGAGGCCGGCAAGCCGCGCGGGCTGTCCGTCGAGCACCTGAAGGTCATCGCCGAAAAGACCGGCATCCAGTTCAACTATGTCCCGTACAGCAAGCTGGCCGCCGGTCGGGAGATGCTGGCCAAAGGAGACGTTGATGTGCTCTCCGCCAACAGGTTCGTGGGCGCGCCGCTGCGTGAAGACGGCATCGAGTTCACCTTGCCCTACCACCTCAGCACCGGGCTGATCATCACGGAAACCGGCTCGCGCATCTTGCTCAACCTGGCGCAGCTCGACGGCAAGTCGGTCGCCATCGCGCGCCAGACGCCCTATGAAGCCCGCCTGCGGGCCAGGCTGCCGAATGCCAGGTTCGTGGTGAGCGAGTCGGCGCAGCAGATGCTGAGCTCGGTTCAACAAGGCAGCGCCGATGTCGGCATTGCCACCGAGACCTTCGTGCTGCCGTATCTGGACCGGGAGTTCAAGGCCAGGCTGCAGATCTCGGGCGTCATCCCGGAGATTTCGTCGCAGTTCGACCTTGGCGTGCGCGCGGGGGACTCCGTGGCTCGCTCGGTGCTCGACAAGACACTGGCCTCGCTGACACCCGAGGAGGTCCACGACATCCATGACCGCTGGCTGGGCATGGCCGATTTCGAGATGGCCTTCGCCACCCTCATGTCGCAGCACTACGCGCACGAACTGATGCTGGGCGCCTTGGTGCTGTTGCTGCTGCTCGCGCTGATGTACCAGGCGCATCGGCAAAGGCAGCGGGCCAAGCGCAATGAAAGCGACAAGACGCTGTTTCTGGCCATGACCAACCACGAGATCCGCTCGCCCATGAACGCCATGCTGGCCGCGGTCGAGCTTCTTCGCCTCACGCCGCTGGGCCAGGAGCAGCAACGCTTCGCCGACCTGGCGGACCGCGGCGGCCAGACGCTGCTGCGCTTGCTGGACGAGGTTCTGGTCATTGCCAAGCTCGATGCCGGTCAGCTCAAGCTGGCGCGCGCGCCGGTCGATGTGGAGGCACTCGTCCGAGGCGTGGCCGACCTGCACAGGTTGCGCGCGCAAGAAAAAAACATTGCCTTGACGGTGACCACGCAGGACGCGCCCGCCCGCCTGATGCTGGACGAAGCGCGCATGGCGCAGGTGCTGCACAACCTGATTTCGAACGCCATCAAGTTCACCGAAACCGGCGGAGTCGACGTGGCGGTGCGCGTGGGCGCTTCGGATGCGCCCACGCGCAAGCTGCTGCATGTTGCCGTCTGCGACACGGGCGCCGGGCTTTCCGAAGAAGCCCAGGCGCGGCTTTTTCAGCCATACGCCCAGGCGGCCGGCACTTACAACCGCTCCGGCGGCACGGGCCTGGGGCTGTTCATTTGCCGCGAACTCGCAACGCTGATGGGCGGGACCATCGCGATGGTCAGCGCCCAAGGCCAGGGCACGACGGTCACGCTATCGCTGGCGGCCGAGCTGGCCCAGGCGCTGGCCGTGCACGCGGAAGAGCGGGTGCCGAAGCGGCCCGCTGCCGTCGCGGTGCCGCTGGAAGCGCGCGTTGCTGCCGCCCGGCTGAACCACGGCGCGCCGCGCGTCCTGGTGGTGGAAGACACACCGGCAAACCAGGAAGTGCTCAGCGCACAGCTTCAGAGCCTGGGCTGCGAGCCGGTGATTGCACCGGACGCCGCGCAGGCGTTGTCCCTCTTTGCGCACGACGCCTTCGCGCTCGTCTTGATGGATGTTGACCTGCCAGACAAGGACGGCTACACGCTGACCACCGAACTGCGCGAAGTGGAGACGCGGCAGGCACGCAGCCGCAGCCCGATCGTGGCGATCTCTGCATCGACCGGCGACGCCCACGTCGAGCGCTGTCTCGCGACGGGCATGGACGATGTGCTCAGCAAACCGATTCGGCTCGCCAAGCTGCAGGGGGTGATCGAGCGGTACTGCGGCGTGCTGCCCACCATGCACCAGACGATCGAAGCACCAGACCCACAGCCTGTTCGCGTTGCGGTCGACAAGGACATCGACGAGCTGCTGCAGGCCATCGCACTGCGTGAGACCGCGCCGGCGCTGCGTGCGGCGCTTCGGATTCA
This sequence comes from Variovorax sp. H27-G14, assembly GCF_046156345.1. Classification (NCBI taxonomy): domain Bacteria; kingdom Pseudomonadati; phylum Pseudomonadota; class Betaproteobacteria; order Burkholderiales; family Comamonadaceae; genus Variovorax; species Variovorax sp. H27-G14. Next base: position 179,178 of record NZ_JAYLVN010000001.1, read on the forward strand.
CGGCGCTGCGGCAACGCTGGGGCGGGATGGCATCGTCGATGCGACGGCGCGGTTGGAAGCGCTGCTGCGCACGGCGGATTGGTGGCAGACGGACGAGCACGCGGAACTGCTTGCGCAGGTCATGCGAGGCTGGTTGGCAAGCACCGCGAATGACACGGGCGATCTTCCGACGCGGACACCGATGATCCGGTGACTGTGAACGAAAAAAGCGTGGGAGTTGACGAAACGATGCGCCGTTTCAGTCCGGCAGCCGCCTGAGGGTCGGCTTGAACCGGCCGGCGGCCGACGTGGCGAGCAACGCCGGGTCGAGCCCAAGTCCTTGATTCAGCAGGACTTGGCCAAGGCCAAGGCCTTGGAAAATATGGTGGTGGAAATCGGGGTAGAGACTAAACCAACTCTTCCAACGACTGCGGAGCAATGCGGATACCATCACCCGAATTAATGAAACTAGAAATCGCATCAAAAATTCGTGCAGTTTTGACAGCCATCATACTAAAAGATTGCCCATTTGAAACTCCATGTGAGTGCTCGCTATGACCACACATATAAATAGGTGCTTGAATATTTTTGGACGTCTTTACACGATACTCTCGATCAATGGAAAATAATCCATCAAACTCCTTCTCGACAACGACATCATTAATCAAAGGGTTTAACAAGCGACGTGGAATAGATTCTTGATATCCGGTACAGAGCAATACAAAATCAGCCTCAATTTCGGGTCCGCATGTTTCGGCATTCACGTCATTCAACAGCAAACGAACCGCGTCTTTCTCAATAGCAGAGTTGGAAATGGAATAACGATCCAACAGTGTGAAATTATTAATACCTTGAACACGGCGTTCATACAAAAATCGCCAAAAAGCAGCAGCGCATTCAACATCTACGCCAGAGAAATTAGTGGCCCAAGTCTTATCCATCATTGTCCGGCGCGCTTTAGCGGAAAGCCCGTGAAATCTATCAATTTCAGGGGGAGTGTAAATTATGTTTGAAAATTGGGACATGTCATACTGTCTGAATGCAAGACCTCGATGAATGGAAAAAACATGCACCTTATCATGTGAATAACGAGATAGCATATCAAGCGCTGTTTCGGCAGCGGTAAGGCCAGATCCAATAATCGCGATTTTTAATTGCCTACCACTTTTTCCAACCAACTCATCTATATATTTTCTGAAATAAAGATAGGAATGAGCATGTCTAACTTTCTCTTGCGGCATGTTGACAAAAACTTCTGGTACAAAGGGCTCTGCACCACAAGCAACAACTACTTGTCGCGTTGTGTAGATTCCAGTACTCGTGTGTACATCAAGTAACTTGCCTTCGCTATTGGGATTGGCAGATATGTGATCTACTGGTTCAGAGTAGTGTACATAAGTCTTCAATTTTTCAGCCGCCCAGGAAATATAGTCTGACCATTCAATTCGGCTTGCAGCACCGGACCAGAGTCCGAAATCATGGAGGCGGCCTTTTTCCACAAGGTAATTCGTGAACGTAAATTGACTGCTTGGATCTCTCCACGTTGCAAGATCAGAAAGCGTGCTGTTGTTAATATTTGTACCTGACAACAAAAGCCCCCCCTGCCATACGGTGTTTTCTGCTGCCTCTAGGAACAATATTCGCTTTCGAGTAGTCTTCGGCAAATGGTTGTTCTCAATTGCATCGTCAATTGCACCGGCAAGAGCAATGGCAGCGGGGCCAAAGCCAGCGCAAACAATGTCATAAATCTTATTCATGTTATATTCTCGTCTCAGAAAATTAGCGGAACAATATCCATGCAGCAACACCAAACATGCAAGCAGAGGAAACCAGGTAAAACCACTTTCTTGAATTCTTATCTAAAAATATTTTTGTGAGTTGGCTACCAAGAAAACTCCACACTCCGAATGCCACAAAATTGTAAAGAGTAAATATCGATGTTAAAACTAGTACATTACTATTTTTTTCTGCGCCAGGTACTATAAATTGTGTGCACATTGCAGCAATTACATAGTAAGCTTTTGGATTTGTGAGCAGCAAGAATGCGCCACCAAAGAAACCTGCAGACCTGGATTCTGACTCTTCTACTCCAGAGCTATCATTACTTAGGGCTTCACGCAAAAACAATACTCCAATCCAAGCTACGTAAACACTGCCAAAAATTTGCAGCGCTTTAGAAATAATCGGATTACTCAAAAAAGCCATGCCCACCCCAAAACCAATTATCAAAGTCACGATGAATGTTGCTACGTGATAACCTATCAATGAAGGCAGAGTTCCGGCAAATCCCTTAGATGCACCGAGCGCCATGTAAAAACTATTTCCAGGGCCGGGGCTATTTACCAATGGAGTCAAAAATATAAACAAAGCGATTATTAATTCAAGTGTCATATGAAATCTCCTTATCTGTAATGTTGTGGTGCGGCGGTAAAATTATTGGGAGAGAATAAAAATCTTATTTTTTAACTTTAAATGCAATGCAATCCATCTCGACCTTGCAGCCAATTACCATCGATGCGACGATGCTGGTACGGGCAGGAAGGTGCTCACCGAAGACTTCTGAGAACACGCGGTTGAAGGGAAAGAAGTCTCGGGCGTCTTCAAGCCAGACACCGCAGCGCACGATGTCGCCTAGCTCGTAGCCGGCATGCTTCAAGATGCCCAGCAAGTTGGTAATCGTCTGTCGGGTCTGCTCTTCGATGGTCCCGCCGATGATCATCCCGTCTACCATCGGAACTTGGCTGGACACGTGCAGCCAGCCATCGGCCTCCACGGCGTGCGAAAACGGCACGCGCCTTCCGGCAATGCCAATACTTCCGTCCGGCCCGTGGCGCTTGATGTGGGGTTGGGTGTCCGGCATCGTTCAAGCTTTCTTGTCTGCAAGGGACAGTTCGTAGGTGTGAAACTCGTCATTGCGCTGCCAGCCGGCGCGCTCGTAGACGCGCTGGGCTCGTTGGTTCGTCACCGCAGTCGACAATCGAAGTTTGGCCGCGCCGCAGCACTGGGCATGCGCACGAATCGATTCCAGCAACTGCGTGACAGTACCTGTACTGCGGTGTGATTCCGCGACGAAAAGGTCATTGAGCACAAGAACTTGTGCGAGACCGACCGACGTAAAGAACGGGTACAACTGTGCGACCCCGACGGCGTTGTGCAGAGAGTCCTCTGCCAGGAAGACGGTGGACTGGTTGAACCTCAATCGCTCGAGCAGGAACTGCCGCGCACCGGCCTCGTTTGCAAGCGCGCCGTAAAATGCCCGGTACCCTTCAAACAGCGGCACCAAAGCGTCAAGGTCGGCCACCAGTGCCAGGCGGACCGTGCCGGACCACATAGGACTGATCGAATTGCTCCTTGCTTGCTTCATCACGCCCCCTGGGACATCAATTGCTCGGCGCAGCTTTCCATCGCAGCGAGACCCTGCAGAAGCAATTTCTCAGGAATGTTGAGGGCTGGCATGAACTTGACCACCTCATCGTTCGGCCCACACGTCTCCGTCAGAACGTATTTGGAAAGCATCATGCTTCGCAGGCGCTCGGCCGTTTGCGGCTCTGCGAACCGCAATCCGACGAAAAGGCTGCGACCGACAGCCTTAGCGCGGCCCTGCAAGCATCCTTCAGTCACGCGTCTCAAACTGGCTTCAAGCACTGTCGCGCGGTGTGCCACGTCTTTTTGAAATGAGGCATCGCGCCAGTAGTCGAGCGCAGCGGCCGCGCCGACGAACGCGAGGTTATTGCCCCGAAACGTTCCGTTGTGCTCACCCGGCTCCCATACATCCAGCTCGGGGCGAATCAGAGTGAGTGCCATCGGCAAACCTGAGCCACCTATTGACTTGGACAGGCACACGATGTCGGGGCGAATGTCCATCGACTCGAAGCTGAAGAACGTACCGCATCGCCCACACCCGGCTTGGATGTCGTCGACGATGAGCAGTGCGCCGAGCTCCTTGGCTAGGGTTGCAAGCGCGCGCATCCAGCGACCGCCCGCGCAGTTCAGGCCACCTTCGCCCTGCACCGTCTCTACGATGAACGCCGCCGGCGCGTCGTAGCCGCTACTGGCATCGAAAAAAAGCTTTCTGGCCTGATCGAGGGTGTCAATTTCCGAGCCGAAGTAGTTGTCGTATGGCAGGCGCAGGGTGTCGTCCAGCGAGACACCAGCGGCCTGGCGCTTGGAGCGATTTCCCGTGAGGGCGAGCGCCCCGAGTGAGACACCGTGGTAGCCATTGGTGAACGCAGCCACCGTGCGGCGGCCAGTGACCTTGCGCGCGAGCTTCAAGGCCGCTTCTACACAGTTAGCGCCGGTGGGGCCGGTGAACTGAACTCGGTAGTTGAGCCCGCGCGGTATGAGAATAGTGTCGCGGAACTTCTGCAAAAATACTGCCTTGGCCTCGGTCGCGAAGTCCAAGCTTTGCAGGATGCCATCGCCTTGCAGGTACTGTAGAAGCGATTGCTTAATGTGGCGGTCGTTGTGCCCGTAGTTGAGCGAGCCTGCGGCGCTCAAGAAGTCAATGTATTGCCGATCATCTTCGTCGTAAATGTAGCTACCCTGTGCCCGGGTGAATACCACCGGCGTGCTGCGGCAGTAGGTACGGACAGCTGACTCCATATCCCCAATCAGTGTGAGACGAGTACTGAAGGACAGGGGTGGCGAATTCTGCAAAGTCTGAGCCGCCAGCGCCAGTGTCGAGGACTTCAATAAGGATGGTTTGGGGTCTGCGATGGTCATCAGAAATATCTTGGGATTTGAGTCGGTCAGCGTGTAACCCGCAGCGCATCTAGTCTGTCGCGTGCGCGGTAGTACGTTCCAATGAGCGGCAATAGCTTCGAAGCAGCCGCCATGGCGAAGGAGCGGGAGAGTTTTCGGCGATAGAAAACGGGCGGTGCATCTGCTTTCTCTAGTAATACAGACGCAAGCGCGTTGGCGCAGGCAATCGACGTCGGCACGCCATGACCGCAACAGCCGCCTGCAAAGTACAGGCCGCTCTCAATCTCGCCCATCTGCGGTTCGCGGTGAGCTGTGAATGCTAAACGTCCACCCCAAGCGCGCTCGACGTTGAAAGGAACGCCAGGCAGCACACGACGAGCGTCTTCAAGCAACTCGGTGGCCACGCGCTGTGGCGAACTCTCATAGCACAAAGAACGCCTGCCGCCAAAGAGCAGCCGTGCCGATCCGGTCACAGCGTCGGTAACGAGCCGGAAATAGTTCGGAAAGCGTCCCGATGTCGAAAAGACTGTAGGGTTTGCGCCGAACTGTTGCACGGCGTGCGGTTCCAGTGGATGACTTGCAACGATGTAGCTGCCCACCGGTACCACCAGTCGGTTCGAGCCGACTCCAAGGCCCGTACTGTAGCCGTTGGTAGCCAGAACCACGCGGGGAGCTGTCAATTCGCCCTGCGTGTGCTGCAGCCGCCAGCCGCCGGCACCGTCCAGTGCCGCCTTGATTCGCGACACCCGGGTTTGCTCCAAGAGCCGCACGCCTAATCCTTCGCAGGCGTGTAGCAGTGCGGCCACAAGGCGCGCCGGGTTGACGCACGCGCTTATCGGATCGCGCAAGGCACCTTGGAATTCACCGAACCCGATGTGTTCGCGCAGCGCCTCGCCCGTGAGGTATTCAAGCTTGCGACCGAGTGGCACCAGAACTTCGTTGAGCGCTTCACACTCCGCACGCAGTTGCTGCGCTTGCATAGCAGTGTCGGCCAGCACAAGGCGAGTGGCATCCTCCAAAACATCTTTCTCGCCAAGCTCCCCAAGCAGAGCGCGCACTTGGTCCGGGCCTCCGAAGAACCACCGCAGCAGATCTTGTCCGCGCTCTATTCCATGACGGTTGATGGCCGCTTTCACACTGAACGGCGCAGACGAGGTGCAAAAGCCCGCATTGCGCAGGCTCGCCCCACTGCCCGCACTCTCGGCCTCGAGGACAATGACGCTGCGACCAGCCTGGGCTAGGCGAAGTGCTGTAGTGAGTCCTGTCAGGCCAGCGCCCACGATGGCAACATCGCAGGAGGGTGGTAGAGGCCTTTTTGTTTGAGCAGGTAGACCCTCACGCAACGCTCGCCAATCCTGAAGCCAGATGGACTCCGAGAGAGGCGTTGAACTTGACCCGAACGCGGGCACGTCCGCTGCTTTCCGCACAGGCTGCGCCACAGACAGGCCGAACTCGACTTCCGCTGTAGGCTTAACCATGCAGCACTTCGCTCGACATACGTGCAGCCGGCTTGCGAGCGCCAATGGCCCGGGCAATCTCGCGGGCGCGCAGCGAGAGCAGGCTGAACGAACCAGCGTCGCCGAAGCCGTGGGTCGATTCGCACAGGCCATTCAAAAACAGCATTGGAAGTTCGCTGCCCTGCGCCACACGCACCGAATAATCCCGGTTCACCAGCGCTCCGAGCTGTTCGTCGACCTGCAAGTGGCTGACGATATTCTTGAGTAGTGGATGAAATAACTCTTCCTTGCCGTCGCGGCCGAAGTTCTTAAACCCGGTGGCCAGCACGACTGCGTCCACGTCCAGACGACCCGTATCTTGGTTCACGTCATTGTGCAGGCTTAAGCTGATACGCGCCCCACTCGCCTTGGCCTTAAGAATCTGCGCGCTCTGATGCACCTGCAGTCGCTTACTGCCGCGCAGTCGGTGCATGTAGCGCGTGAGGTACAGCTGGTGCAGCACGTCGGCGTCTACCGAGGAGTAGTTCGTGTACCGAAGCTCCTCGTTCAGGCGCGACTTGTTCTGTGCTGACGCGTTGAAATAGTAATCGACGAACTCGGGAAAGTAGATTTCGTCGCTGAATGGACTCGTATCTTTCAAGCGAAATCCGTACGAGCGAATCACGCAGTGCACGGTTGCCGCAGGAAAGCGCCGCTCCAAGTCGAGCGCAATTTCCACGCCACTTTGGCTTGCTCCCACCACAGCGACCGCACCGCCCTTGCTGAGGAGGGGCATCAAGGCTTCGATGCGTGGCCGGTACTGGGTCAGGTGAAAGACCTCGCGACCCATCAAAGGCTCGAATACCTGCGGAATGTTGGGGCTGCGGCCGGGGGCAACCACGAGCGTGCGCGCCTGAAAGACGCCCTGCGAGGTACGCACTACATAGTGTGCACCTTTCCCAGGAACATTGGCTCTTCGACCCCCTTGCGTCACATCGTCGCCGACCGTAATCTCCTCTACCTCGACGCCATAGCGGACGTTGTCCTTAAAGGCATCAGCCGCCCAGCGCACGTATTGCGCGTACTCCTCGCGGAGCGGATAAGTGATGCCCAGGTTCAGGAACTCGAACAACCGGTCATGTTCGTGCAGGAAGTTCGTGAAACTGTAGCGGCTGCGCGGGTTGGACGGCGTTACCAGGTCGCGCAGCGGATGGTTTTGAATATCCGAGCCTGGCAGCATCATGTTTTCCTGCCACCCAGGACCCGCATTGCGCTCCAGAAAGAGGTGAGTCCCTCCCAGCCCTTCTTCTTCTAGTGCGATGGCAAGCGCGATGTTCGCGGGCCCAAAGCCCACCCCGATGATGTCGTATATCAAAATCTTCCCTTTCTCTCGATGTGTGCGCCTCGCTCAGAACGCCAGTAGCCTTTGAAGGTGCGTGAGATCCGCTACGCGAACGACATGAGCATCTGGTTCCTCGTCCCAGCGTTGCACGGTCGGCAACTGCAGGTGCCGACGCACATCATTGGCGAAGGAAGGCATCACGGCAGACGTGACGAGCGGGATAGTCCATCCGATGAGCCGAAGGAGATCCGCCAGCTCGCTCCGAGCTGCGTCGGAGGGCAATCCACGGACGTTTTGAGCCCGATTTGCTGCCCAACTGAGCAATTGACTGAAATTCTCAGCGACGCCTTGCAGGCTGAAATGCTCCGCCGCATAGAAGTGGGCAAAGCGCGCCTGGGCTTGTCCGTAGATGCTGCCTCGGGTGCTGCTGCTTACCCTGGGCAGCACGACCGTGTTAAGGTCGTGCGCCTGTAGCGATTCAAGGATATTCGACAATAACGACTGCCAGGGTGCTTGCAAGCGCTTTTCGGTAAGTTCGCGAAAGCCGGTGAGCGTGAAGTTGATCTTCTGACCTTCGGGATTGCTCAGGCACAGGTAGTAGCGGAGCAAGTCAGCTGGCACGTCTTTCAGGATGTCGCGCCCCCAAATAACGTGGCGCTTGCTCGTTGAGAATTTGAAGTTGTCGAGTTCATAGAACTCGTTGGTCACGATGAAAGCAGTCGGCGCGTATTTGTTTTCGCTGGCGAAGGCGAGCGCCAGGTGCACGAGGGCGAAGAAGTAGGAGTTGTCGTAGCCGAGAAACTGGACTACCTGGGACTTATCGTTCCACCCCGACTTGGCCGACAGCGTCCCGGCGGCGTTGTTCACATCACGCTCTGCGACCAGGTTGGCCGCGTTCACCAGTCCCGGGAACATCTCGGCCCAAACATTGAGCACCTGCCCCTGGCAGCCTGGGAAAGGAGCGGGGATGCCCCAGCTAGAGCGATAGGTCACTGGATAGTCGGCCAGCGGCTTCGAAAGCAGCTCGTCGACGAGCGCGATCAGGTGCGGCCGCCAAGTGCCGCGCTTGGCATCATAGAACGCCTTGATTTGCTCGCGGTACTCCTCAATCTCCAGATAGACGAGTTCCATCTCGCGCAATTCGAGCGGCGTATCTGGTGCGAGCGAGACGCGTGGCGAATCGATGGTTGTGGCATCGTTCGGATGCCCGCACGCTTCGCAGATGGCCCCCGAAGTTTCGGAGAAACACACTGTGCAGTGGCCCTTGAGGTAGGACTCGAACACATGCTCCCCAGTCGCAACATTGACAAGGACCGGCTTGGTTTTCTTTTTGAGCTTCCCCTTCGCGAACAGCTCGCTGAAAAATCCCTGCACGAACGCGCTATGGCGCTCATCCGGGTTGTGAAAGGTATCCGTCTGGATGTTCGCCATTGACAGCGTCTCGCGAATACCGTCGGCATAACGGTCTGCAAGCGCCATTGGTACCTCGTTGTTGCGCGCAGCCGTTGTCACTACATAGGTCTGGTTGTGATCTGAGAACGAGACGTACAACGGCTCGTCGCCTTGCAAGCGCACGTATCGAGCGTAGACATCCGCATTAAGGTACGGCCCCGAAAGATGGCCGATGTGCAGATCGCCATTAGGCGTTGGCGGCGTAGCGGTGATGACAATGCGCTTCATGCGGGTTGTCCTTCAACGACAGACTGGGTCGTGGCGCCAGTCGGAGTGGGCGCAGCGGATACTTCAGGCGCACCCCACCAAACGGTCAGAAACTCCAGCGACTCAACCGCCGAAGTATTCTGAAGATGATGCTGGCTGAAGCGTGGTAGATAAATGACGTCACCCTTTTCCACCGGTTGAGACTCATCGTCGACGGTCATGATGCCGGTTCCGCTCACGATGATGAAAGTCTCGTCCTCGTCGTGGTTGTGCGGGTTCGATGCCTCGCCCGCAGCAATTGTCATCCAAGCCGAACCCCAAGGCGGCGTGCTCACGCCTGCCCACGGGTAGATGCGACGGAAATCGCCGCCGTATTCAGACTTACTGACATCGGTGCTTGCTTTTCGAATGTGCATGATTGGTCTTCAGTAGGAAGTTGATAGGGGCAAAAAGATGCGACGCTCTTCGTAGGTGCGCTCAAAAGGAGTGATCAATGGACGGATCAGCCAGCGTCGCCCATACGTCAATCAGTTGGTTGCTATCGAGCAATGTCGTCTTGTCAATGCCATAGACCCGCTTCATCCAGCGCCGGCCCTCGACAGGACCCCGGCCGTGTAGGCAACGATGGTTGTTGAAGACGAGCGCTTGGCCGGGCTGAACCGCCACGCGTGTGCTGACGTCTTCGTACATCGCCTTTACCCACTCAATGGCATCGGCCCCTTGGGCGGTGGACTCACGATTGGTGATAGCCCAGCGAAACTCGTCGAACCCATCACGTTTGCACAAGATGGCAGTGTTTCGACGGTGCACGTCGTAGCCATTTAGCTGGAACGAATCGGACTGGCGAAAGGTGAACTCCTCCCGTTCCAACGCGGCGCGGATATCGGCGGGCATCTGCTCAGTAATGCGTGCCACTGGCACCACGAGCGTCTCGGTGTTCGAGTCGTTGTTGATACCCGCAATCGCCAGCACCGTTGGACGCGCGGCGCGCGGCAGGTATGGATTCTCGGTGTGCAATGAAAATGGCACTCGCCCGGCGTTTGAGTAGGTCTGCTCGGCACCGGGTATCGGGTGCAAGTCGTGATAGAGAGCACCGCCCTTTTCCTGCCGATAGCCGAAAACCGTGAGATTCAAGGCATCAAGCAACGCAGTCAGAACGAATGAAGTGATGGGTGTTGGGCCCACGCTCCATTTGCCATCCAACGATTCGACCGGCAAGTTGTCGATGACAAGAAAAGGCGAGCTCGATGCGAATAGCCGTCGAGCCAACTCATCCACCTGGAACCCAGCCTCTAAAAGCGAAACGCCTGCGCCTGACGCGACTTTCCCAATGGATGATTCGCGCAGATGCTGTTTCTGAATGTTCGTCAATGTATAGCTATTAGCATCAATCATGATTTAACTCTTCCCAACAAGACGCGTCTGGCGCACTCAACGAGAATCACTCATTCGGTCAAGTAATTGGCGGATTTGCAAAAAGATAGCCCGTTATTACGGCAAGTTTTTCGAGAGAACTTTTTGAAGTCTATCAGTGATTTTTCATGAAAAAAAATTAATAAATACCGAATTCCCGAAAATCCAACAAGGAATTTGATTGCATATTTTGACCAATCAAATCTTTACTTAACAATCCAATATCACCCGTGAGAGGGGGAGCCGCATCGAGCGACACGCAATGCGAAACAAAAATTCAAAATGACAAAAAAGTTAATCAATAACCATTGATAAAGAACTGCTTTCTTAGGGATGGCCTGATCTATGCGATTTGAGCCGTGCATTCACAAACAACTGATTCGGTGAGCGCCGTGCAGCTACCGCTTCAGCATCAGCCGGCACGCGCGGCGAGTTCATTCCTACGACTTCGCACCCGTTGTGGGCTGTTTGGCTGTGCATCGGACGCACTCATGCCTGCGCAGACAGCAATTTGCCTCGCACCATCCACAGATTGCTCAGCGCGAACAGCGTGACCAGTTGCGCAGTGTTCTTCCTCAGCCCGCGGTAGCGCACCTTCACATGGCCGAACTGGCGCTTGATCACCCGGAACGGATGCTCCACTTTGGCACGCACGCTGGCCTTGAGCTTCTCCACCTTGTCGACCAGCGCGTCGATCTCGTTGGCCTTGTCCAGCGCTCGCCGCTTGCCCGGGCGCATGGCAATGTGCCAGTGGGTATCTCGGCGCATCGTGTGACCGGTGTTTTCGGGACCGTGACCGGGGTTTTCCCGGCGGTCCCTTGCCGGGCCAGCGTTCAGTGCTGATGTTGCGTATGACTAACCCGCTGGGCATAGCCTCGCGCCCTTTGAAGGCCGAGCCGGATGCCACCGCAACGCATGAACATACGCATGATCAAGGACATACTCAGACTCAAGTACCAGGGCGGCCTGTCGCACGAGCGCATCGCGCTCAGCCTGTCGATCTCCAAGGGCGCTGTCGCCAAGTACCTCAGCCTGTCCGGCGGCGCTGGGCTCGACTGGGCGGAGGTGGCCGACCTCGACGAGGCGTCGCTTGAGCACCGCCTGATGGGCGGCGGCCCCGCCCTCAGCCACGTGGTCGACCCCGACTACGCCCATGTGCACATCGAACTGCGCCGCAAAGGCGTGACGTTGATGCTGCTATGGGGCGAATACCGCGCCGCCAACGAAGGGCGCAGGACCTGGGCCTACACCCAGTTCTGCGGGCACTACAAGGCCTTCGCCAAGACCCTCAAGCGCTCGATGCGCTAGCAGCGGCGTGCCGGCGAGAAGCTCTTCATCGACTATGCGGGACCGACGCTCGCGTTGGCCGATGGAAGCCGCGCGCAGGTCTTCGTGGCTGCCATGGGCGCATCCAGCTACACCTTCGCCTGCGCGACCGCCGACCAGAGCATGCGGGCTCGTGCGTTGACGTTCTATGGCGGCATGCCGCAATTGATCGTGCCGGACAACCCGCGCGCACTCGTCAGCGAGGTCTACCGCTATGAGCCCAAGCTCAACGAGACGGTCAACAGCTTTGCGCGTCACTACGGCGTCTCGATCCTGCCGGCAAGCCCGTACTCTCCGAAGGACAAGGCCACCGCCGAGTCGGCGGTGCAAGTTGTTGAGCGCTGGCTGATGGCGCGGCTGCGGCACACCGTGCTGGCGGACGTGCACGCCGCCGATGCGGCATTGGCTGCGCTGCTGCCTTCGCTCAACGAGCGCCGGTTCCAGAAGATCGACGGCAGCCGCGCCAGCCTGTTCGCGTCGCTCGATGCGCCCACGCTGTCCGCCTTGCCCGCCCAGCGCTGGCAGTGGGCGACCTTCAAGACCGTCACGGTGCACATCGACTACCACGTCGAGGTCGAAGGCCACCGCTACAGCGTGTCGCACTCCCTGGTGGGGTTGAAGCTGGAGGCGCGCATCACCGATGCCCTGGTGGACGTGCTGCACTGCGGCGAGCGCGTGGCCTGCCACGCCCGCAGCGCACGGCGCGGCGGGTTCACCACGCTCGACGAGCACATGCCAGCAGCCCACAGGGCGCACAAGGAGTGGTCGCCCGAGCGGCTGATCCATTGGGGTGGGGAGGTGGGCGTGAATACTGGGCGCTTCGTCACGCAGTTGCTGCTGCGCTTTCGCCACCCCGAACACGGCTACCGCAGTTGCCTTGGGCTGCTCAGCCTAGTCAAGCGCTACGGCCCGCAGCGCTTGGAGGCGGCCTGCATGCTGGCGCTCGAACTCGGCGTTGGGCAGTACCGCCATGTGCGCGACATCCTCGCCCACGGGCGGGACCTGATCGAGCGTCCTGCTCCCGCACCCGAATGGGTGTCCCCGGAGCACGACAACCTGCGCGGCGCTTCCTACTTCCACTGAAGGACCTCCCCAATGATGATGAACAACACCCTCACGCAACTGCGCGACCTCACGCTCGCAGGCATGGCCTCGGCCGTCGAGGAGCAGCTCTCCAGCGGCGCGAGCATGGGCCTGAGCTTCGAGGAGCGCCTCGCGCTGATGGTCGACCGCGAGGTGCACCACCGCGGCGACAAGCGCCGCGCCGTGCTGATGAAGAAGGCCGGCTTGAAGTATCCCCAGGCCTGCATCGAAGACGTGGACAGCCGCGTCGGCCGGGGCTTCGAGAGGAGCTCGTTGATGAGCCTGGCACTGTCGCGCTGGGTGGAGGACGGCACCGCCATACTGATCAGTGGCGCCACAGGCTCGGGCAAGTCGTGGTTGGCCTGCGCGCTGGCGCAGCACGCATGCCGCCGAGGTCGCTCGGCGCTTTATGTGCGCGTGCCGCGCCTGGCCGAGGACCTGCGTGTGCTGCACGGCAACGGCGGCTTCAGTCATTGGCTGCAGGCGGTGGCACGCACGGACTTACTGCTGCTCGACAACTGGGGTCTTGCGGCCCTGGACGGACCCACACGCGCCGACCTGATGGAGGTCATCGACGACCGGGCCGGGACGCGTCCAACAATCGTGACCAGTCAGTTGCCGGTCGAACACTGGCATGCCTGGATCGGCGATGCCACGATCGCCGACGCCATCCTCGACCGGCTGCTGTCGCGCAGCCATCGACTCAACCTCAAGGGCCAGTCGTTGCGCCCAGGCAAGGCAGCCCCTGCGACCGCCGAAGGCAACCCTATGGAAATGATCAAAGACGAAATCGCCGTTTAGACAACCCCCATGCCCTTCCAAGACCCCACTCACGGACCCCGCCCAACAACCCTCAAATCCTCTCTTCCTACAATCCAATTCCACGCAACTCAGCACCGACCACTCAAGCCGGTCACGTTCCCGAAATCGTCGGTCACGTTCGCCGAAATGCGCAGTGACGCGGCGACCAAAGGGATGACCGAAATACAGGTGGCAGTGGCCCTGTCCCAAATCGACGCGGTGTGGGAGCAGTTGTTTCCGTTGGAGCAGCATCGCATCGTGCAGTTGCTGGTCGAGCGCATTGTCGTGTCGCCCAACGAGACGCAGGTGCACCTACACTCCAACGGCATCGAGAACCTGGCGCTGGACGTGGTGCGCACCGCAAGCCGAAAAACGGCGAACACTATCGAGGAGGCGCCGGCATGAAAATGACCGCGGTGGAGTTTCCGGGCGAGGCGATGATGTTGCGCTCGCAAGATGGTGGCATCACGGTGGCCATTCCGATCCGCATTCAACGCTAGAGCGGACGACGGCAGGTGGTGGTGCCGCAGGGCATTTCTGCCACGCTGGGCGGCCTGCGTGCGCCGACGGCGCTGCAAGTAGCTTTGGCTCGCGGCCACCGTTGGTTGCGACAGATTGAGTCCGGCAAAGTCAGCAACCTGGCAGGCATTGCCGAGCGTGAAAAGATCGACCGCAGCTACGTGAGCCGCATGGTCAACCTGACGACCTTGGCTCCGGACATCCAGGTGGCGATCCTCCACGAAACGTTGGCCGAGGAAGTCTCGCTGTTCGATCTGGCCATCGACACGCCGCTGTGTTGGCAGGCGCAGCGCCAGCGTGTTGCCGATGTCGTTGCCAAGGTGAGTGCTGGAAAAACACTGCCTGTTGCGCAGAATTGACGGAATCCTCTCTCTCGCTGGTCTTGAGGTGCCGACCGATGCTCGAAAAAATATCTGTGGCGACGACGATGCGTAAGTTGTTGATACTGCAGGAATCGCCCTTGCGGACTTGGCCGCTTGCGCGTCCGCAGGGAGTAGAGAAAGAGAGAGGAAAAACGGGCCAAAGCCGTCAAAATCCCGGTAGACCCCGGGTGGCGAAGTCCGCAAGCCGAAGTGAAAAACCCCGCCAGGCTTGCGGCCTGACGGGGTTGATCGAAATGCAAAGAGAATGTCTTCGCAAGTTTTAGTGGTGGAGCTGGGGGGATTTGAACCCCCGTCCGCAAGCCTTCATCGCGCAGTTCTACATGTTTAGTGATCTGATTTAAGTCTCGCTTCCTGAGTCGCGCAGTCACACGCTAAACCGGACGCCAGCACCCTATTTTCTCGTCCCGACCCAAGGTACCCGGATCGGAGCCAGCCCATGTAATTATCTTTGCAGCCGGGAGGTTTCAGATTGCTCTGTTACCCCCTTGCCCAGCCCATCGGCCTGCTGTTGCAAAGCTCACCGGCAATTAAGCGGCGAGTGCGAAACGTTCGTCGTTTGCAGTTAGTTTGTTTGAATCTGTTTTACGAGCGCATTCAGCTCGACATGCCCCGCTGCGACTCCGAACCCACGTCGAAACCAGTGCAGCCCCAAGCGACTCATTTTAGGCGCTATTGAGCAACTTCAAGAGCTCCAGGGGCGAAGAGATTGAAGCATCTGCGTTCCAGCGTGTCGAATCGCCCTGCGAACCCATGTAACCGTAGGTCGCCGCGACCGTGCGCATACCCGCGGCGCGCCCCGCGATGATGTCGCGCTCGTCGTCCCCGACATAGATGCAAGCCTGCGACGGCACGCCGAGCCGGCGGGCCGCCTCGTGCAAAGGCTCGGGGTGCGGCTTGGCGAACGGCGTGGTGTCTCCGCTGACCACCGCGCCCGCGGTCGCGAAAAGCGGGATCGAACGCGTGAGCGGATCCGTGAAGCGCATCGACTTGTTGGTGACGACACCCCACAGCAAACCGTGCTCGCGCAACGCGTCAATCAAGGACTGCACACCGTCGAACACTTGGGTGTTGAGCAGCATTCTTTGCTCGTAGGTCACAAAGAACTCTTCGCGCAGCGCCGGGAACTCAGCCGCTTCCGGCGTGATGCCGAATGCCACACCGAGCATGCCCCGCGCACCCGCGCCGGCCATGGGCCGATACAGATCGAGCGGGAGCGAGGCAAGGCCGCGGTCGGTGCGCATCTTGTCCGCCGCAGCGCCGAGGTCGGGCGCGCTGTCGATCAGCGTTCCGTCCAGGTCGAACAACACGGCCTTGGTCTCGGCGCCCTTCATCCTTGCGACTCGGGAGCGGCCGGCTTCTGCGTGGCGAACATGTAGTTGACGCTGGTGTCGCCGCTGAGCCAGTAACGTCGGGTCAACGGGTTGTGTTCCAGGCCGCGGGTGTGGCGAAGGTCCAGATCGGCTGCACGGCAATAGCCCGCGAGTTCGCTGGGGCGAATCAGCTTGGCGTACTCATGCGTTCCGCGCGGCAGCATGCCCAGGACGTACTCCGCACCCACGATCGCCAACATGAAGGCCTTCAGATTGCGATTGATGGTAGAAAAGAACACCCAGCCGCCCGGCTTGACCAGCGTGGCGCAGGCCTGAATGACGGATGCGGGCTTGGGCACGTGCTCGAGCATTTCCATGCAGGTGACCACGTCGAAGCTGCCTGGCTGCTCGGCGGCCAGGGCTTCGGCGCTGATCTCGCGGTACTTCACGCCATGCGTGCCCGCCTCCAGCGCATGCAGTTGCGCAACCTTCAGTGCCTTGCCGGCAAGGTCGATGCCCAGCACGTCGGCGCCCTTGCGGGCCATGGAGTCCGCCAGGATGCCGCCGCCGCAGCCGATATCGAGCACACGGCGTTGCGAAATAGGGGCAATACCGTCAATCCATTCCAGTCGCAATGGATTGATTTCATGCAGTGGGCGGAATTCGCTCTCCAAATCCCACCAGCGATGTGCAAGTTCTGAAAACTTGGCCAGTTCAGCCGGATCGGCATTCACGTTTTCTGTCATGCAGCGATTATGAAACGAGCAATGTCCCATAAACAACGCCCGGCTTTGTTGAAAGATCAATCGCCAATTCAACGCCCATAAAAAAACCCCGCCTAAGCGGGGTTTTTACGGTCGATGGAATCGATCGATCAGTTGGCGCGGGTGCCAACCACTTCGATTTCCACGCGACGGTTCTTGGCGCGGCCTTCCTTGGTGCGGTTGTCAGCCACTGGCTGCTTCTCGCCCTTGCCTTCGGTGTAGACGCGGTTGCGTTCGATGCCCTTCGAGACCAGGAAGGCCTTGACGGCTTCGGCGCGACGCACCGACAGACGCTGGTTGTAAGCGTCCGTACCGATGGAGTCGGTGTGACCCACAGCGATGATGACTTCGAGGTTGACGCCACGGATCTTCTCGACCAGATCGGTCAGCTTGGCGCGACCTTCAGGCTTCAGAACCGACTTGTCGAAGTCGAAGAAGGCGTCAGCAGCGAAGGTAACCTTCGAAGCAGCGACTTGCGCGGCCGGAGCGGCAGGCACCACGCCAGGAGCGGGAGCAACAGCAGCCGGACCAGCAGGAACCAGAGCGCCGTCGCAACCAGCGGCTGCGGTAGCAGGCGTCCAGTTGGCATCGCGCCAGCACAGTTCATTGGTGCCGTTCTTCCAGACCAGTTCGCCAGTGCCGTTTTGCCAGTTGTCGATCGTAGGACCGCCGTCAGCAGCGGTGACACGGGTCTGCGCGCCGGCGGCAGTGGCGAGCGCAGCGACTGCAAACATCATCGCCACTTTATTCAGTTTCTTCATGGTTCTCCTCTTGGGGAAAAAGCCGCAGCCGCGCTGCGAATCAAGGACGCTTTAAGTGACCACCACCCAAAACGTTGAGGCGATTGTGCCATAGGGTCTTTGGCAAACAGGCCGCAGCGCACCCCTGAAGCGTAGGACGGAGGCGGAATAGGCGCCTTGTGTTGCGGCGTTGCGACACCCCTCACAGCGTAAAATTTCGCCTTCCTGCCGCCAGCCCCTTGCCCATGACCTCCTTCGCAAAAGAAACCCTGCCCATCAGTCTCGAAGAGGAAATGCGCAGCAGCTATCTCGACTACGCGATGAGCGTGATCGTCGGCCGAGCGCTTCCCGATGCCCGCGACGGCCTCAAGCCGGTGCACCGCCGCGTGCTCTTCGCGATGCACGAGCTCAACAACGACTGGAACCGCCCTTACAAGAAGTCGGCCCGTATCGTCGGCGACGTCATTGGTAAATACCACCCGCACGGCGACCAGTCGGTCTACGACACCATCGTGCGCCTGGCCCAGGACTTCTCGATGCGCCACATGCTGGTGGACGGCCAGGGCAACTTCGGGTCGGTCGATGGAGACAACGCAGCGGCAATGCGTTATACGGAAATCCGGCTGGCCAAAATTGCACATGAAATGCTGGCCGATATCGACAAGGAAACTGTCGACTTTCAGGACAATTACGACGGCTCCGAAAAAGAGCCCAAAGTGTTGCCGAGCCAACTGCCGAATTTGCTGGTCAATGGCTCCGGCGGTATTGCGGTCGGCATGGCCACCAATATTCCACCGCACAACCTGAATGAAGTGGTGGACGCCTGCCTCCACCTGTTGCGCAACCCCGAGGCCAGCATCGACGAGCTGATGGAGATCGTGCCAGCGCCCGACTTCCCCACCGCCGGCATCATCTACGGCATCAACGGCGTGAAGGATGGCTACCGCACCGGGCGCGGCAAGGTCGTGATGCGCGCCAAGTGCCACTTCGAGGACATCGACCGCGGCCAGCGCCAGGCGATCATCGTCGACGAGCTCCCCTACCAGGTCAACAAGAAGACGCTGCAGGAGCGCATGGCCGAGCTGGTGCACGAGAAGAAGATCGAAGGCATCAGCCACATTCAGGACGAGTCCGACAAGTCGGGCATGCGCCTGGTGATCGAGCTCAAGCGCGGCGAAGTGCCCGAGGTTGTGCTCAACAACCTCTACAAGCAGACGCAGCTGCAGGACACCTTCGGCATCAACATGGTGGCGCTGGTCGACGGCCAGCCCAAGCTGTGCAACCTGAAGGACCTGATCCAGGTCTTTCTGCAGCACCGCCGCGAAGTGGTCACGCGCCGCACCGTCTACACGCTGCGCAAGGCCCGCGAACGCGGCCACGTGCTCGAAGGCCTCGCGGTGGCGCTGGCCAACATCGACGAGTTCATCCGCATCATCCGCGAGTCGCCCACGCCGCCCGTGGCCAAGGCCGAGCTGATGACCCGCAGCTGGGACAGCAAGCTGGTGCGCGAAATGCTCACGCGCTCGCGCGCCGACGGCGGCGTGATCAACGCGGACGACTACCGCCCCGAAGGCCTGGAGCGCCAATACGGCATGGGCGGCGACGGCCTGTACCGCCTGTCGGAAACGCAAGCGCAGGAAATTCTGCAGATGCGTCTGCAGCGCCTCACCGGCCTCGAACAGGACAAGATCGTGGCCGAGTACCGCGAGGTCATGTCCGAAATCGACGACCTGCTGGACATCCTCTCCAAGCCCGAACGCGTCTCCACCATCATTGGCGAAGAGCTCGGCACCATCAAGCAGGAGTTTGGCCAGTCGAAGCTGGGCGCGCGCCGCAGCCAGGTCGAGCACAGCGCATTCGATCTGTCGACCGAAGACCTGATCACGCCCACCGACATGGTGGTGACGCTCTCGCACAGCGGCTACATCAAGAGCCAGCCGCTGGGCGAGTACCGCGCGCAAAAGCGCGGCGGCCGTGGCAAACAAGCCACCGCCACCAAGGAAGACGACTGGATCGACCAGCTCTTCATTGCCAATACGCACGACTACATTCTTTGCTTCTCCAACCGCGGCCGGCTCTACTGGCTCAAGGTGTGGGAAGTGCCGGCCGGCTCGCGCGGCTCGCGCGGCCGCCCCATCGTGAACATGTTCCCGCTGCAGGAAGGCGAGAAGATCAACGTGGTGCTCGCGCTGACCGGCGAGAAGCGCGTCTTCCCGGCCGACCAGTATGTGTTCATGGCAACCTCGATGGGCACCGTCAAGAAGACCGCGCTGGACGAGTTCAACAACCCGCGCAAGGGCGGCATCATTGCCGTGAACCTCGACGAGGGCGACTACCTGATCGGCGCGGCGCTGACCGACGGCAAGCACGATGTGATGCTCTTCAGCGACGGCGGCAAGGCCGTGCGTTTCGACGAGGAAGACGTGCGCCCGCTGGGCCGCAATGCGCGCGGCGTGCGCGGCATGTCGCTCGACCAGGGGCAAGGCGTGATCGCCATGCTGGTGGCCGAGGACGAGCAGCAGAGCGTGCTCACCGCCACCGAGAACGGTTACGGAAAACGAACAAGCATTACCGAATACACGCGCCATGGCCGCGGAACCAAAGGCATGATCGCGATTCAACAGAGTGAGCGCAACGGCAAGGTCGTGGCCGCCACTCTCGTTCATGCCGATGATGAGATCATGCTCATCACCGACAAGGGTGTGCTGGTGCGCACCCGGGTTGCCGAAATTCGCGAACTGGGTCGCGCAACGCAAGGCGTTACGCTTATCGGTCTCGACGAAGGCGCCAAACTCAGCGGTCTTCAACGCATTGTCGAAAACGACGCCAACGGCGAAATAGAGCCTGACGCGGACGATGCTTCCTCATCTTCAACGGAGAATCCTCAGTGAAAAAAATCAAACTCGCACTTCTGACGGTTGCCCTGGCTGGCAGTTCGATGGCCGCCATGGCCCAGGACAAGGCCACGCTCATCAAGCAGTTCATCGACATCCAACGCCCCGGTATCGAATCGCTGGCGCGCGGCCTGGTGGAACAATCGAGCGCTCCGATCGCACAAGCGGGTTCGCAGTACCTTCAGACGCAAGTGCCAGAAGCCAAGCGTGAATCCGCTGCCAAGGCGGCCGACACCGAGCTGAAGAAGTACTTCGACGACGCCTACCCGATCGTTCGCGACAAGGCCCTCCAACTGGCCCCTGGCGCTTTGACCCCGCTGCTCGAACAGAACTTCAGCGAAGACGAGCTCAAGCAGCTGCTGGCCTGGATCAACTCGCCCCTCAGCAAGAAGTACCAGGAACTGAACCCGAAGATGCAGACCGCACTGACGGAAAAGCTGGTGACCGACACGCGCGGCACCATCGAACCCAAGATGCGCGCACTCGACGAGAACGTCGCCAAGGCCCTGGGCGCGCCCACCGAAGCCCCCGCCGCTGCCAAGGCTCCCGCCAAGGCACCTGCCAAGAAGTAAGACCAACGTGACCCAGCAGCAGACGCCGGCCGGCAAGCGCCCCTACAACTTCTCGGCCGGTCCGGCTGCCATGCCGGAGGCGGTGCTTCAACGCGCCGCCTCCGAAATGCTCGACTGGCAAGGCAGCGGCATGAGCGTGATGGAAATGAGCCATCGCGGCAAGGAATTCGGTGCAATCTGCACCCAGGCCGAAGCCGACATTCGCACGCTGCTGGCCATCCCCCCCAATTTCCACATCCTGTTCATGCAGGGTGGCGGCCTTGGCGAAAACGCCATCGTGCCGATGAACCTGTCGCGCGGGCAAACCGCCGACTTCGTCATCACCGGCAGCTGGAGCGTCAAGTCGCACAAGGAAGCGCAGCGCTATTGCACGGCGCGCGTGGTCGCAAGCAACGCCGACGACCAGCACACCAGGCTGCCCGATCCCGCGACCTGGCAACTCTCCAAAGACGCCGCGTACGTGCATGTGTGCTCCAACGAGACCATCAACGGCATCGAGTTCCAGCAGCTGCCCGACCTGGCGGCACTGGGCAGCAATGCGCCCCTGGTCATCGATTTTTCTTCGCACGTTGCTTCGCGCAGCGTCGATTGGTCCCGCGTGGGCCTGGCCTTCGGCGGCGCCCAGAAGAACCTCGGCCCCGCCGGCCTGACGATCGTGGTTGTGCGCGACGACCTGCTGGGACACGCGCTCGCGATCTGCCCGAGCGCGTTCAACTACAAGACCGTGGCCGACAACCAGTCCATGTACAACACGCCGCCGACCTGGGGCATCTACATGGCGGGGCTTACCTTCCAGTGGCTGCTGCAGCAGAAGGAAGGCGAGCTGACCGGCGTGGCCGCCATGGAGCAACGCAACATCGCCAAGGCGAAGCTGCTCTACGACTTCATCGACGCCTCCGACTTCTACGCCAACCGAATCGACCCGAACTGCCGCTCGCGCATGAACGTGCCGTTCTTCCTGGCCGATGAAGGGCGCAACGAAGCCTTCCTGGCCGGCGCGCGCCAGGCGCAGTTGCTCCAGCTGAAGGGGCACAAATCGGTTGGCGGCATGCGCGCCAGCATTTACAACGCCATGCCGCTGGAAGGGGTGCAGGCCCTGGTGGGCTACATGCGAGAATTCGAGCGATCGCACGCCTAGTCGCGTGCCCCCGCTCAGTTGCTCGCACAGATGACCGATTCCGCCTCGACACCCCCCTCTACTCCCGCCGCTCCCGCCGATAAATCCGAAGGCCTGTCCGATCTGCGCGTGCAGATCGACTCGCTCGATCAGCGTCTGCTGAGCCTGCTCAACGAGCGGGCCCATGTGGCCGAACTGGTCGGCGAGGTGAAGAAACGCGAGGGCTCCCCGTTCTTTCGCCCCGACCGCGTGGCGCAGGTCATCGACAAGATGCAAAAGAGCAATGGCGGTCCGCTCAAGGACCTCCATGTGGCGGCCATCTGGCGCGAAATCATGTCGGCCTGCCTGGCGCTGGAATCGCCGCAACGCGTGGCCGTGCTCGGCCCCGAAGGCACCTTCTGCGAACAGGCCGCCATCGAGTACTTCGGCGGCGCCGCCGACCTGATCTACTGCGCCAGCTTCGACGAGGTGTTCCACGCCACCGCCGCAGGCAGCGCCCAGTACGGCGTGGTCGGCGTCGAGAACTCGACCGAAGGCGTGGTGACGCGCTCGCTCGACCTGTTCCTGCACTCGCCCACCCATGTGGTCGGCGAAGTCAGCCTGCTGGTTCGCCACCATCTGCTGCGCAGCAGCAACTCGCTCGAAGGCGTCGAGGCCGTGCTGGCCCACCCGCAAGCGCTTGCCCAATGCCAGACCTGGCTGTCCAAGCACCTGCCCAACGCAGAGCGGCGCGCCGTGTCGAGCAACGCCGAAGGCGCACGCCTGGCGGCCACCAACCCGGCCTGGGCCGCACTGGCCGGCGAACGCGCCGCCACCCGCTTCGGCCTGCACATCGTGGCGCACGCCATTCAGGACGACTCCTACAACCGCACCCGCTTTTCCGTCATCTGCCTGCCGCAAACGCTGGCCATGCCGCCGGCGTCGGGCCGCGACTGCACGAGCCTGATCGTCTCGGTGCCCAACCGACCTGGCGCGGTGCACGACCTGCTGGTGCCGCTGAAGGCCAACAACGTGTCGATGACGCGCTTCGAGTCGCGCCCCGCGCGCACCGGCCAGTGGGAGTACTACTTCTACATCGACCTCGACGGCCACCCCTCGCAGCCCAACGTGGCCGCGGCGCTGGCCGAGCTGCGCGGTCTCTGCGCGTTCTACAAGGTGCTGGGCGCCTACCCCGTCAAGGCCTGAGCGGCAGGCAGGCACAAGCATGTTCGAACAACTGGGACTGATCGGCTGCGGCCTGATGGGCGGCTCCTTTGCGCTCGCGCTCAAGCGCGCGAAGCTGGTGAAACGCGTGGTGGGCTACAGCAAGTCGCCTTCCACCACAGAGCGGGCGCGCCAGCTAGGCGTGATCGACGTGGCGGCGCCTTCCGCGCTGCTCGCGGTGTCGGGCGCCGACATCGTGCTGCTGGCGGTGCCGGTGGCCGCGTCGGAGGCCACCTTCAAGGCCATGCGCCACGGCATTTCGGCCGACACACTGGTGATGGACGTCGGCTCGACCAAGGGCGACGTGATCGAGGCGGCACGCAACGGCCTGCAGAAGCAGTTCTCCAGCTTCGTGCCGGCCCACCCGATCGCGGGCAAGGAACTGTCGGGTATCGAGCATGCCGAGGCCTCGCTCTTCACGGGCCGCCAGGTCGTGCTGACCCCCGTCAAGGCCACGCTGCGCTCCAACGTGCAGCGGGCCACGCAGGTGTGGAGCGGCATCGGCGCGCATGTGCTCACGATGACGCACGAGGAGCACGACGCCGCCTTCGCCGCCGTGAGCCACCTGCCGCACCTGCTGGCCTTTGCGTACACCAACGCCATTGCCGCGCAGCCGCAGGGCGACCGCTTTCTGAGCCTCGCGGGCCCGGGCTTTCGCGACTTCTCGCGCATTGCCGCGAGCGACCCCGTCATGTGGCGCGACGTGCTGCTGGCCAACCGTGCGCAGGTGCTCGAACAATCGCAGGCCTTCCGCAAGGCGCTTGAAGACCTCGAGGCCTTGATGACCGCGGGCGACCTGCAGGCGCTGGAGCAAGCCATTGCCGCCGCCAGCAAGACCCGCGCGGCCTGGAAGCCGGCCACCGGCACCCTGTCGCAGCAACAGGACAACTGACATGTTCTCGACGGCTTTCCTCGACCTGCCCCCGCTCGCCGGCGCCGCCGGCACCGTGCGCCTGCCGGGCTCCAAGAGCATCTCCAACCGCGTGCTGCTGCTGGCCGCGCTGGCGAGCGGCACCACCACCATCCACGACCTGCTCGACTCGGACGACACGCGCGTGATGCTCGACGCCCTGCGCGCGCTCGGCTGCGGCATCGCCCCCGACGGCAACACCGTGCGCATCACCGGCCTGGGCGGCCAGTTGAAGCCCAACGCAACGCTGCTGCCGCTGTTCCTGGGCAACGCCGGCACCGCCATGCGCCCACTGACGGCGGCGCTGTCGCTGCTGGGCGGCGAGTTCGAACTCAGCGGCGTGCCGCGCATGCACGAACGCCCGATCGGCGACCTCGTCGATGCGCTGACGCAACTCGGCTGCCGCATCGACTACCTCGGCAACCCGGGCTACCCGCCGCTGCGTATTAACCCCGTGCCGCATGGCGAACTGGCGCTCGATGCGCCGATTCGCGTGCGCGGCGACGTGTCGAGCCAGTTCCTGACCGCCCTGCTGCTGGGGCTGCCGCTGGCGGCAGCCGGCGACATCGTGATCGAGGTGGTCGGCGAGCTGATTTCCAAGCCGTACATCGAGATCACGCTGAACCTGCTGGCGCGCTTCGGCATCCAGGTGCGGCGCGACGGCTGGGAGCGCTTCACCATTCAGGCCGGCAGCCGCTACAGCTCGCCGGGCGACATCCACGTGGAGGCCGATGCCTCCTCCGCCAGCTATTTCATTGCGCTTGGCGCGATTGCGGCGGGCATGCCGGGCAAAAATGGCATCCGCATCGAAGGCGTGGGCGCCGATTCGATCCAGGGCGACATCCGCTTCATCGACGCCGCCCGCCAGATGGGCGCGCTGATCGACAGCGGGCCGAACTGGCTCGAAGTGCGCCGCGGCGCCTGGCCGCTGAAGGCGATCGACCTCGACGCCAACCACATTCCCGACGCCGCCATGACGCTGGCCGTGATGGCGCTTTACGCCGACGGCCCGACCACGCTGCGCAACATCGCGAGCTGGCGCGTGAAGGAAACTGACCGCATCGACGCCATGGCCAACGAGCTGCGCAAGCTCGGCGCCACCGTGGAGGCCGGGCCCGACTTCATTCGCGTGCACCCGCTGGCGCACGCCGGCTGGCGCCCGGCCAGCATCCACACCTACGACGACCACCGCGTGGCCATGTGCTTCTCGCTGGCGGCGTTCAACCCGGCCGGGGCGCCGGTGCGCATTCTCGACCCGCACTGCGTCGCCAAGACCTTTCCCGACTACTTCGAGACCCTGTTCTCGGTGGCCGAGGCCGCCGAGCTGCCGGTGATCTGCATCGACGGCCCCACCGCCTCCGGCAAAGGCACGCTCGCCTCCGAAGTGGCCCGCCTGCTGGGCTACCACTACCTCGACTCGGGCTCGCTGTACCGCGTCACCGGCCTGGCCATGCGCCGCGCCGGCCTGAGCGCCGAGCCGCAGCACGAGGCGCAGATCGCCGCCCTGGCGGCCGCCCTGCCCCTGCAGTTCACGCAGGGCCAGGTGCTGCTCGGTGGCGAGGACGTCAGCGAAGACATTCGCACCGAAGCCGCCGGCATGGACGCCTCGCGCGTCTCTGCCCTGCCCGCCGTGCGGGCGGCGCTGCTGGGGCTGCAGCAGCGCTTTCGCGAGCTGCCGGGCCTGGTGGCCGACGGCCGCGACATGGGCACCGTGATCTTCCCCGACGCCACGCTCAAGGTGTTCCTTACCGCAAGCGCCGCGCAGCGCGCCGAACGGCGCCATAAGCAGTTGATTTCAAAGGGTATTTCGACTACACTCGACAGTCTTCGCTCCGACTTGGAAGCACGTGACGCCCGGGACTCATCCCGCAGCGTCGCCCCTCTGAAGCCGGCGCAAGACGCTCGCCACCTCGACAACTCCCAGCTTTCCATCGAGCAATCGATCGACCAGGTGTTGGAGTGGTGGCAACAAGTACAGCCCTTCAAGTCCGCTTGAGAGGCTGGCGCCCAACTGAATATCGCCAGATCTTCAGGGGGCGCATACCGCTCCCGCAGGCTCTCTTCGCGCGACAGCGCACCGGCCTGCTGGTTGTTCAACGAACCCGGGCTCACGCCCAAAAAACCGCCGTCTACAGACCCACAGCAGCCGCACGCAATTTCGCAAGAGCGCCTGCCAACACTGCCTGACGGAAGGAACCATAAATGTCTGAATCTTTTGCCGACCTGTTCGAAGAGTCCCTGAAGCGTTCCGAAATGCGCACCGGCGAGGTCATCACGGCCGAAGTCGTGCGTGTCGAACACAACCACGTCGTCGTCAACGCCGGTCTGAAGTCCGAAGCGTATGTGCCGATCGAAGAGTTCAAGAACGACAAGGGCGAACTCGAAGTCCAGGCCGGCGATTTCGTTTCCGTTGCCATCGGCAGCGTTGAAAACGGTTACGGCGACACCATCCTCTCGCGCGACACCGCCAAGCGTCTGGCTTCGTGGCTCGCCCTGGAGAAGGCCCTGGAATCCGGCGACTTCGTCACCGGCACCACCAGCGGCAAGGTCAAGGGCGGCCTGACCGTTCTGGTCAACGGCATCCGCGCATTCCTGCCGGGCTCGCTGATCGACACGCGTCCCATCAAGGACCTGACCCCGTACGAGAACAAGACCCTTGAATTCAAGGTCATCAAGCTCGACCGCAAGCGCAACAACGTCGTGCTGTCGCGCCGTGCCGTGGTCGAAGCCAGCATGGGCGAAGAGCGCGCCAAGCTGATGGAAACCCTGAAGGAAGGCGCAGTCGTGCGCGGCGTGGTCAAGAACATCACCGAATACGGTGCGTTCGTGGACCTCGGCGGCATCGACGGCCTGCTGCACATCACCGACATGGCATGGCGCCGTGTTCGCCACCCGAGCGAAGTCGTTCAGGCCGGCCAGGAAATCACCGCCAAGATCCTCAAGTTCGACACCGAAAAGAACCGTGTCTCGCTGGGTCTGAAGCAAATGGGTGACGACCCGTGGATGGGCGTTTCGCGCCGCTACCCGCAATCGACCCGCCTGTTCGGCAAGGTCACGAACATTGCCGACTACGGCGCGTTCGTCGAACTCGAACCCGGCATCGAAGGCCTGGTGCACGTCTCCGAAATGGACTGGACCAACAAGAACATCGCTCCGAACAAGATCGTCTCGCTCGGCGACGAAGTCGAAGTCATGGTTCTGGAAATCGACGAAGACAAGCGCCGCATCAGCCTGGGCATGAAGCAGTGCAAGGCCAACCCGTGGCAAGAGTTCGCTCAAAACACCAAGCGTGGCGACCGCGTCAAGGGCCCGATCAAGTCGATCACCGACTTCGGCGTGTTCGTTGGCCTGGCTGCCGGCATCGACGGTCTGGTTCACCTGTCTGACCTCTCGTGGAACGAAGCCGGCGAAACCGCCGTTCGCAACTACAAGAAGGGCCAGGAAGTCGAAGCGCTCGTGCTGGCAGTCGACGTCGACCGCGAACGCATCTCGCTGGGCATCAAGCAACTCGACAGCGACCCGTTCACCACGTTCACCACCGTGAACGACAAGGGCCAGATCGTGACCGGCAAGGTCAAGACCGTGGACGCCCGCGGCGCTGAAATCGACCTGGGCGAGGACATCCTCGGCTACCTGCGTGCTTCGGAAATCTCGCGCGACCGCGTCGAAGATGCCCGCAACGTGCTGAAGGAAGGCGACGAAGTCACCGCCATCGTCGTGAATGTGGATCGCAAGACCCGCAACATTCAGCTGTCGATCAAGCAGAAGGACATGGTCGACGAACAAGGCGCCATGGCCAACCTGAGCCAGCAGTCGGCACGCGAAAACGCGGGCACGACCAGCCTGGGCGCCCTGCTGCGCGCCAAGCTCGACAACAGCGACAACAAGTAAGCTGAGTCCGAAGACAGAGCAGGCCCTGGGGCCGCTCTGTCTTTTTTTTCGTCCACGTTTTTGTTTGGCCCATGACCCGCTCAGACCTCGTCGAAGAACTTGCAGCGCGCTTTGCGCAGCTCACGCACCGCGATGCGGAATACGCCGTCAAGACCATCCTGGACGCGATGAGCGACGCGTTGGTGCGCGGACACCGCATCGAGATCCGTGGCTTCGGCAGCTTCTCGGTCAACCGGCGTCCGCCGCGCATCGGACGCAATCCGCGTTCGGGCGAGAGCGTGCAGATTCCCGAAAAGCGGGTGCCGCACTTCAAGCCCGGCAAGGCGCTGCGCGAGGCCGTGGACGCAAAGACGGCAGAGCTCGATGCGGGCAAGGAAGCCAAGGCCGTCAAGGCGTCCAAGGCCTCGAGTGCCTGATGCACGGGCGAGCGAAATGCCTGCAAACGTAGAATGCCTCCCGCAACGGGAACGGCTATGAAATACCTCCTGTGGCTGCTCAAGGCAGCCATTTTTTTTACGCTCTTCGCTTTCGCGCTGAACAACCAGCAAGACGCGACCGTCTACTTCTTCTTCGGTACCTACTGGCGCGCGCCGCTGGTGCTTGTCGTGCTCGCGGCATTTGCCGGCGGGCTGGTGGTGGGTGCGCTGGGCATGCTGCCGGGCTGGTGGAAACACCGTGCCGCCGCGGCACAGCTGCCCGCTGTGGCACAAGCCCAGGCACCGATGCCCACCACCGCCGCAGCCGCCACAGCAACAGCCGCGGCGCCCTCCATTTCCGCCACCGACCTCCCCGCCGTACGTCAACATGGACTTTGATCCCAGCTGGCTGCTGATCAGCCTGCCCGTCGCCTTTGTGCTGGGCTGGCTCGCATCGCGCTTCGACATCCGGCAACTCAAGCTGGAGAACCGCCAGGCCCCCAAAGCCTACTTTCGCGGCCTGAACTTTCTGCTCAACGAGCAGCAGGACCAAGCCATCGACGCCTTCATCGAGGCCGTGCAGAACGACCCCGACACGCAGGAGCTGCACTTTGCGCTCGGCAACCTGTTTCGCCGCCGCGGCGAATACCAGCGCGCGGTGCGCGTGCACGAGCATCTGCTCGGACGGGGCGACCTGAGCCGCAGCGACCGCGAGCGCGCCCAGCATGCGCTGGCGCAAGACTTCTTGCGCGCCGGCCTGCTCGACCGCGCCGAGGCCGCGCTGCACAAGCTCGAAGGCACGCGCTACGAGAACGAAGCGCGGCTGTCGCTGCTGGCCATCTACGAGCGCTCGCGCGAGTGGTCGCAGGCCGCCGACGTGGCACGCAAGCTCGACGAGTCCGACCAGGCCAGCTACAGCACGCGCCGCGCGCACCACCTGTGCGAGCAGGCCACCGAGCACGTCGCGTCCGGCGATCTGCCAGGTGCCGCAACGCTGCTGGCGGCCGCCGTCGAGCTCGCGCCCCAGGCACCGCGCCCCGCCATCGACACGGCCAACCTGCAACTGCGCAGCGGCAACGCAGCCGGCGCCTTCGACACGCTGGCGGCACTGAGCGACACCGCGCCGCTCGCGCTGCCGCTCTATGCCTCGGCCCTGCAGCAGGCCGCGGTCGCAGCGCACCGCGAAGCCGATGCGCTCGCGTTGCTGCAACGGCGCTATGTGGAGTCGCCCTCCATCGACGTACTCGAATCAGTGATCGCGCTCGGCGGCACGCCCAGCGCCAGCGCGCAAGACCCGCAGCCCACGCCGCGCGACGGCTACATCGCCCACCTTGCGCAGCAGCCTTCGCTGGTGGCGGCCTCGCGCTGGCTGGCGGGCGAGCGCTTCGAGCACGAGCAGTTCCATCCGCAGGTGCAACGCGCGCTCGACCAGGCCACGCGACCGCTCATGCGCTACCGCTGCGCGGCCTGCGGCTTCGAGGCGCACCAGTACTTCTGGCACTGCCCCGGCTGCCAGGCCTGGGACAGCTATCCGCCGCGCCGCGTCGAAGAACTCTGATCACTTTTTTGAACAATGGTCACGTGAAAGCAGGCAATGCTTTCGCGCGTCAACGACCCGCTTCCTGCCCCCGTTGAGCGCGGGCCGACGTTCCTGTCGGCTGTCAGTCATATCAACAATCAGGGAGTAAAAAATGATCTTCAAGAAGTTGCTGGCCGCCACGGCCATGCTGGTCGCGATGGCTTCGTTTGCCGCGGTCGACGTCAACAAGGGCACCGCGGCCGACCTCGACGGCATCAAGGGCGTCGGCCCGGCGATGTCCAAACGCATCCTCGATGCGCGCAAGGAAGGCGAGTTCAAGGACTGGCCCGACCTCATGCAGCGCGTGAAGGGCGTGAAGGAAAAGAAGGCCGAGAAGCTGTCGGGCGAAGGCCTCACGGTCAACGGCAAGACCTTCGGTGGCGCAGCACCCGCCGAAGCCAAGACGAGCAAGCCAGCCAAGGCCGCCAAGCCCTGAGCACCTGGCCGCACCCATGCCAAGCAAAGCCGCCTTCGGGCGGCTTTTTCATGCGTGCACCAAGGCAGGGAAATGCCTCACCGATGGCCCGGAATTTGCACGTATGCTCTTTTTCGCTTTCACTTTCATACGTTCCGGAGCACTCATGAATCACAAGTTCGGCATTGCCCTCATTGGCCTGACCCTCAGCACAGCAGCCTTCGCGCAGACCAAGTGGGACCTGCCCACCGCCTACCCGGCAAGCAACTTCCACACGGAGAACATCACCCAGTTCGCCAGCGACGTGGACAAGGGCAGCGGCGGCAAGCTCAAGATCACGGTGCATTCCAATGCCTCGCTGTTCAAGGCGCCCGAGATCAAGCGCGCCGTGCAAGGCGGCCAGGCCCAGTTGGGCGAAATCCTGCTGGTGAACTACCAGAACGAATGGCAGATGTTCGGTGCCGACGGCATTCCGTTCCTGGCCGACAGCTATGACGCCGCCTGGAAGCTCTACCAGGCGCAAAAGCCGGTGCTCGAGAAGAAGCTGGCCGAGCAAGGCATCGTGCTGCTCTACACGGTGGCCTGGCCGCCGCAAGGCATCTTCGTGAAGAAGGAAATTGCCTCGGCCGCCGACCTGAAGGGCGTGAAGTGGCGCGCCTACAGCCCGGCCACCGCGCGCATCGGCGAGCTTGTGGGCGCGCAGCCCGTCACGGTGCAGCAGGCCGAGCTGTCGCAGGCCATGGCCACCGGCGTGATCGAGTCGTACATGTCCTCGGGCTCCACCGGCTACGACACCAAGACCTACGAATACATCAAGAACTTCTACGACACCCAGGCCTGGCTGCCGAAGAACGCGATCCTCATGAACAAGAAGGCCTTCGACGCGCTCGACAAGCCCACGCAAGACGCGGTGCTCAAGGCCGCGGCAGACGCCGAAAAGCGCGGCTGGGACCTGTCGAAGAAAAAGAACGTCGAGTACCTCGAGCTGCTCAAGAAGAACGGCATGACGGTGCACGTGCCCTCCGCGCAACTGAAGGCCGACATGAAGAAGGTCGGCGACACCATGATCAAGGAGTGGACCGAAAAGGCCGGCCCCGAAGGCCAGGCCGTGGTCGACGCCTACAAGAAGATGTGAGGCGGACTCGAACTGCACCCGATGCGCAAGACGCTTGATCTTCTCTACATGGGCGCCGCCGCATTGGCGGCGCTTTCCATGATCGGCCTGCTGGTGATGGTGCTGCTGTCCATCATCGGCCGGCAGCTTCACTTCAACATTCCAGGCATCGATGCCTACGCGGGCTACCTGATGGCCGGCGCGGGTTTCCTGGCGCTGGCGCACACGCTCAAGCGCGGCGAGCACATCCGCGTGACGCTGGTGCTGCAGCGCCTGCCGCCCGCGGCGCAGCGCTGGCTCGAGCGCTGGGCCATGGGCGCCGCGACGCTGCTCGCGATGCTCTTTGCGTGGTACAGCATTCGGCTGGTCTGGCAGTCGCTCGACTACCACGACATTTCCACCGGGAACGACGCCACGCCGCTGTGGATACCGCAGCTGTCGATGGCGCTGGGCACTGTCGTCTTCGCCATTGCATCGCTCGACGAATTCGTGATCGAGTGGCGCGGCCGTCCTGCCAAGGCCCCCGAAACGGAGGCGCTTCGCCATGAGTGACATCGGTATTGCCGGCCTGCTGATTGCAGCGCTGTTTCTCATTCTGGGCAGCGGCGTGTGGATCGGGCTCACGCTCTCGGGCGTGGCATGGATCGCCATGCAGATCTTCTCGTCCCGCGCCGCCGGGGACGCCATGGCCGTGACCATCTGGGGGTCGGCCTCCAGCTGGACGCTCACCGCGCTGCCGCTGTTCGTGTGGATGGGCGAAATCCTGTTTCGCACGCGGCTCTCGCAGGACATGTTCAAGGGCCTCGCGCCCTGGATGCAAAGCCTGCCGGGCCGCCTGCTGCACACCAACGTGGTGGGCTGCGCGGTGTTTGCCGCGGTGTCGGGCTCGAGTGCGGCCACCTGCGCCACCATCGGCAAGATGAGCCTGCCCGAGCTCAAGCGCCGCGGCTACCCGGACGACATGGTCATCGGCACGCTGGCCGGCGCCGGCACGCTCGGGCTGCTGATTCCGCCGTCGATCATCATGATCGTCTATGGGGTGAGCGCGGACGTGTCGATTGCGCGGCTGTTCATCGCGGGCGTCATTCCGGGCATCCTGCTCGCAGTGCTGTTCTCGGGCTACATCGTGTTCTGGGCGCTGCGCAATCCCGACAAGGTGCCGCCGGCCGACGCCACGCTGCCGTTCGTGGAAAAGCTCAAGGCGTCGATGTCGCTGATTCCGGTGGCGCTGCTCATTTTGTCGGTGCTGGGCTCCATCTACGCCGGCATTGCCACCGCGACCGAGGCTGCGGCCGTGGGCGTGATGGGCGCAATGATCATCTCCGGCGTGCAGGGCTCGCTGACCTGGCAAAGCTTCAAGGAGGCGCTGCTGGGCGCCACGCGCCTGTATTGCATGATGGCGCTGATCCTCGCGGGCGCGGCCTTTCTCACGCTGGCCATGGGCTACATCGGCCTGCCGCGGCACCTGGCCGAATGGATCGGCTCGCTCGGGCTGTCGAAGTTTCAGCTCATCCTGATGCTGGCCGCCTTCTATGTGGTGCTGGGCTGCTTCCTGGACGGCATCTCGATGGTGGTGCTGACCATGGGCGTGATCATGCCGACCGTCACCGCGGCGGGCATCGACCCGGTGTGGTTCGGCATCTTCATCGTGCTGGTGGTCGAAATGGCGCAGATCACGCCGCCGGTGGGCTTCAACCTGTTCGTGCTGCAAGGCATGACGGGCAGAGACCTGCTCTACATCGCGCGGGTGACGCTGCCGATGTTCTTCCTGATGGTGGCGGCGGTGCTCATCATCTACTTCGTGCCGCAACTGGTGACGTGGCTGCCGCAGCAGATGGCGCCCTGACAATCGAGGCATGCTGCTTCCGATTCTTGCGATCTGCGTGGGCGCCTCCATCGGCGCCCTGGCCCGCTGGGGCCTGGCTCTCTGGTTTGGCGCGGGCGGCCTCATGCCCTGGGGCACGCTGGCCGCCAACCTGATTGGCGGGTACCTCATCGGCGTGGCCATTGCCACCTTTCAGCTGCTGCCAGACCTCGACCCGGTCTGGCGGCTCGCGCTGGTGACCGGTTTTCTGGGCGGCCTCACCACCTTCTCCAGCTTCTCGGCCGAAGTCGTGACCATGCTGCTCGAAGGCCGCGTGGGCGTGGCAATGCTCACGGCTGCGGCCCACCTCGGCGGCTCGCTCTTTTGCACATGGCTGGGCATTCGCAGCGTGCAGGCCTTCTCGGCCTGAATGTCCCAAAAACAGCCTTATGTCTTACGGTTATAGATAAGGCCTTCCATAGGGGCCGCCGATAGAATCAACCCCAATGCCCCTGGTCTTTCTCGTCGCACTCCCCTTTATCGCCAGCGTGCTGGCCGCGTTGATGCCGTCCAACGCGCGCAACAGGGAGTCGACCCTGGCGGGGCTGGTCGCGCTGGGCTGCGCCATCCAGGCCGCATGGTTCTTTCCG
The DNA here is from genome assembly GCF_046156345.1 of Variovorax sp. H27-G14. NCBI lineage: Bacteria > Pseudomonadati > Pseudomonadota > Betaproteobacteria > Burkholderiales > Comamonadaceae > Variovorax > Variovorax sp. H27-G14. The sequence continues at coordinate 213,199 of NZ_JAYLVN010000001.1, forward strand.
CAGATTGCCCACGGCAATGTGCTGCGCCAGGAAATCGAATGGCTGCCCGCGCTGGGCCTGAACCTGGTGTTTCGCATGGACGGCTTTGCATGGCTGTTCTGCATGCTGGTGCTGGGCATCGGCGCGCTGGTGGTGCTGTATGCGCGCTACTACATGTCGGCCTCCGACCCGGTGCCGCGCTTCTTCTCGTTCTTTCTCGCGTTCATGGGCGCGATGATGGGCGTGGTGCTGTCGGGCAACCTGGTTCAGATGGTGCTGTTCTGGGAGCTCACCAGCCTCTTCTCGTTTCTGCTCATCGGCTACTGGCACCACCGCCGCGACGCTCGGCGCGGCGCGCGCATGGCGCTCACCGTCACCGGCGCGGGCGGGCTGTGCCTGCTGGCCGGCGTGCTGGTGCTGGGGCGCATCGTGGGCAGCTACGAGCTCGACGTGGTGCTGGCCTCGGGCGACCTCATTCGCGCGCATGCGCTGTACCCGGTGGTGCTGGTGCTGGTGCTGCTGGGCGCCTTCACCAAGAGCGCGCAGTTCCCGTTCCACTTCTGGCTGCCGCGCGCCATGGCCGCGCCCACGCCGGTGTCGGCCTATCTGCACTCGGCCACCATGGTGAAGCTGGGCGTGTTCCTGATGGCGCGGCTGTGGCCGGTGCTCTCGGGCACCGAGCAATGGTTCTGGCTGGTGGGTGGCGCGGGTGCCATCACGTTGCTGCTGGGCGGCTTCGCGGCCATGTTCCAGCGCGACCTGAAGGCGCTGCTGGCCTACTCGACCATCTCGCACCTGGGCCTCATCACGCTGCTGCTGGGGCTGAACAGCCCGCTGGCGGCGGTGGCGGCGGTCTTCCACGTGATGAACCACGCCACCTTCAAGGCGTCGCTGTTCATGGCGGCCGGCATCATCGACCACGAGACCGGCACGCGCGACATTCGCAAGCTCAGCGGCCTGATGAGGCTGATGCCCATCACCGGCACGCTGGCCATCATCGCCAGCGCGTCAATGGCCGGCGTGCCGCTGCTCAACGGCTTTCTGTCGAAGGAAATGTTCTTCGCGGAGACGGTGTTCATCCAAGCCACGCCGTGGGTCGACTTCAGCCTGCCGGTGATCGCCACCATCGCGGGCATCTTCAGCGTGGCGTATTCGGCGCGCTTTGTGTTCGACGTGTTCTTCGGCCCGCCCTGCGGCAACGACGTGCCCAAGCACCCGCACGAGCCGCCGCACTGGATGCGCGTGCCGGTCGAGCTGCTGGTGTTGGTGTGCCTGGTGGTGGGCGTCGCGCCGGCCTGGTCGGTCGGCCCGATGCTGGCGGCCGCGGCCGCGCCGGTGGTGGGCGGCGTGCTGCCGGAATACAGCCTGGCCGTGTGGCACGGCTTCAACCTGCCGCTGGTGATGAGCTTCGTGGCGCTGGTGGGTGGTGGCGTGCTGTACCTGCTGCAACGCCGCCAGCGCGCACAGGGCGGCCTTGAAAACACGCCGCTGCTGCACCGCTTCGACGGGCAGGTCATCTTCGAGCACCTGCTCGCGATGCTGAGCGAAGCCGGGCGGCGCAGCCGTCGCCTGTTCGGCACGCGCCGCATGCAGTGGCAGTTGCTGCTGCTGGTGGTGGTGGCCGTGGCGGGCGCCGCCGCGTCGCTCTGGGCGACGCCCGCCGCGCCCGGCACGCGCGAGCTGCTGCCCTTCTCGCCGATGTTCGCCATGACCTGGGTCATCGGCGGCACCTGCGCGCTGGCCGCCGCCTGGCAGGCCAAGTTCCACCGGCTCGCCGCGCTCATGCTGGCATCAGCTGCGGGGCTGGTGTCTTGCGTTACCTACATCTGGTTCTCCGCACCCGACCTGGCGCTGACGCAACTGGTGGTCGAGGCCGTGACCACCGTGCTGATCTTGCTGGGCCTGCGCTGGCTGCCGATGCGCAGCAAGGACGTGATTCAACCCGCGCGCGCGCGGCTGCGCCCGTGGGGCCGGCGCGGGCGCGACTTGCTGGTGGCCACCATTGCTGGCGGCGGCATGGCCGCGCTGGCCTGGGCCATGATGACGCGCACCTTCCCGCAGAGCATCTCGCCCTTCTTTCTGGAGCGCGCGCTCACCGAGGGCGGCGGCACCAACGTGGTCAACGTGATGCTGGTCGACTTCCGCGGCTTCGACACCTTCGGCGAGATCACCGTGCTGGGCATCGTGGCGCTCACTGTCTATGCGCTGCTGCGGCGCTTCAGGCCCGCCATCGAGTCGATGGCCCTGCCGACGCAGCAGCGCCTGCAGGTGGACGACGGCAGCAGCGACCTGCTGAACCCGCGCCGCGCCACCGACACCGCCATCGGCTACCTGATGGTGCCGGCCGTGCTGGTGCGGCTGGTGCTGCCGCTGGCGGTGCTGGTGTCGGTGTACTTCTTCATGCGCGGGCACAACGCGCCGGGCGGCGGCTTCGTCGCCGGGCTGGTGATGTCGGTCGCGCTGGTGCTGCAGTTCATCGTGTCGGGCACCGAGTGGGTGGAAGAGCATCTGCGCATCTACCCGCGCCGCTGGATCGCCATCGGCCTGCTGCTGGCGCTGTGCACGGGCGGCGGCGCGGTGGTGTTCGGCTACCCCTTCCTGACCACGCACACCGCGCACCTGCACCTGCCCGTGCTCGGCGAGGTGCACGTGCCCAGCGCCCTCTTCTTCGACATCGGCGTGTTCGCGCTGGTGCTCGGCGCCACCATGCTGATATTGACCGCGCTGGCCCACCAGTCCGTGCGAAGCCACCGCTGGGCCGACGAGCAGGCCGAAAAAGAAGCCCTGGCCGCGGCCGAAGGCGCGGGGGGAGCGCACTGATGGAAATCGTGCTCGCACTCGCCATTGGCGTGCTCACCGGCTCGGGCGTGTACATGCTGCTGCGCCCGCGCACCTTCCAGGTCATCATGGGCCTGACGCTCATCTCCTACGCGGTGAACCTGTTCATCTTCAGCATGGGGCGGCTCAAGGTCGACAGCGAGCCGGTGCTCATCAAGGGCTTCCAGGCCACGCTGGCCAACACGGCCGACCCGATGCCCCAGGCCCTGGTGCTCACGGCCATCGTGATCGGCTTTGCCATGACGGCGCTGTTCCTCGTGGTGATGCTCGCCTCGCGCGGCCTCACCGGCACCGACCATGTGGACGGTGAAGAACGGCAGGAGGCCGAGTGAACGAAATCTTCCACCTGCTCGATGAGTTTCTCGAGTTCAGCATGCCGCACCTGGTGGCGGTGCCCATCCTCGTGCCCATGCTCACCGCCGCGCTCATGCTGCTGCTGGGCGAGAACCGTCGGCGTACCAAGTCTTTCCTGAGCGTGGTTTCGGGCCTTGTCGGCCTGCTGGCCGCGCTGGCTCTGCTGCGCTGGGTGAACGCGGCGGACACCGGCGGCGGGCCCGGCTCCATCGGCGTGTACCTTCCGGGCAACTGGCGCGCGCCCTTCGGCATCGTGCTGGTGGCCGACCGGCTCTCCACCATGATGGTGGCGCTCACCGGCGTCATCGCCTTCGCGGCGTCGATCTACTCCACCTCTCGGTGGGACCGCGCGGGCGTGCACTTTCATCCCTTGCTGCAGCTGCAGCTGATGGGCCTGAACGGTGCGTTTCTCACGGGCGACCTGTTCAACCTGTTCGTCTTCTTCGAGGTGATGCTCGCGGCCTCCTACGGCCTGCTGCTGCACGGCTCGGGCCGGCTGCGGGTGCAGGCGGGGCTGCACTACATCGCGATCAACCTGGCGGCGTCTTCGCTGTTCCTCATCGGCGCGGCCATTCTTTATGGCGTGACCGGCACGCTGAACATGGCCGACCTGGGCGTGCGCATCGCCGAGCTCGCGCCGGGCGACCGCGGCCTCGTGCATGCGGCCGCGGCCATTCTGGCCACGGCTTTCTTCGCCAAGGCGGGCGCGTGGCCGCTCAACTTCTGGCTGGTGCCGGCGTACAGCGCGTCGGTGTCGCCGGTGGGCGCGGTGTTTGCGCTGCTCACCAAGCTAGGCATCTATACCATCCTGCGGCTGTGGACGGTGCTGTTCGCGCCCGACACCGGCGCCTCGGCCGCCTTCGGGCAGGTGGCGCTGGTGGGCATCGGGCTGGCCACGCTGTTCGTGGGCGCCATGGGCATCGTGGGCACGCAGCGGCTGTCCAACCTGGCGGGCTTCAGCGTGCTGGTGTCCGCGGGCACGCTGCTGGCGGCGGTCGGCCTCGGCCAGCCGGACGTGTGGGCCGGCGCGCTGTACTACCTGCTGAGCTCCACGGTCGCGGTGAGCGCCTTCTTCTTGCTGACCGACATGATCGAGCGCTGGCGCAACGCGGGCATGAGCGTGGCGCCGCACGAGGCCGCGGGCAATGCGCCCTACCTCACCGAAGACCTGCGCGTGCTGTCCGACGTGAACCTCGACGACGAGGCCCAGGCGCTCTACGGCCGCGCCATTCCCGCCGGCGTCGCCTTCCTGGGCCTGAGCTTCATGGGCTGCACGCTGTTGCTGGCGGGGCTGCCACCGCTGTCGGGCTTCGTCGGCAAGTTCGCGATGCTGTCGGGCCTGCTGAACGCGCCGGCCATCGGCAGCGCCGGCTGGACCTTTCTGACGCTGCTGATCGTCTCGGGCTTTCTGTCGCTCATTGCATTGAGCCGCACCGGCATTCGCCATTTCTGGACCCAGCCCCACGCCACCATGCCCTCGCTGCCCGCGCTCGAAGTGCTGCCGGTGGCCGGCCTGCTGGCGGCCTGCGTTGCGCTGACCGTGTGGGCCGAGCCCGTCATGCAGCACGCCAAGGCCACCGCCGAAGGCCTGAAGACGCCTACCGCGTACCGTCAAGCGGTGCTGGGTGCCAAGCAGGTGCCCAACCCGGTGAAGAAGGAGGGCACGGCCCCATGAAGCGCCTGGTTCCGTCCCCGCCGTTGTCGGTTGCGTTGTTCGTGGTGTGGATACTGCTCGAGCAGTCGCTGGAGGCCGTCACGCTGCTGTCGGCCGTGGTGCTGGCCATTGCCGTGCCGTTGCTCACCAAGGGCCTGCGCCCGGCGGCGGTGCGCATGCGCCGGCCTGGCGTGGCGCTTCGCCTGTCCTTCGTTGTCACCTTCGACATGCTGAAGTCGGCGTTCGACGTGGCGCGCCTGCTGCTCACGCGGCGCACCGCGCGCATCGAATCCAGGTTCGTGCAGATTCCGCTGGACATGCGCGACCCCAACGGCCTGGCGGTGCTTGCGATGGTGATGTGCCTCACGCCCGGCACGGCCTGGGGCGAAGTGGCGTTCGACCGCAGCACGTTGCTGATTCATGTGTTCGACCTGGACGACGATGCCGCCTTCGTCGCCATGATCAAGCAGCGCTACGAACGCCCCCTGATGGAGATCTTCGAGTCATGACACCCATCCTTTTCTGGGCCTTGAAGTTCGCGTTGTTCCTGCTGGCGGTGGCCATGCTGTGCGCGGTCTCGCGCCTGTTGATAGGCCCCACGGCGCAAGACCGCGTGATGGCGCTGGACTGTCTGTATGTCAACGGCATGCTCATGATGCTGGTGCTGGGCATCATCTACGCGAGCAATGTGTACTTCGAGGCGGCATTGCTGATCGCGTTGTTCGGCTTCGTGAGCTCGACAGCCATGGCCAAATTCTTGTTGCGCGGGGAGGTGATCGAATGAACGACTTCATCGTCGGTCCGTTGCCGTTGTGGGCGGAGATCATCACGGCGGTGTTCGCGGTGCTGGGCGCGGCTTTTGCGGCCATCGGGTCTTTCGGCCTGGTGCGGCTGCCGACCTTCTTTCGCCGCATTCATGCGCCCACGTTGGGCGCGACGGTGGGCGTGTGGTGCATGACCATTGCCACCATCGTCTACTTTTCGGTGCAGGGCTTCAGCCTGTTCCTGCACGCGGTGTTGATCGTGCTGTTCATCGCCCTCACCGCCCCGATCACTACCATTTTTCTGATGCGTGCTGCCCTCTTTCGGGAGCGGCAGAAGGGGGGCGATGTGCCGCCTGAGGCCAAGTCGAGCTGAGTCGTTTTTTGCGCGCTGCTGCTGTTCGGGGCGACGCTCACGCCGACGGGGTGCCTTGCTCCGCGAATGTCCCCCGGCCTGCGGCCTCCTCCTTTATTTCGCTGCGCAAGGCACCCCATCGACGTGAGCGTTGTTAAGAGCGGTCGTTGATCGTGCGATCACCAGCAGCGCGTCCACGGGCACAGGGCGTCGGGTGCTCCCCGCAGCGAAATAAAGGAGGAGCGAAGCGGGGGACATTCGCGGAGGGGAGTACCCGGCGGCCTGTGCACGCGCCCTGAACAACAGCGCCCTGAAAACTCAGCTAGGCAGCAACTGCTGCATCTCCTTGGCCCGAGCCACCTCGACCTCACGCGGCAACGTCACCGCATTCTTGACAGCCAGAATCTCCGCCATGACGCTCACCGCTATCTCAGGCGGCGTCTTGCTGCCGATGTAGATGCCGATCGGCCCACGCAACCGAGCAAGCGATTCGTCCGTCTGCTCGAAGTGCTCGATCATCCGGTCGCGCCGCGCGTCTGCATTGCGACGCGAACCAATGGCGCCGACGTAAAAGGCCTCGCTCTGCAGCGCTTCGAGCAACGCAAGATCGTCCAGCTTGGGATCGTGCGTTAGCGCCACCACACAGCTGCGACGGTCCGGCTTGAACGCCAGCACCGCGTCGTCAGGCATCTCCGTCGTGATGTGCACACCGGGCACCGACCACGCCGTGCGGTACTCCGCGCGCGGGTCGCATAGCGTCACCGCAAAACCACTGAACTTGGCCATCGTCGCCAGGTACTCGGCGAGCTGGCCCGCACCGATCAACAGCATCCGGTACTCCGGCCCGAAAGTGTTGGTGAGCTCGGTGTCGTTCACGCTGAGCTCGTCCGGCGCCCTGGCTTCGGCCAGCCGCACCGCACCGGTGGTCAGCGCAACCGTGCGCTTCATGAGCTTGCCCTGCTCCAGCTGCGCGACCAGCAGGTCGAGCGATTCTGCATCTGGGGCGTATTCGAGCAACAGCTCCAGCGTGCCACCGCAAGGCAGCCCGAAGCGGTGCGCCTCGTCGGCGGTGATGCCGTATTTCACCAGCGCGGGCGGCGCGCCCAGGGGCACATCTTCGCCCTTGCCGTGGGCGTGGCTGTAGCGCGCGATCAGGTCGTCCTCGATGCAGCCGCCGGAGACCGAGCCGACCACGGCACCGTCTTCCGCCAACGCCATGATCGAACCCACGGGCCGCGGCGACGAGCCCCAGGTGCGCACCACGGTCGTGAGCAGCGCGCGCTTGCCGGCGCGCCGCCAGTCGCGCAAGGTGCGCAGCACCATGACGTCGAGGTTTTCCATGAAATGAAGCGCGTCGCCTGCTCAGTCGGCGTCGCCGGCCGGGGCGGCGTCGTCCTTCTTGCCCAGGCCCATCTTCTTCATGAGGCCGGACATCATGCCGGCCTTCTCCGCGGGCACTTCGGCGCCATCGGCCACCACGGGCGGGGGGCCGTAGCGGCTGCGCATCTCGGCTTCGAAGCGCTTGAAGAAGTCATCGGCGGTCGACTTGGCGGCGCCGTCGATCAGCCGCTGGCCGAGCTGGGCGATCTTGCCGCCGACCTGGGCCTGCACTGTGTAGTCGAGCTCGCAGCCAGTGGGGGCCGACACGGGCACAGCGGCCGTGGCCTCGTGCGCGATGGCTGCATCGACCGGGGCTGCATCCGCCGGCGTGTTGGCCGCTGCATCCGCCGGCACATCCGACAGCGGCTTGAGCGTGACGCTCGATGCGCCCTTGGCGAAGCCCGCCACGCCACCCTGCCCCTCGAAGGTGAGCTTGTAGCCATGGGGCGCCACGATGTCCGACAGCATCACCTTGCCGTTGAACTTGGCCGACACCGGGCCGATCTTGACCGCGAGCGCCACGCTGTAGGTGTTGTCGCCCACCAGCTCGAACTTGTCGCAGCCGGGAATGCACTTCTTCAGTGTTTCGGGGTCGTTGAGCGCTTCCCAGGCCTGTTGTTGGGTGACGCCGAGGCGGCGGTTTCCGAGCATTTCCATGGTGGGTTCCTTTTTTGTCGTTGCCGGGCCGCGTCAGCGACCGGAGCGCATCAGCGCGGCCAGGCTGGCGGCGAACTGTTCGAGTGCGCTGAGATTGTGAACCGCGAGCATCGCGTCCGCATGCCGGTGCAGCACGCCGGCCCCTCGGGCCAGAGGGGCGTAGCCGTCGAAGCGCAGCAGCGGGTTGAGCCACAGCAGGCGGCGCGAATGGCGCCTCAGCCACAGCAGCTCCTGCTCCAGCAGCGCGGGTTCGCCGGTGTCGAGCCCGTCGCTGATCACCAGCACAAGCGTGCGACGCCCGGTGAGGCGGCGCGCGTGGGCCAGGCGCAGTTCGCTCAGCGAACTGCCCAGCCGGGTGCCGCCCGCAAAGTCGTCGATGGCCAGGCTGGCGGCGCCGAGCATGGCGTCGGTGTCGGCCAGGCGGAAGGCCGGCGTCAGGTCGGTCAGACCGGTGCCGAAGGCGAACACGTCGCGCCGGCCCGCACGCCGCGTGGCCGCATGCAGAAAGGCCAGCAGCAGGCGCGCATAGCGCTCCATCGAGCCCGACACGTCGACCAGCACCAGCAGCGGCAAGGGCTGCAGGCGACGGGCCAGCCTGGGCAAGCGCAGGATCTCGCCGCCGGTGCGCGCGGCCTCCTGCAGCACGCCGGGCCAGTGCATGCGTGCATGCTGGCGGCCCGCGTCGCCGGTGACGCGCAGGCGGCGCGAAGGCAGCTCGGGAATGGGCAGGCGGATGTCGCGCGCGAGCCGCTCGACCAGCAGGTACTCGGCCGCGCCCAACGCGTTGAAGTCGGCGTTGTGCAGCCGCTCGCGGTCGCTCGCGGTCATGGCGGCGTCAAACTCCAGCTCGCGGTCGGGCTTGGCGGGTTCGAGCGGTTTGGCGAGGTTGCGCGGCGCGGTAAGGGCCTCGCGCACGCGCGGGCGGCGCCTGGAGGGCTCGGCCTTGCCTTCGGCGCTGGGCAGCATCTGCGCGAGCAGCTTGTTGGCCAGTTCGGGGTCGCGAAACCATGCGTCGAACAGCTCGCGGAACACCATGCGGTCTTGCTCGCGGCTGACCATCACGGCCTCCATTGCGGCGCCCAGGTCGAGCTTGTCTTGCACGCCCACCAGCGTGGCGGCTTCGGCGGCCAGCGCGATGCGCATGGCGTCGGTGCGCACGCCGGCGCGGCGCAGCGCACGGCCAAAGGCGGTGATGTTGCCCGCGAGCTTGCCGCTGCGAACGTCGCCGAGTTGGGGAATGCCGGCCATGCGGGCTGCCTCGACCGGGGACGCGCTCAGCGCGCGGCGGGCGCCTCGGGGCGCAGCAGCTCCGACGCCAGTTCCCGCGTGAGCGCGGCCACATCGTCGCGCTGCTTGAACAGGATGCCGGCGGTGTCGACCACCACCTCGGGGTCGAGCTCCACGGTGTCGAGTGCAATCAGCGCCCTCGCCCACTCCACGCTCTCGGCGATGCCGGGTGCGCGCTGGAATGCATTGAGGAAGGGCGCCTCGCGCAGCCGCGCCACGAAGGCCGACACCTGCGCCGACAGCGTCTCGCCGGCCTGCGGCACCTGGGCCCGCACGATGGCCAGTTCGCGCTCGCGCTCCGGGTAGTCGAGCCAGTGGTAGAGGCAGCGGCGCTTCACCGCGTCGTTGAGCTCGCGCGTGCGGTTGCTCGTGAGGATGGTCACGGGCGGCACCACGGCGCGCACCGTGCCCAGTTCAGGAATGCTCACCTGGTACTCGCCCAGGTATTCGAGAAGAAAGGCCTCGAAGGGCTCGTCGGCGCGGTCGACCTCGTCGATCAGCAGCACGGCACCGGGCGCGGGCGTCTGCAGGGCCTGCAGCAGCGGACGGCGGATGAGGTAGTGCGGCTGGTAGACCTCGGCTTCCACGTCGCGCGCCGCGCCGCTGGCTTCAGCTGCACGCATGTGCAGCAGTTGCGCGGCGTAGTTCCACTCGTAGAGCGCCTCGCGCTGCTCAAGCCCGTCGTAGCACTGCAGGCGCAGCAGCTCGCGGCTCAGCGCCTTCGACAATGCTTTGGCCAGCTCGGTCTTGCCGACACCGGGCTCGCCTTCGAGCAGCAACGGGCGCTGCAGCTTCAACGCCAGAAACACGGCCGTGGCCAGGCGCCTGTCGGCAAAGTAGCCGGCCTGCATCAGGCCTTCGGAGAGGGAATCGATGGTCGCAAAGGTCATGGCGAAGCGTAGCGGAAGGCGCGCGGGTGCCGCGTCTTCCGGCACCCTGTCAGGCACGCTGATGGGTTCAGCCCAGCGCCTTGGTCACCGCGCGTTGCGTCAGCACGCTGATGAGGTTGGCGCGGTACGCGGCCGACGCATGCAGGTCGCTGTTGAGTTCGCTCGCATCGATCTTCACGGCAGCGGCGGACGCCGCAGTGAAGCTCTGGTTGAGCGCGTCTTCCAGCCCCGCATGGCGGAACACGCCATTGCCCGCGCCGGTGACGGCCACGCGCACGCCGCTGTCGTACTGCGCCAGGAAGATGCCGACCAGCGGAAAGTGCGAAGCCTTCTGGCGCAGCTTTTCGTACACGGCGCGCTTCGGAATGGGAAAGCGGATGGCGGTGATCAGCTCGTCTTCTTCCAGCGCAGTGGTGAACAGGCCCAGGAAGAAATCGTCCGCGGCAATCTCGCGCTTCGACGTGACCACAGTGGCGCCGGTGCCCAGCACCGCGCTCGGGTAGCAGGCAGCCGGGTCGTTGTTGGCCACCGAGCCGCCGAGCGTGCCCATGGCGCGCACCTGCCGGTCGCCGATGCGCGAGGCCAAGTCGGCCAGTGCCGGAAAGGCGGCCTTCAGCTCGGCGTGGTTGGCCACGTCGAGGTGGCGCGACATGGCGCCGATGGTGAAGGCGTTGCCGTCCTGCTTGATGCCCGTGAGCTCTGCAATGCCGCTCAGGTCGACCAGTTGCCCGGGCGCCGAGAGCCGCAGCTTCATGGAGGCCAGCAGCGTCTGGCCGCCCGCCAGCGGCTTGGCGCCGGCTGTCACGAGCTGCGTGGCGTCGGCCAGGGAGGCGGGCCGTTCGAGTGTGAAGGCGTACATGGTGTGTGGTTCCTTCTTTGTTGTTCAGGGTGCCGGGCGGCCTTGGGTGCTGGCGGCCAGCGCGGGCTGCTGCGGCATGGCGTCTTTTGCAGCGCTGCCGCTGCCCTTTTGCATTGCTTCCCACACGCGGCTGGACGACGCAGGCATGTCGAAATCTTTCACGCCCAGCGGCGCCAGCGCGTCGAGCACCGCATTGATCACGGCCGGCGGCGAGCCAATGGCCCCCGCCTCGCCGCAGCCCTTGGTGCCCAGCGGGTTGTGCGTGCACGGCGTGCACACGGTGTCGAGCTTGAACACCGGAAACTCCGCGGCGCGCGGCATGGCGTAGTCCATGAAGCTGCCGGTGAGCAGCTGGCCGGTTTCGTTGTCGTACACGCAGTTTTCCAGCAGCGCCTGGCCGATGCCCTGCACCAGCCCGCCATGCACCTGGCCCTCGACGATCATAGGGTTGATGATGGTGCCGAAGTCGTCCACCGCGGTGAAGCGGTCCACGCGCACCTCGCCGGTCTGCGGGTCGATCTCGACCTCGCAGATGTAGGTGCCGCCCGGAAAGGTGAAGTTGGTCGGGTCGTAGAAGGCGGTTTCGTTCAGGCCCGGCTCGAGCTTGTCGAGCGGGTAGTTGTGCGGCACATAGGCCGTGAGCGCCACCTGGCCGAACGGAATTTTCTTGTCGGTGCCCTTGACCGTGAACTCGCCGTTGGCGAACTCGATGTCGGCGTCGCTTGCCTCCATCAAATGCGCGGCAATCTTCTTGGCCTTGGTCTCGATCTTGTCGAGCGCTTTCATGATGGCCGCGCCGCCCACCGAGATGGAGCGCGAACCGTAGGTGCCCATGCCGAAGGGCACGCGGCCGGTGTCGCCGTGCACCACGTCGACGTTGTCGACCGGAATGCCCAGCCGCGCCGCCACTACCTGCGCAAAGGTGGTCTCGTGCCCCTGGCCGTGGCTGTGCGAGCCGGTGAACACGGTCACGCTGCCGGTCGGGTGCACGCGAATCTCGCCGCATTCGAACAGCCCGGCCCGCGCACCGAGTGCGCCCGCAATGTTCGACGGCGCAATGCCGCAGGCCTCGATGTAGCTCGAATACCCGATGCCGCGCAGTTTGCCCTGGGCCTCGCTCGTGGCCTTGCGCGCCGCAAAGCCGTCGACCTCGGCCAGCACCTGGGCCTTGTCCATGCAGGCATGGAAGTCGCCCGTGTCGTACTGCAGCGCCACCGGCGTCTGGTACGGAAAGGTGGTGATGAAGTTGCGCTTGCGGATCTCGTCCTGCCCCTGCTTCATTTCCCAGGCGCAGCGCGACACCAGCCGCTCCAGCAGGTAGGTGGCCTCCGGCCGCCCTGCCCCGCGGTAGGCATCGACCGGCGCGGTGTTGGTGAACCAGGCATCGACCTCCACATAGATCTGCGGCGTGGCGTACTGGCCCGCCAGCAGCGTGGCGTAGAGGATGGTGGGCACCGCGGTCGAGAAGGTCGACAGGTAGGCGCCCAGGTTGGCGTCGGTGTGCACGCGCATGGCCAAAAACTTGCCGTCGGTGTCCATCGCCATCTCGGCGTGGCTCACGTGGTCGCGGCCGTGCGCGTCGGAAAGGAAGCACTCGGAGCGCTCGGCCGTCCACTTGATGTTTCGGTTGAGCTGCTTGGCGGCCCAGGTCAGGCACACGTCTTCCGCGTACAGAAAAATCTTGGAGCCGAAGCCGCCGCCCACGTCGGGCGCAATCACCCGCACCTTGTGCTCCGGCAGGCCCAGCACAAAGGCCGTCATGAGCAGGCGCTCGACGTGCGGATTCTGGTTGGACACGTACAGCGTGTAGTCGTCGGTGCCCCGGCTGTAGCTGCCGATGGCCACGCGCGGCTCTATCGGGTTGGGAATGAGCCGGTTGTTCACCAGGTCCAGCTGGGTCACGTGCGCGGCATTGGCAAAGGCCGCGTCGACCGCCGCCTTGTCGCCCAGCACCCACTTGTAGCACTGGTTGTCGGGCGCTTCGTCGTGCAGCGTGACGCCGCTGGCCTTCTTCGCGGCGTCGGCCACGCTCACCAGCGCGGGGAGCACGTCGTAGTCGACCACCACCGCCTCGGCCGCGTTCTTGGCCTGCTCCACCGTCTCGGCCACCACCATGGCCACATGGTCGCCCACGTAACGCACCTTGTTGATCGCCAGGATCGGGTGCATCGGCTCCTTCATGGGGGTGCCGTCGGGGTTGTTGATGAGCCAGCCGCAGGGCAGCCCGCCCATCTTGCCCTCGATGTCCTTGCCGCTGAAGATGCCGACCACGCCGGGCATCTTCATGGCCTCGGCAATGTCGACCGACTTCACCTTGGCATGGGCGTGCGGCGAGCGCACGAAGACCGCATGGCTCTGGTTGGCCAGCGTGATGTCGTCGGTGTAGTTGCCCGCGCCGGTCAGGAAGCGGTAGTCTTCCTTGCGCCGCAGCGCCTCGCCGATGTGGGGGAGGTTGGAGAAGTCGGAGGCACCCATGATGTTGCTCCCTTCACGCCGTGACGGTTGTCTTGACGGGTTGACCAGAGGCCATGGCCTCGCCGCCCATCTTCACTGCCTTCACGATGTTCTGATAGCCCGTGCAGCGGCACAGGTTGCCGTCGAGCAGTTCGCGAATTTCCGATTCGCTCGACTGGGGGTGGTAGGTGCACAGGTCGATGGCGCTCATGACCATGCCCGGGGTGCAGAAACCGCACTGCAGTCCGTGGCATTCCTTGAAGGCGGCCTGCATCGGGTGCATGGTGCCGTCGGCCTCCGCAATGCCCTCGATGGTGGTGATGTCGGTGCCGGCCGCTTGCGCGACCAGGATGTTGCACGACTTGACGGCCCGCCCGTTCACATGAACGGTGCAGGCGCCGCACTGGGCGGACGCAGCCGACGTGGGTGCCCGTGAGATGAAGGTGCTCGCGGATGGCGTGGACCAGAAAGGTGTTGGGGGGTGCGTCGACCGTGACCTGGCGGCCGTTGACCTTGAAAGCGACCTGCATTTGGCTGTCTCCGTGAAAGGTGATGGCTGGTTCAGCGAAGGCATCTTGGATGCCGGCCTTTCGCACTATCCTAGGCAAAACCCTTGACACTTGCACAGAGGGCGCGAAATTCTCAAAATGAAACAGCTTGCGGTTCGGCAAGCCGGGAAATGCCCTCCCTCACGCCCCCACGCCCCCAGCCCCCGCCCCCCAGCCCCTCCAGCGCGCCCACCCACGATGCCCGTTTCTCTCGTCTCGCCCCCGCCCGAGCGCTCGCTGTCCATCGCGCAGGCCCGGCGTGAACTGATCGAAGGCGAGGCGCCCCGCCCCCGCGGCGGCGCCTGCATCGACTCATGGATCGCCCGCTCCTGGCAGCGCTGCATCGAGGCCGGGCGCAGGCCGCAGCAGCGGGTCAGTTTCGACCCGGTGAGCCAGGCCGACCGCAGCGACATCGCCGAGCGCAACCGGGCGCTGGTTCTGGTGGCGCGGCCGATCATCGAGCGGCTGTCACGCGCCATCGCCGACACCCGCTACTTCGCCATCCTGACCGACGCGCAAGGCATCGTGGTCGACGTGGGCCAGCTGCCCGATGGCACCGACGCCGCCAGCCGCTACGCGCGCGACATCGGCCGCATCGGCGTCGACCTGTCGGAGCGGGCCATTGGCACCAGCGCCATCGGCACGGCGCTGGCCGAGCAGGAATCGGTCTGGCTGCATGGCGGCGAACACTTCTTCGACGACACCCATGTGTACAGCTGCGCGGGCGCCCCGCTGTTCGGCCCGCAAGGCGACTGCATCGGCATGCTCGACCTGACGGGCGTGCAGGTGGCGGAGCGGCCGGAGCTGCGGCACATGGCCACGCTGTCGGCGCGCTGCATCGAAAACATGCTGGTGATGCGCGAGCCCTGCGAGCTGCTGCTGCACCTGGCCTGGCCCGGCAGCCCGCGCAGCGAGAGCTCCGACGGGCTGCTGTGCATCGATGCAGCGGGCGGCGTGAGCGGGGCCAACGCAGCGGCCCGGCAGATGCTGCACCAGCCGCTGGCGCACCACGCGCACGCGCTGCATTTCAGCGACCTGTTCGCCGTGCCGCTGCACATGATGGCCGATGCGGCCCGGCGCGGCGACGCGGTGCTCGAGGTGCCGCTGTGGTCAGGCCTGCGGGTGCAGGTGCGCCCGCAACACGGCGGCCGCGGTGGCGAAAGCGCCGCATCGGCCGTGCCTGCCATCGACGCACGACCGCGGCTGCGCGACGTGGAGACGGCGCTGATCCGCAAGGCGGTGGCCGATGAGCGCGGCAACGTGGCGGAGGCCGCGCGGGCCCTGGGCATCAGCCGTGCGACCGTCTACCGAAAGCTGTGGCGAGGCCGGCCGGCCGGCGCGCCGGACTGACCCGACCCGACCCAACCCGAGCACCTCCAGACGCCTCAAGCTCCCGCAGGCACCTTGTCCAGAAACCCCGTCACCGAGCGCAGCTTGCCTGCGTCGAGCTGCGCGAAGTCGGTGCCCTGAATCAGGTCCTGCGCCCCGCTCGGCCCCAGCGTCCACGAAAAGCGCACATGGTCGCCATGCGCGTCGGGCTGGCCCAGCAGGTTGAAGCGAAAGCCCGGGTAGCGCTGGTGCACCGCGCCCACCAGCGCGCTGATCTGCGCATGGCCGCTGGCCTGCGCCATCGGGTCGACATACAGGGCGTTAACGGTCCACCCGGCTTCGATCAGTTCGGCGCGGCGCGCGGCGTCGGTTTCGTTCCAGACGGCGATATAGCGTTGGGCGATGGTGGTGGCATCGAGTGCGGCGGTGTTCATGGTGACGATTCCTTTCGAGGGGTTCGACCCGCAACATCGCGGGGTGAAGGAATGGTCGCGCCGCACGCGCCGCGCGTCGATGACGCGGCAGGTCATGCCGCCGCGTCCATCGACCGGTTCATCCGCGCATCGATCTACAGATCCATCGACACGTTCGCGTCCAGCGGAAACACCGGGCGGTGCACCTTGCTGAACGGGAACAGGCTGTAGTCGGAGCTGGTCACGCCGGGGCTGTCGCACTCCACCAGCGCGGCCGACAGCGGCTCGAACACCGGGCGGCAGTACATGCGCGACTTCAGCAGCAAGAAGCGTTCGGTGCGCGGGTCGAGCCCCGCGCACTCGAACACGCCGATGTCCCACGGCTCCTGCGTGCGCTCGGTCACCACGATGCGCGCGGCGCCAATGTCGAACAACACCGTGCGGCCCATGCTGCTGCGCTGGCCGGTATACGTGGGGCCGGTGATGACGTACTCGCCATTGCTGATGGTGCGCACCGTGCCGGTCAGGCGCACCGGCGTCTTCGACAGGCCGATGCCTGCGAGCGACACCTTGTTGCCCAACGCGACCGTCACCTCGGCGCCCTCGCCCGCGGCCACCAGCGCGGCCACCGCCTCGGGGTCGCACAGCGGGCCCACGCCGATGCCGTGCAGGCCTTGTGCCAGCGCCTCCTGCAGCACGTCCATGGTGTCGCAGCTGCCGCCCGACATGCAGTTGTCGCCGTGGTCGAGCAACAGCACCGGGCGCGTGGCGCCGTCGGCAATGAGCCTGGCGCGCGCTACCGATTCCGCCAGCGGTTCGCTGCGGTAGATGAAGGCCTCGCGCTCGTTCCACATCTGCATGGCGATGCGGTCGGCCGTGGCCTGCGCGCGCGCGGGCGACTGGGCATCGACCACGATCACGCTCATGCAGGGCGCCGCAATGTCCGACAGCGAGAAGCCCGCCAGGATCGACACCGCCAGCGACTCCGACTTTTCCGCTGCCTGTGCCGCCTCGATGGCGCGCTGCATGGCGCCGGTGAAGGATGCGCTGCGCAGCGTGTGCGCCATCAGCGGCAGCTGCCGCCAGCGCATGTGCGGCTGGCTGCGCCCGGCCAGCAGGTCGAACAGCAGGCGCCCGGCATGCGCGCCGGTTTCGTACATGTCGATGTGCGGATAGGTCTTGAAGCCGACGATCACGTCGGCGTTGCCCACCATCTCCGGCGTGACGTTGGCATGCAGGTCGAGCGCCACGCCAATGGGCACGCCCGGCGCGGCGGCGCGCAAGCGCACCAGCAGGTCGCCCTCCCCGTCCGCGCTGTTCTGCGCAACCATGGCGCCATGCAGGTCGAGCAGGATGGCGTCGCAGCCCGGCGCGGCATCGACGATGCACTGCGTGAGCGTGGTGTACGCCTGCGCGTCGACCGGCCCGCTCGGGTTGGCCGAAGCCGACACCGGCGTGACCAGCGTCGCACCCGCCGCTTCGGCCAGGTCGATGAAGGCGGACATGGCGGTGCGCATGCCCTTGTTGTCTTCGTAAGCCTGCGCGCCGAAGGTCGGGCCGTCGGGCCCGAAGGCCGCGAGCGGCGTGGGCACGGGCGAGAAGGTGTTGGTCTCGTGGTTGAGCCGCGCAACAAGCACTTTCATTGCACGACTCCCGCGCTTTGCAGCATCGCCTGCAGCAGCACGTTGCAGCCGGCCTCCAGGTGGTCGGGCTGCGCGTCTTCTATCTCGTTGTGGCTGATGCCGTCCAGGCAGGGCACGAAGATCATGGCCGTGGGGCACACGCGCGCGAGGTACACCGCGTCGTGGCCCGCGCCGCTGATCACGTTCATCCAGCTCAGCCCCTGCGCCTGCGCGGCGTCGCGCACCGCGGACACCAGCTTGGGCGTGAACGGCTGCGGCGGGAAGTACACCACCTGCTCCAGCGTGGCCTCGACCTTGCCCTTGGTGGCGATGCGCTGCACCGCATCTTTCAGTGCGGCGTCCATGGCCAGCAGCACCACGTCGTCGGCCGCGCGCAGGTCGACGCTGAGCTTCACGCGGCCCGGAATCACGTTGCGCGAATTGGGGTAGTTGTCGATCCAGCCGACCGTGCCGCGCGCATGCGGCGCGTGGGCCAGCGCAATGCGGTTCACCTCTATCACCAGCTCGGCGGCGGCCAGCAGCGCGTCCTTGCGCAGCTCCATCGGCGTGGGGCCGGCATGGGCTTCCATGCCCTGCACCACCACGTCGTACCAGCGCTGGCCGAGCGCGCCCTCGACCACGCCGATGACGCGCTCATTGGCTTCCAGCACCGGGCCCTGCTCGATGTGCGCCTCGAAGTACGCGCCCACCGGCGACGCGGCGGCAGATGCCGGCGTGCTGCCTGCGTAGCCGATGGCGGCCAGCGCCTGCGCCACGCTCACGCCTTCGGTGTCGCGCTGCCCCAGCGCATGTTCGAGCGTGAAGGCGTCGACGAACACGCCGGAGCCCATCATCACGGGCACGAAGCGCGAGCCCTCTTCATTGGTCCACACGGCCACCTCGATGGGTGCCTCGGTCTGCACCTTGGCGTCGTTCAGGCTGCGGATCACTTCCAGCCCCGCCAGCACGCCGTAGTTGCCGTCGAACTTGCCGCCGGTGGGCTGTGTGTCGATATGGCTGCCGGTGGTGACCGGTGGCAGCGCGTTGTTGCGCCCGGCGCGGCGCGCGAAGATGTTGCCGATGGCGTCCACGCGCACGTCGCAACCTGCCTCGCGCACCCAGCGCGTGAACAGGTCGCGGCCCTGGCGGTCGAGGTCGGTCAATGCGATTCGGCAGACGCCGCCTTTTGCGGTGGCGCCAATTTGCGCCAGCTCCATCAGCGAGTTCCACAGGCGCTGGCCGTCGATGCGCAGTTCGGTAGGTAAGGTCATTGTCTGCAAAAAAAGAAATGAGGGGAATGCGGGGCGGCTCAGGCCAGGCCCACGCCCAGGTAGCGGTCTTTCACTTCGTGGTCGGCCACGAAGTCGGCATTGGTGGCCTCGTGCACGATCACGCCCTGCTCCACGATGTAATGGCGCTCGGCCAGCTGCACGCAGACTTCGAGGTTCTGCTCCACCAGCAGAATGGCCACGCCCGCGGCCTTGATGGTCTTGAGCTGCGCCACGATCTCCTCCACGATCACCGGCGCCAGGCCTTCGACCGGTTCATCGAGGATCAGCAGGCGCGGATGGTTCATGAGCGCGCGGCCAATGGCCAGCATCTGCTGCTCGCCACCCGAGAGCTGCCCGCCGCCGTTGCGCCGGCGCTCCTTCAGCCGCGGAAAGATGCGGTAGATGTCGTTCAGTTGCCAGGGCGATTCGCGCCGCTGGCCGAGCAGCAGGTTCTCTTCGACCGACAACAGCTTGAAGACGCCGCGGTGCTCGGGCACCAGGCACACGCCGCGCTGCGCAATGCGGTGTGGCGGCTGGCCCGCGATGTCCGCGCCCTGAAAGCGCACGCGCCCGCCGCTCGGCATGACCGCGCCCGCAATGCTCTTGAGCGTGGTCGACTTGCCCGCGCCGTTGCGCCCCAGCAGCGTGACCAGTTCGGCCTCGCCCACGCGCATCGACACGCCCTGCAGCACATGGCTCTTGCCGTAGTGCGCATGCAGGCCTTCCACTTCGAGGATGTTGCCGGTGCTCATGCCTTGCCTCCGGTGATCATGTTGCCCAGGTAGGCCGTGCGCACGCGCGCGTCGGCACGGATGTCGCCGGGCAGCCCTTCGGCCAGCACGCGGCCCAGTTGCATCACGGTCACGGTGTCGGAGATGTCCATCACGATGTTCATGTTGTGCTCGATCAGCACCACGGTGTGCGCGTCGCGCAGGCCGCGAATCAGCTGCTTCATGTCGTCGAGGTCGTCGATGCCCATACCCGAGGTCGGCTCGTCCAGGAAGATCGCCTTGGGCTTGGCAGCCAACGCCATGCCTACTTCGAGACGGCGCTGCTGGCCGTGCGACAGCACGCTGGCGGGCGTATCGGCCAGCCGCTCCAGGCCGACGCGCGCCAGCACCTCGGCCACCGTCTCGGCGCAGGCGCGCTCGCCCACCGGCGCACGCCAGCAGTTCATGGCCTGGCGCGGCGCCACGCCCTGGGCCGCCACGCGCAGGTTCTCGCGCACCGACAGGCTCGCGAACAGGCTGGTGACCTGAAACGAGCGCGCCATGCCGCGCTGCACGCGCTGGTGGTCGGGCTCGCGCGTCACGTCGTGGCCGTCGAAAACAATGCGCCCGCCGGTGGTGGTGCCGGTGCCCGTGAGCATGTGGAACAGCGTGGTCTTGCCCGCGCCGTTCGGCCCGATCACCGAGTGCACGGTGTTGCGTTTGATCTTCAGGTCGACACCGCCCAGCGCGGCGAACTTGCCGTAGTGCTTGGTGACGCCAACGGCTTCGATGAGAACGTCGCTCATGCCTTGTCTCCCTGCGCGGCGACGGCCGTGGCCGCCTTGGTTTCAGGCGCGGTCTTGGGGCGGAACACGCGGCGCCAGGCGCTCTCGCCCAGGCCCCACAGCCCGCGCTGCATGCCGATGCTCACGCCGATCAGCAGCAGGCCCAGCAGCAGCAGCCAGCGCGGCCACAGCGTGGAAAGCCAGTCGGCCAGCAACACATAGAAAGCCGAGCCCAGCACCGACGCAAACAAGTTGCCGGTGCCGCCGATCACGGTGATGACCAGAATCATCTCGCTCGTGTGGTACTCCGCGTTGGACAGCGGCGCGATGCCGGTCATCATGGCGTGCAGGCCACCCGCCAGGCCGGTAACGGCGCCCGAGATGACGAACGCCAGCAGCTTGAAGCGCTTGAGGTTGTAGCCCACGGCGGCGGCGCGGTCCTCGTTGTCGCGAATGGCCAGCAGCGTGCGGCCGAAGACCGAGTCGGTCACGCGCAGCAGCAGCCCGAACGCGATGAGGAACATCACCGCCACGAAGGCGTAGTACTTCCACGGCGTGTCCATGAAGGCGGGGCGCGGCACGTCGAGCAGGCCGTTGTCCCCGCCCGTGAGGCCGGAGGCGGTGTACGCGACGAAATAGAACATCTGCGCAAAGGCCAGCGTGAGCATCACGAAGTACGTGCCGCGCTGGCGAATGGCCACCCAGCCGACCACCGCCGCGCCCAGCGCGCCCATGGCAATGGCCGAGAGCAAAGCCAGCGGCATCGGCAACTGCAGCCGCGTGAGCAGAATCGCGATGGTGTAGCTGCCCAGCCCGAAGAAGATGCCCTGGCCGAAACTCAGCAGGCCGGTGTAGCCCAGCAGCAGGTTGCAGCCGACGGCGGCAAGGCCGTAGATGAGCACTTCGCTCGCCAGCGAGCCCGAGCGCAGCACCAGCGGCAGGCCCAGCACGACGACGAGCGCCAGAAGGAAGGAATATTTTCTTGGCATGGCGTGGGTCATCCTCTGCGGCCGAGCAGGCCATGCGGGCGCAACAGCAGCACTGCGCCCATCGCGACGTAAATCATCAAGCTCGCGCCCGGTGGCCAAATGGTGCTCATCAGGCTTTGCAGAATGCCGATGAGCAGCCCGCCCACCAGCGCACCGCCAAAGCTGCCGAGCCCGCCGATCACCACCACCACGAAGGCCACGCTGAGCGCCTCGACGCCCATGAAGGGCTCCGCGCCGCGAATGGGCGCGGCCAGTACGCCGGCCAGCGCCGCGGTGGCCGCGCCCAGCGCAAACACCAGGCTGAACACGCGAAACACGTTGATGCCCAGCAGCGACACCATCTCGGTCGACTCGCTGCCCGCGCGCACCGCGCTGCCCAGACGCGTGCCTTCCAGCACCCACCACAGCAGCACCGCGAGCACGGCGGTGAAGCCGATCACGAACAACCGGTACTTCGGGTAGATGAAGCTGCCCCACATCACCACGCCCTGCAGCAGGTCGGGCGTGGGCACGCTGTTGCCCAGCGGGCCCCAGAACACGATGACGATTTCCTGCACCGCCAGCGCAAGGCCCACCGTCACCAGAATGTGGAACTCGTGCGGCTTGGCGTACACGCGGCGCAGCAGCAGCTTCTCGGCCAGCCAGCCCAGCGCCCCCACCACCAACGGCACCACCACCAGCGCGGCCCAGAAGTTCAGGCCCCACTGCATGGCCTGGTAGCACAGGTAGGCACCCAGCAGGTAGAAAGCGCCGTGCGCGAAGTTCACGAAGCGCAGCAGGCCGAACACGATGGACAAGCCAACGGCCAGCAGGAAATACAGCATGCCGATGCCGATTCCGTTGATGGTCTGGAGCAGGTAGACGGACATAGGTGTCGTGGGGCGAGGGAGCCTGGGGTCAGCCCAATTTGCAGCCGGTTTTATCGATAGGCAGGAAGGACTTGCCGGAGCTCACCACGTCGACGTAGTCGGCCGGGTTGGCCATCTTCGACTTGGCCTTGCCCTTGAGCAGGTAGTAGTCCTTGATGACCTGGTGGTCGGCCTTGCGGATTTCCTCGGTGCCGGTGAGGCCGTCGAACTTCATGCCTTCGAGCGCGGCAATCACCGCCTTCTGGTCGACCGTGCCCGCCTTCACGATGCCGTCGATCAGGATCTTGGTGCAGATGTACGAGCCCGCCAGGCTGTAGTTGGGCACGATCTTCAGCTTGTCGGCAGTGCGCTTCACCAGGTCCTTGTTGAGCGTGGTGTCGGCGGTGTGCCAGTACTGCGCGCCAAAGTAGACGTTTTCGCACAGGTCGGCACCCAGCTCGTCGAACTGCTCCAGGCCCGAAGCCCAGGCCATGAGGATCGTCATGTTCTTGTGCATGCCGAAGCTCACCGCCTGGCGCAGCGCGGCGGACGACTGCGCGCCGAAGTTCAGCAGCAGCAGCACGTCGGGCTTGGCGGCCATGGCGTTGGTGAGGTAGCCGCTGAATTCCTTGTCATTGAGCGAGTGGTAGCTGTTGCCCACGTGCTCGATGCCCTTCTCCTGAAAGATGTTCTTGGCCGCGCTCAGCAACCCTTCGCCGAACACGTACTGCGGCGTGATGGTGTACCAGCGCTTGGCCTTGGGCATGCTTGCAATCAGCGGGCGCACCGTCTGCTCGATGGCACCGAAGGTGGGCACCGACCAGCGGAAGGTGGCGGGGTTGCAGTCTTTGCCGGTGATCTCGTCGGCGCCCGCGGTGGTGATGAACAGGGCGCCGGCCTTCTCGGCCTCCTTGCCCATGGCCAGCGCTTCGGAAGACAGGATGCCGCCCGCGAAGAACTTGGCGCCCTGCTGCTGCGAGGCCTCCTGCACCTTGCGCACGGCGGTGGCGGGCTTGCCTTCGGTGTCGAGCACCGTGTAGGCCAGCGGGCGCTTCAGCACGCTGCCGTACTGCTCGATGGCCAGCTTCATGCCCAGGTCGGCGTACTTGCCGTTGGCCGCGAAGGCGCCCGACATCGGCACCGGGCAACCGAAGCGAATGGCCTCGGCCGATTGCGCGAAGGCCGCGCGGCCCGAGAGCAGCGAAGCGGGGGCGGCCGACAGGGCGGCCAGCTGAAGAAGGTGTCTGCGTTGCATGGGTTTTTCTCCGGTCGTGGTGGAACGTGGTGGAAACAAGGGAAAAGAGCGCCGTCGGATGCCGGCGAATTTAAGCGGATAAATAGGATTAATATGCTGGTAAAAACCCGCTAGCAAATCCCGTACCCAACCTCATCGAGGCCCCTCGCATGACGCCGTTTAAGATCGCCCGCTGTTGCGCATTCCGCGCATCTCCCGATGGGCATGGAGCGTGCGAATGAAGGTGGGACAACACCGCCCGAAGCGGCAAAAGCTCTCGGACGTCATCGTCGAAGACGTCAAGCGCTGGATCGTGGCGGAGCGCAAGCAGCCCGGCGACCGGCTACCGAACGAGAAAGAACTGATCGAGCTCTTCGGCTATTCGAAGAGCACGGTGCGCGAGGCATTGAAGGCGCTGGAAGTGCGCGGGCTCATCGCCATTCGCACAGGGCCTGGCGGCGGCGCCTACCTGCAGCAGGTGTCGGTGGAGCATGCGTCGGAGCCGCTGCGCAACTTTCTGCACTTTCACCACCTCGACGGGCACCACATCTACCAGTTGCGCAAGGCGCTGGAGCCCGAACTGGCGGTGAGCGTGGTCGGCAAGCTCACGCCCGAGCAGTTCGAAAAGCTCGAAGACAACGTGCGCCTGTGCACCATCGAGCCGACCAACGAGGACGAACTGCGCATCCAGCGCGAGGCCGAGCTGGCCTTTCACACCTTGCTGGCCGAAAGCTGCCCCAATCCGGTGCTTTCCTTCATGTGCCGCTTTCTGAACGACCTGCTGCGCGACCTCGTGGTCTACAAGAAGGCGCTCGACCACCACCACTTCGGTGAGACCAACGTCGACTACCACACGCAATTGCTGGCGGCCTACCGCAAGGAAGACGCCGCGGAGGTGCACCGGCTGATGTCAGAGCACATGGTCGATGCGGAGCACCACATGCACGAGATGGAAGCGCACATCGGGGCCAAGCACCTGCTGCTGCCGAGCGGGGCGCGCTGAGCGCTACCTAAGCGTGCGCCTTCTCCAGGCAATCCTGAAACGCCAGCACCGCCCGTGACGGCTTCGGCGAGCGCCGCAGCAGGCTCACGAATCGACACGCATAGTTGAAGCGCGCCGGCAACACCGCCTTCATGAGCCCGCGCTGCTCGAACACCTGCGCGTAGTGGTCGGGCAAAAAGCCCAAAAAACGCCCCGACAGAATCAGCGTGGCAATCGCCTCCTGGTCGAAGCCGGTCGCCTTGCGCGACAGCCGGGCGCGGTGGCTCAGCTCCATGTTGGGCGAGTGGTAGCCCAGCCCCGCAAAGTGGTGCTCGCGCAGCTTGGCCCAGGTGAGCTTTGCATGGCTGGCCTCGAACAGCGGATGCCCCTTGCCGCAGTACAGCAGCATGGTCTCGTCGAACAGGTCGGCGTACACCAGGCTCTTGGAGCTGCGGTGCGCCGGGATGATGCCGATCTGAAACTTGCCCTCCAGCACGCCCTGCTCGATGGCGTTGATCGACCCCACGTGCAGCGCCAGGCCCACCTCGGGCGCGATCTCGGTGAAGCGCGCAATCGCCTGCCCGATGCGCGCGTTCGGGTTGGTGGCCGTCTTGTCGAACACCGCCACCTCCAGCTGCCCGCCCATTCGGTTGTGGATGTCGTCGATGCTGCCGCGAAAGGCGTCGACCGAGGCCAGCAGCCGCAAGGTTTCGTCGTACACGCGCTGGCCTTCGGCCGTGAGCGCAAAGCCCGCCCTGCCGCGCCGGCACAGCACCAGGCCGAGCCGCGTTTCCAGGTCTTTCACATGGCGGCTCACGGTCGACGTGCCGATGTTCAGCTCCAGCTCGGCGGCCGCCATGCCGCCGCAGTCGACCACGCTCTTGAACACCTTGAGCAGGCGCAGGTCCATGTCGCTGAGCTGCCCCAATACGGCGCGGTTTCGGCTGCCGGCGGCACCGTTTTGGGCTTTCTCTTTTACTTGCATGAAGTGTCAAGTGAACATTGATATTGCGCCATTCTCCACACTGAAGGCTGTGCCAACAATCGGCACACCTCATCACCCCCTGGAGCCCGCCCGTGCGGGAATCGCCATGACCCTTGCCACCTCTGCCCTCGAACCCTCGCCCGCCGTGCGCACCGACGCCGCCTGGCTCGACGCGCACTGGATGCCTTACACCGGCAACCGCAACTTCAAGGCCGATCCGCGGATCATCGTGGAGGCCAAGGGCGCCTACTTCACCGACATCGACGGCCGCAAGATCTTCGACGGCCTCTCCGGCCTGTGGTGCTCCGGCCTGGGCCACGGCCGCCCAGAGATCACCGAGGCCGTGAGCCGCCAGATCGCCAAGCTCGACTACTCGCCCGCTTTCCAGTTCGGCCACCCCGCGTCGTTCGAGCTGGCCAACAAGATCAAGGAACTGACGCCCGCCGGCCTGGACTACGTGTTCTTCACCGGCTCCGGCTCCGAAGCCGCCGACACCTCGCTGAAGATGGCGCGTGCCTACTGGCGCACCAAGGGCCAGGCAAGCAAGACCCGCCTCATCGGCCGCGAGAAGGGCTACCACGGCGTGAACTACGGCGGCATTTCGGTCGGCGGCATCGCGGCCAACCGCAAGCTCTTCGGCCAGGGCCTGGAAGCCGACCACCTGCCGCACACGCAGCTGGCGTCGAACGCCTTCACGCGCGGCATGGCCGAGCACGGCGCCGAGCTGGCCGACCGCCTGCTCGACATCATTGCGCTGCACGACGCGTCGAACATTGCCGCCGTGATCGTCGAGCCCTTCTCGGGTTCGGCCGGCGTGGTGATTCCGCCCAAGGGCTACCTGAAGCGCCTGCGCGACATCTGCACGGCCAACAACATCCTGTTGATCTTCGACGAGGTGATCACCGGTTTTGGCCGCTGCGGCGCGCTCACCGGCGCAGAGGCCTTCGGCGTGACGCCCGACATCATGAACATTGCCAAGCAAGTGACCAACGGCGCGCAGCCGCTGGGCGCCGTGGTGGCCAGCAAGGAGATCTACGACACCTTCATGGCCGCCGGCGGCCCCGACTACATGCTGGAGTTTCCGCACGGCTACACCTACGGCGCGCACCCCGTGGCCTGCGCCGCGGGCCTTGCGGCGCTCGAGGTGCTGCAGAAGGAAGACATGGTCGCTCGCGTGCAAGCGCTGGCCCCGCATTTCGAGAACGCGGTGCACAGCCTGAAGGGCAGCAAGCACGTCACCGACATTCGCAACTACGGTCTGGCCGCGGGCATCACCATTGCCGCGCTGCCGGGCGAGCCCGCGCGCCGGCCGTACGAAATTGCCATGAACTGCTGGAAGAAGGGCTTCTACGTGCGCTACGGCGGCGACACCATCCAGCTGGCGCCGCCGTTCATCTCGGAGAAGGCGGAGATCGACCGCATGGTGAACGCGCTGGCCGACGCGCTGGCCGAGACGGCCTGAGCCTGCCCTAGGCACACAGGCACGGCCCCATCGGGGGCCGGGTCCTACAGGCGGCACGCCGGCCGCCTTCCAATAATCCTCTGCATGACGGACCTGCGCAGCGACATCCCCGCCCGCCTGGACCGCCTGCCGTGGTCGCGCTGGCATTGGCGCGTGGTGATCGCGCTGGGCGTGGCCTGGGTGCTCGACGGGCTCGAAGTGACGCTGGTCGGTTCCATCGGCGCCGTGCTCGAGCGGCCCGACACGCTCGGGCTCACGGCCGGCCAGATCGGCTGGTCGGGCTCCATCTACATCGCGGGCGCGGTCGTTGGCGCGCTCGTGTTCGGGCGGCTCACCGACCGGCTGGGGCGCAAGAAACTCTTTCTGGTCACGCTGCTGGTCTACACGCTGGGCACGCTGGCCACGGCGTTCTCGCCCAACTTCGCCTTCTTCGCGCTGTGCCGTTTCGTCACGGGGCTGGGCATCGGCGGCGAATACGCGGCCATCAACTCGGCCATCGACGAGCTCATTCCGGCGCGCGTGCGCGGGCGCGTGAACCTTGCGATCAACGGCAGCTTCTGGATTGGCGCGGCGCTGGGCGCGGGCATCAGCCTCGTGCTGATCGATGCGCGCGTGATCGGGCCCGTGTGGGGCTGGCGCGCGGGCTTCGCGCTGGGCGCGGTGCTGGCCGTGGCGATGCTGCTCGTGCGGCGCGACGTGCCGGAGAGCCCGCGCTGGCTCATCGCGCACGGGCGCATCGATGAAGCCAAACGCATCATCGAAGAGATCGAGGCGAAGGTCGAGGCCGAGCATGGCCCCCTGCCCGCACCGCCCTCGACGGGGCACGTGCAATACGCTGCAGCCGGCCATCGGACCGCGTCGATGCGCGAAGTCGCACGCGTGCTGCTGAAGCACTACCGCCAGCGCAGCGTGGTCGCACTGGCATTGATGGTGTCGCAGGCGTTTTTCTACAACGCGATCTTCTTCACTTACGCGCTCGTGCTCACGCGCTTCTATGCCGTGCCGGAGGGCCGCGTTGCGTACTACATCTTTCCGTTCGCGCTTGGCAATGTGCTGGGCCCGCTGCTGCTCGGGCCGCTGTTCGACCGCGTGGGGCGGCGCAAGATGATCGCCCTCACCTACGTGCTGGCCGGCGTGGGCCTGGCGATCACGGGCTGGGCCTTCATGCAGGGCTGGCTTGACGCGCGCACGCAGGCGCTGTGCTGGTCGGCCGTTTTCTTTCTCGCGTCGGCGGCGGCCAGCTCGGCCTACCTCACGGTGAGCGAGGTGTTTCCGCTGGAGATGCGCGCCATCGCCATCGCGATCTTCTATGCCGTGGGCATGGGCGCAGGCGGCTTCGCGGCGCCGGTGCTGTTCGGCATGCTCATCGAAACGGGCAGCCGCGAAGCGGTGATGGTGGGCTACGCCATCGGCGCTGTGCTGGTGATTGTTGCGGGGCTGCTGGCCCTGCGCTACGCGGCCGATGCGGAGCGCAAGCCGCTCGAAGAAGTGGCGCCGCCGCTGGCTTCAGGCCACTGGCGCTGAAGCCTCAGAGCGCGCAGGTTCTGAAGCCGAAGAAACCGTCGTCACGCTCGGGCAGCGCAAAGCTGCGGCGGCGCGGCGAACGCAAGCGCGCACGCGTCGCGAACGATGCGCCGCGCAGTACGCGCGCCTTGCCGAAGGCCTTGGCCGGATCGAACGCCGTGCCCGCGCTCCACGGGTCGGCCTGGTAGCCGGGCCACGGCTGCAGCGTGCCCGCTGTCCACTCGTACACGTCGGCCCAGCGAAAGCCGCGCCGTGCGGCGGTGTGCGCCGCGATCTCCCACTCCACCTCGGTCGCGATGCGCCGGCCGGCCCATCGCGCCCACGCGTCGGCCTCCCACCAGCTCAGGTGCACGGCACTGTGGTGGCCGGCCGCGCGCACCGTCGCGCCAAAGCGTTGCTGCAGCACCGAGCCACCGCTGCCGTTGCGCGCCACGCCGATCTGCTCCACATGCCGCGGCCCGCGCCGCCCCTCGACCTGCGCGGCCAGCCAGCGCCAGCCCTCGGCATGCCAGAGCTCCTGCCGGTCGTAGCCGCCGTCGTCGACGAACTCGATGAACTGGCTCCAGGTGACGGGCTGCGCGTCGATCTCGAACTCGGGCACGTCCACCCGGTGCGCCACGCGCTCCTGCGCGAAGGCAAAGCCGCTGTCGGGCAAACCCAGCTCCCAGCGCGTGGCCGGCAGCAGCAGCGGCTCGCGCATGACGGCAATGGGCGGATGCTCTACGCCCAAAGGCAGCCCCAGGGTTTGCGCCATCACCACCAACTGCTCGCCGCGCAGGTCTTCGTGGAACAGCGCCAGGCGGTAGAAGTACAGGCCGGCGTCGGTCTCGGCGGCTTTCTCCAGCAGCTCGAGCGTGCTCTCCAGTGTCTCGAGCATGTAGGCCTTGGTGTGGGCCAGATCGGGCAGGTCGGCAATGCCGTGTTGCCCGGGCGACATCGGCGGCATCTGCGACATAGGCGGCATCGGAACGATCGGCGCTGTACGCCACCAGTCGTCCGCGCCGGGCTCTATCGCCGCCAGCCGGGTCGGCCGCGCGGGGCAGTCGTTGCCGAACGCGCGTTGCGTGTTGCGCCCGATCCACCATTCGGCGAACCAGCCGATGTGCCCCGCGAGCCACAGCGGCGGCACGACGTCGGGCCCGGCATGCACCTGCATCGTCTCGCCAATCGCCTGCTCGTAGAGCGACAGCAGGTGCAGGGTGTGGTTGCGCGCATCGATGAGCGCGAGCGACAGCAGGTCGCGGCCCGCGCGACGCATGTCGGGTGAATCGATCGACGGGGAGGTTGCCACGGCCGAGGCCGGAGGGGGGCGCGGTGTCTGGGCCATCGGCCATTATGGCGACCCTTCGATCACAGGTGCGCCCCCGGGTACGCCCCCAGCAGACACCCTCGATTACGTCGATAGAATCCGCTCCGCCTCACGCACCCGACCCGCTGGCACACAAAGCCAGTGCGTCGGGTGCAGTCGTATCTGGGGCATCCAGTACAAAAAACGGAGATGAAATGCAAGGCTTGCTCAAGCTGTCCCGGGCCATCGACTGGCTCAACGCCCAGGTCGGCAAATACGCCATCTGGCTGATCCTGGCGGCCACGCTGATCAGCGCCCTCAACGCCATCGTTCGCAAGGTGTTCAACACCAGCTCCAACGCGTTTCTCGAGGTGCAGTGGTACCTGTTTGCATGGTCCTTCCTGATTGCCGCTGGGTACACGCTGCTGCACCGCGAACACGTGCGCATCGACGTGCTCAACAGCCGGCTTTCAAAGCGCAAGCAGGTGTGGATCGACATCATCGGCTTCACCTTTTTCCTCACGCCGCTGTGCCTCACGGTGCTGTGGCTGTCGATGCCCGTGGTGCTGCAGATGTACCGCTCCGGCGAAATGTCGGGCAACTCCGGCGGGCTGATTCGCTGGCCCGTTTGGGCGGCGCTGCCGGTGGGCTTTGTGCTGCTGCTGCTGCAGGGCTGGTCTGAACTGATCAAGCGCATCGCGTTCCTGCGCGGCGCGGGGCCCGACCCCATGGGCCGGCTGACCGACAAGACGGCCGAGGCCGAACTCATCGAAGCGCTGCGCCTGCAGGCCGAGGCGGACGCCGCCAAGGCCGCGCCCGGCACAAGCGCCGTGGCCTCCAAGCCGCAACACTGACCGGCCGAGCACACACACCATGGAATTCATTGTTGCCAACTTCGCCCCGATCATGTTTGCGGGGCTCATCTGCTTTTTGCTGCTGGGCTTTCCCGTGGCATTCAGCCTCGGGGCCTGCGGCCTGTTCTTCGGTCTCGTGGGCATCGAGCTGGGCGTGTTCCAGTCGTCGGTAATGGCCTGGCTGCCGCAGCGGCTCATTGGCATCATGGCCAACGACACGCTGCTGGCAGTGCCGTTCTTCACGCTCATGGGGTTGATTCTGGAGCGCAGCGGCATGGCCGAAGACCTGCTCGACACGGTCGGCCAGGTGTTCGGCCCGATGCGCGGCGGCCTGGCGCTGGCGGTGATCTTCGTGGGCGCGCTGCTCGCGGCCACCACCGGCGTGGTGGCGGCCTCGGTCATCTCGATGGGCCTGATCTCGCTGCCCATCATGCTGCGCTACGGCTACGACCGGCGGCTGTCCAGCGGCGTCATTGCGGCATCGGGCACGCTGGCGCAGATCATCCCGCCCTCGCTGGTGCTGATCATCATGGCCGACCAGCTCGGCAAGAGCGTGGGCGACATGTACAAGGGCGCGTTCCTGCCCGGCTTCATGCTGATGGGCCTGTACGTGCTGTACGTGGTTTTCCTCGCCATCTTCAAGCCCACGCAGGTGCCCGCGCTGCCGACCGAGGCACGCACCTTCCGCCAGCCCGACGGCAGCGGCGGCTACACCTCGCTGGTGGCGCTCACGGCCCTGTCGGCCGTGGTGGCGGTCTGGCTGGCGCGCAACATGGCGGCCGTGCACACCTGGTTCCAGGGCGAGGAAGTGACCTTCGTGGCCACCGACGAGAAGGTGGTGGTCGCCATGTGCGGCGGCGTGTTCCTGGCGCTGGTGATTGCGCTGGTCAACAAGGGCCTGAAGCTCAACCTGCTGTCGCGCCTGGCCGAGCGGGTCACCTTCGTGCTGATTCCGCCGCTGCTGCTCATCTTCCTGGTGCTGGGCACCATCTTCCTGGGAGTGGCCACGCCCACCGAAGGCGGCGCCATGGGTGCCGTGGGGGCGCTGGTGATGGCGTGGGTGCGCCGGCGCATGAGCTTCTCGCTGCTCAAGCAGGCCATGGCCTCGACCACGCGGCTGTCGAGCTTCGTGATGTTCATCCTGATCGGCGCCACCGTGTTCAGCCTGGTGTTCCAGGCGGCGGACGGCCCAATCTGGGTCGAGCACCTGCTGTCTTCGCTTCCCGGTGGCCCGGTGGGCTTTCTGATTGCGGTGAACGTGCTGGTGTTCTTCCTGGCGTTCTTCCTGGACTACTTCGAGCTGTCGTTCATCGTGGTGCCGCTGCTGGCGCCGGTGGCGCACAAGCTGGGCATCGACCTGATCTGGTTCGGCGTGCTGCTGGCGGTGAACATGCAGACCTCGTTCATGCACCCGCCGTTCGGCTTTGCGCTGTTCTTCTTGCGCTCCGTCGCGCCAGAAAAGCAGTACGTGGACCGCGTGACCCAGAAGGTCATGGAGCCGGTAACGACGATGCAGATCTACAAGGGCGCGATCCCGTTCGTGCTGATCCAGCTCACGATGGTGGGCGTGCTCATCGCCTTCCCGCAGATCGTGACGGGCGCGCTCGACAAGGAGGTCAAGGTGAACCTGGACGACATCGGTGCCCAGATGCGCGACAGCCTGAAGCCCGAAGGCGACGCCCCGCCCGCCGACCCCTACGGCACGCCGGAAGAGCAGGCGCCCAAGGCGGAGCCGGGCGCACCCGGTGCCGAACCGGCACCCACCGCACCGGCCACGCCCGCCACCCCGGAACCGGCCGCGCAGACCGAAGAAAGCGACCCCATGAAGGCCATGCAGGACGCGCTGAAGCCGACGAAGCCCTGACGCGACATCCCGCGCATCCACACGGGGCCGGTTCATTCCGCCCCCGCTTGAAGCCCCCAAAAAAAAGGCCGACCTGCAAAAGCAGGCCGGCCTTTTTGCTGCCAGGCCGCGAACGGCCGGCCAGCAGGTCCTCAGATCTTGATCGAGTTCATGTACTGGTTGAACGGGTACTCCGAGAAGCGGTTCCACAGGATCTGGTCGCGCTGGAACGCGCGCATGTCCTGGTGGATCTTCTTGAAGTCGGCCGACTTGGCTTCATGCTCGGCAAACACTTCCATCGAGGCCTTGAAGCCCGCGTCCATCACTGGCTTGGGGAACGGCTTGAGCTGGGTCTTGGCCGCTACCAGGCGCTTGAGCGCAACGGGGTTGTAGGCGTCGTACTTGGCGATCATGTCGCGCGCGGCCACCTTGGTGGCTGCGTCGAGGATGGCCTTGTTCTCGTCCGACAGCTTGGCGAATGCCTTGTTGTTGATGAAGAACTCCAGGTCGGCGCCGCCTTCCCACCAGCCGGGGTAGTAGTAGTACGGGGCCACCTTGTTGAAGCCCAGCTTTTCGTCGTCGTAGGGGCCGACGAACTCGGCGGCGTCCAGCGTGCCCTTTTCGAGCGCCTGGTACACGTCACCCGCGGGCATGTTCTGCGACACCACGCCCAGCTTGGCCATGGCCTCGCCGAACACACCGCCGCCCATGCGCATCTTCAGGCCCTTCAGGTCTTCGACGGTCTTGATTTCCTTGCGGTACCAGCCGCCCATTTGCGTGCCGGTGTTGCCGGCGCTGGCGGTGCGGAAGTTGTACTGCGCAAAGAAGGCGTCGAGCAGCTTGCGGCCGTTGCCGTAGTCCTTCCAGGAGTCGGTCTGGCGCGCGGTCAGGCCGAACGGCACGGCACAGCTGAACGCAAAGATCGGGTCCTTGCCGGTGAAGTAGTAGGCCGCGGTCTGGGCCATTTCCAGGGTGTCGGCCTGCAGGGCGTCGACCACGCCGAAGGCCGGCATCAGTTCACCGGCGGGGTGCACCGAAATCTCGAACTTGCCGCCCGACAGTGCCTTGACCGTTTTCGAGAGCATTTCGGCGCTGCCGAAGATGGTGTCCAGCGAGCGCGGAAAGCTCGACGCAAGGCGCCAGCGAATTGCGGCTTGCGCGTGAACGGCCGGCGCAATGCCATAGGCCAAAACGCCGGCAATGCCGGCGTTTTTGATGAGGGAACGACGATCCATGAGTAGCTCTCCGAGTTCTTTGAAAAAACAAAACGCGGCTTGTGGCCGCGTTGGTGACTTCTGTCCAAGCCCGGGCGATTGTAAAAACGCGCTTACAGCACCCGGCCGGGGTTTACCCTGCGCGCCGCGCTCACCTGCGGCCTACGCCAGGGCACCGGGGCCAGCCTTGTAGACGAGGCATAAAATGTTAATTCGCCTGACGCACTTGCAGACACACGTCCTGACCCACACCACGATTTACCCCGACTCACCCCGACACCGGCATTCAAACATGAGACTCCCAACCTCCTTCAAGCCCGCACTGCTCGCCTTCGCCGCGGCCACCGCTTTCGGCGCGCAAGCGGCCGACATCAAGATCGGCGTTGCCGCCGCGCTGTCCGGCGGTGCCGCCCAGTACGGCTCGGCCATTCGCAACGGCTTTCAGCTCGCGGCCGATGAGATCAATGCCGCCGGCGGCATCAACGGCGACAAGATCGTGCTGACCGTCGAGGACGAGCAGGGCAAGAAGGAAGACGCCATCAACGTCTTCAAGAAACTGATCTTCCAGGACAAGGTGCTGATGACCTTCGGCCCCACGCTGTCGAACTCGGCCCAGGCGGCCGACCCGATTGCCCAGGCCTCCAAGACCGTGGCCTTCGGCACCTCCAACACCGCCGACGGCATCACCTCCATCGGTGACTACGTGTTCCGCAACTCGGTGACCGAGGCCGACGTGCTGCCCGAGACCCTGCGCGTGGCCATCAAGCACGCCAACGTGAAGAAGGTTGCGGTGCTCTACGGCAACGACGACGTGTTCACCAAGAGCGGCTACGACAACTTCAAGAAGGCCCTGGAAGACCTGAAGCTGACCGTGACCACGACCGAGACCTTTGCCAAGGGCGACGTCGACTTCAAGGCCCAGCTCACCAAGATCAAGGCCACCAACCCCGACGCCATCGTGCTGTCGGCCCTGCTGGCCGAAGGCGCGCCCATCATGGTGCAGGCCCGCCAGCTCGGCCTGAACGTGCCGGTCATCGGAGGCAACGGCATGAACTCGACCAAGATCTTCGAACTGGCCAAGGGCAGCTCGGACAACCTGTACGTGGGCAGCCCCTGGTCGTCCAGCAACGCCACGCCCGAGAACACCAAGTTCCAGAAGGCCTACAACGACAAGTTCAAGGCGGCTCCCGACCAGTTCGCGGCACAGGCCTACGACGGCCTGTACGTGGTGGCCCAGGCGCTCAAGGGCGTGAAGCTCACCGGCAACCTCACCAACGACCGCGCCGCCCTGCGCGACGCGCTGCCCAACGTGAAGTGGACCGGTGCCACCGGCGCCTTCGCCTTCGCGCGCGCCAAGGACAAGGCCGGCAAGCCCGCCGGCTACGACGCGCAGCAGCAGGCCATCGTCAGCGTGACGCGCGGCACGCAGTTCGTGATCGAGAAGTAAGCAGGGTTCCTGCCGCTTCGGTGGCGGGCCGCGCGGCCCGCCATGCCTCTCTCGCCTCTCTCGCATCTGGCGCAGGACTGCCCTCTGCGCCGTTTTCTTTTTTGATTTGCCGCAACGCCCCTCGGCTTGCGGCCTGACGGAAGCCCATCGTGCTCGATCAGCAGCTTGTCAACGCCCTGTCGCTGGGGTGCGTCTACGCACTCTTCGCCCTTGGCTTCACACTCATCTTCGGCGTGCTCGGCGTCATCAACCTGTCGCACGGCGCGGTGTTCATGGTGGGCGCCTATTCGGCGGCCGAATTCATGCGCGTGTCGGGCATGCCGCTGTGGGTCGGGCTGCCGTTCGCCTTCGCGTTCTGCGGCGTGCTGGGCTTTCTGGTCGACGTGCTGGTGCTCAAGCCGCTGCGCAAGCGCAACGCACCGCACCTGATTCCGATGATCGCCACCATCGGCGTGGCCATCATCCTGAACAACGGCATCCAGGGCATCTTCGGCGCGGAAAACCTGCGCTTCCCGCCCGGCACCATTCCCGACGACGCGCTGGTGTTCGCGGGCATCCACGTCACCGTGCTGGAGCTGGGCATCGTGCTGGCGTCCTTCGTGCTCATGGGCGTGCTGATGCTGTCGCTGCAGCGCACGCAACTGGGCCGCGCACTGCGCGCCATTGCGGAGTCGCCCAAGGCGGCGTACCTGGTGGGCGTGAACGTGGAGGGCCTGTTCTACCTGACCTCCTTCGTGGCCGCCGGCCTCGGTGGCGTGGCGGGCGTGCTGATCGGGCTGTATTCGAACGCCCTCTTCCCGCTGATGGGCCAGCCGATGCTGGAGAAGGGCATTGCGGTGATCATTCTGGGCGGCATGGGCGACATTCGCGGGGCGCTGCTCGGTGGCCTGTTCCTGGGCTTTGCCGAGGTGCTGTCGGTGGCCTACGTGGGCTCCAACATGCGCGACGCGGTGGCCTTCGGCCTGCTGTTCCTGGTGCTGCTGGTGCGCCCCAAGGGCCTCTTCGGCTCGCTCAAAGAGCGCAAGGTCTGACGATGGAAGCACTCGACAACTTCTGGTCGGTCTACAGCAACCTGGTGCTCTCGCTGGGCATCAACAGCCTGCTGGCACTGTCCATCTGGCTCACGCTGGCCTGCGGCATGCTGGCCCTGGCCAATGCGGCCTTCATGGGCATTGGCGCGTACACCGCGTCGATCCTCACGCTGAGCTACGGCGTGCCGTTTCCGGTGGCCATTGCCGCCGGCATGGCCGCGCCGGCGCTGGTGGCCTTCGTCATCGGCAAGCCCACGCTGCGGCTGTCGGGCGTGTACCTGGCCATGGCCACGCTGGCCTTCGGCGAGGTGGTGCGCATCGCCATCCTCAACGCCGAGTCGCTCACGGGCGGCGCACTGGGGCTGAACGGCATTCCGCAGTCGACCCAGTGGTGGCACGTGGCGCTGGCGCTGGTGCTCACGCTGCTGGTGCTGTGGCGCGTGCGCCGCTCCAAGGTGGGCCGTGCCTTCGAGGCCATCAAGGAAGACGAAACCGCCGCCGGCCTGATGGGCATCGACGTGGCGGGCCACAAGATGCTGGCCTTTGTGCTGGGCGGCGCCATTGCCGGCCTGGCGGGCACGCTGAACGCACACCTGACCTTCTTCATCGGCCCGGCGGAGTACGGCTTCAACCGCGCGGTCGACATCCTCACGATGGCGATTCTGGGTGGCATCGGCGGGCTCACCGGCCCGGTGCTGGGCGGCACTATCCTCACGCTGCTGCCGGAAATGCTGCGTGGCCTGGGCGCGTTCCGCCTGGTGGTCAATGGCTTCATCCTGGTGCTGATCGTGCTGTTCCTGCCCAAGGGCATCTGGGACCCGGCGCGCATCCGCCAGTGGTTCGGCCGCAAGGGGAGCGCAGCATGAGCGACCAGACACTGCTGACACTGAAGAACGTGTCGCGCCACTTCGGCGGACTCAAGGTCCTGCAGGACGTGAACCTGGACATTCCCAAGGGCGGCATCTTCGGCCTGATCGGGCCCAACGGGGCCGGCAAGACGACGGTGTTCAACCTGATCACCGGCCTGCTGCCGACCACCAGCGGCACCATCCATTTCGAAGGTCGGGACCTGGCGGGGCGCAAGCCCTTCCAGATCACCCGGGGCGGCATTGCGCGCACCTTTCAGAACATCCGCATCTTCAAGGAGATGTCGCTGCTGGAGAACGTGATCGTCGGCATGGATTCCAAGCTGCGCTACGGCCCCTTCGGCCTGCTGGCCGGCTCGGGCCTGTTCCGCAGCGAGGAAAAGCGCGCGCGCGACCGTGCACGCGAACTGCTCAGCTGGGTCAAGCTCGACCACAAGGCAGAGGACACGGCCGACAACCTCTCCTACGGCGACCAGCGCAAGCTGGAACTGGCGCGCGCGCTGGCCACCGAGCCCACGCTGCTGCTGCTCGACGAGCCGGTGGCCGGCATGAACAGCACCGAAAAGAGCGAGCTGATGGTGGAGATTCAGAACATCTCGGCGCGCGGCTTCACGGTGTTCATGATCGAGCACGACATGCGCTTCGTGATGGGCCTGTGCCAGCAGATTGCGGTGCTGAACTTCGGCCGCATCATCGCGCGCGGCGGCCCCGACGAGATCCGCAACGACCCGCAGGTGATCGAGGCCTACCTGGGCCGCGAAGACGACGAAGCCACGAACGAGGAGGCTGCGGCATGAGCGGCACCATGACAACCCCCCTGCTGCAGGTGAAAGACCTGAAGGTGTCCTTCGGCCATGTGCAGGCCGTGAAGGGCATCGACTTCGAGCTGCATGAAGGGCAGATCACCACGCTGGTCGGCGCCAACGGCGCGGGCAAGTCGACCACGCTGCTGGCGCTGTCGGGCCTGGTGAAGAAGACCGCCGGGCGCGTGAGCTTTGCGGGGCAGGACATCACGGGCCTGTCGCCGCACAAGATCGTGGCCGGTGGCGTGGTGCAGGTGGCCGAAGGCCGCGCCACGCTGACCACGCTGACGGTGCGCGACAACCTGGAGCTGGGCGCCTACACGCGGCGCGACGGCACAGCCGCGCGCCTGGCCGACCTGGAGCGCATCTATGCCCTCTTTCCGGTGCTGAAGGACCGGGCCGACGGGCTGGCGGGCAACCTGTCGGGTGGCGAGCAGCAGATGCTGGCCATCGGCCGGGCCCTGATGGCCAAGCCGCGCGTGCTGCTGCTCGACGAGCCCTCGATGGGCCTGGCGCCGATCATCGTGCAGGACATCTTTCGCACGCTGCGCGAGATCAACAAGCAGGGCCTGACGATCTTTCTGGTGGAGCAGAACGTGCGCCAGGCGCTGAAGATTGCGGACCGGGCGTATGTGATCGAAACGGGGAGCATCGTGCTCGAAGGCACGGGGCGCGAGCTGCTGGGCAACCCGAAGGTGCAGGACGCGTACCTGGGGAGCTGACCTTGGGTTTTTCTCCCTCCCCCGCTGGGGGAGGGTCGGGGTGGGGGCCGGCGGCGCTTGATATGCCGCAGCTTCGTTGAGGCCGCTTGCCCCCATCCCAGCCTTCCCCCGGGAGGGGAAGGAGCAATACCCGAACTCAGTTGCGGCCGAAGCGTTCGGCGATGGACTTTTCGATGCCCGGCGCATCGAGGCCGATGCCGGCCAGCAGCTTGGTCGGATCGCCATGCTCGATGAAGCGGTCTGGCAGGCCCAGTTGCAGCACCGGCTTCAACACATTGGCGGCCTGCAGCGCTTCGAGCACCGCACTGCCGGCACCACCGACGATGGCGCCCTCTTCCAGCGTGACGATCGCGTCATGCGTGGCCGCAACCTTCAGCAGCAACTCCACGTCCAGCGGCTTGGCCCAGCGCATGTTGACCACCGTCGCGTTCAGCGATTCGGCGGCGCTGAGCGCGGGGTACAGCAGCGTGCCGAACGCGAAGATGGCAATGCGCTGGCCTTCGCGGCGAATCTCGCCCTTGCCCAGCGGCAGCGATTCGAGCGTCAGGTGCGGCGTCACGCCGGCCCCCGCGCCACGCGGATAGCGCACCGCCACCGGATGGTTCTGCTCGTACGCGCTGGTGAGCAACTGGCGGCATTCGCGCTCGTCGGCCGGGCACGCGATGCTCATGTTCGGAATGCAGCGCAGGAAGGGAATGTCGTAGGCACCCGCGTGCGTGGCGCCATCGGCGCCGACCAGGCCCGCGCGGTCGAGCGCAAACACAACAGGCAGGTTCTGAATGGCCACGTCGTGAATCAGCTGGTCGTAGGCGCGCTGCAGAAAGGTGGAGTAGATCGCCACCACCGGCTTCAGCCCCTCGCACGCCAGGCCGGCCGCGAAGGTCACGGCATGCTGCTCGGCAATGCCGACGTCGTAGTAACGGTCAGGGAAGCGCTTCTCGAACTCCACCAGCCCCGAGCCCTCGCGCATTGCGGGCGTGATGCCCACCAGACGGCCGTCGGCGGCTGCCGTGTCGCACAGCCACTGGCCGAACACCTGCGTGAAGGTCTGCTTGGCCACCACGGTCGACTTGACCAGCCCGACCTGCGGATCGAACTTGCCCGGGCCGTGATAGGCCACCGGGTCGGCCTCGGCCAGCTTGTAGCCCTGGCCCTTCTTGGTGACCACGTGCAGAAACTGCGGGCCGTCCAGGTGCTTCAGGTTCTCCAGCGTGGGCACCAGCGAATCGAGGTCGTGGCCGTCGATGGGGCCGACGTAGTTGAAGCCGAACTGCTCGAACAGCGTGGCCGGCACGACCATGCCCTTGGCATGCTGCTCCAGGCGCTTGGCCAGCTCGAACAGCGGCGGCGCGTTGCGCAGCACGCTCTTGCCCACGTTCTTGGCGGCCGCGTAGAAGTTGCCGCTCATCAGCTGCGCAAGATAGCGATTGAGCGCGCCCACCGGCGGGCTGATCGACATGTCGTTGTCGTTCAGGATCACCAGCAGCTTGCAGTCGCACACGCCCGCGTTGTTCAGTGCCTCGAAGGCCATGCCCGCCGTGAGCGCGCCGTCGCCGATGATGGCCACGGCGTGGCGGTCTTCGCCCTTCTGCTTCGCACCCATGGCCATGCCCAGCGCGGCCGAGATGCTGGTCGACGAGTGCGCCGTGCCGAAGGTGTCGTACTCGCTCTCGCTGCGCTGCGGAAAGCCCGAGATGCCGCCGAGCTGGCGCAGCGTGGGCATGCGCTCGCGCCGGCCCGTAAGGATCTTGTGCGGGTAGGTCTGGTGGCCCACGTCCCACACCAGGCGGTCGTGCGGCGTGTTGAACACATGGTGCAGCGCCACCGTCAACTCGACCGTGCCGAGGTTGGAGCTCAGGTGGCCGCCGGTGCGCGACACGTTGTCGAGCACGCAGGCGCGCACCTCGTCGGACAGCTGGCGCAGCTGGGCCCGGTCGTACTTGCGGATCGGCGAGGGGTCGTGGAGTGTGGGGAGCAGCGGAGCCATGAAGGTGTGTTCTTTTCTCTCTCAGCGGTCTCGGTCGACCACCATGTGGGCCAGCGCGCGCAGCGCGGCGGTGTCGGCGAGGCCGCTCTGTTCCAGTGCGCCCAGCGCGTCGGCCAGCAGCTGGCGGGCCTGCACGCGCGCGCCGTCGAGGCCGAGCAGCGAAACGTAGGTGGGCTTGTCGGCCGCGGCGTCCTTGCCGGCGGTCTTGCCCAGGGTGTGCGAGTCGGCGGTGACGTCCAGGATGTCGTCGACCACCTGAAACGCAAGGCCGATGGCCGCGCCGTAGTCGCGCAGCGCAACGAGCGCCGTATCGGTGACGGGGCCGCAGGCCGCGCCCATCTCCACGCTGCCCTGCAGCAGCGCGCCGGTCTTCAGGCGGTGCATTTCGCGCAGCTGCGCTTCGTTCAGCGCAATGCCTACGCTGGCCAGGTCGATCGCCTGGCCGCCGGCCATGCCCTGGCTGCCCGCGGCGCGCGCGAGCAGGCGGCACAGCAGGGCCTGAATGGCGGCGGGAATCTCGTCGCCCTCGGGCGTGAGCAGCTCGAAGGCCAGCGCCTGCAGCGCGTCGCCGGCCAGCAGCGCGTCTGCCTCGCCAAACTTCACATGCACGGTGGGCTTGCCGCGGCGCAGCACGTCGTTGTCCATGCACGGCAGGTCGTCGTGCACCAGCGAATAGGCATGGATCAGCTCGGTGGCGCAGGCCGCGCGCAGGGCCGCGGCGTGGTTGCCGCCCACGGCCTCGCTGGCGGCCAGCACCAGCAGGGGTCGCAGCCGCTTGCCACCGTCGAGCACGGCGTATCGCATGGCGTCGCCCAGCAGCACCGGGGCGTCCACGCCGACCCAGCGCGACAGCGCGGCCTCGACCGTGGCCAGGTGCGGCTCGCTCCAACCGGCAAGGGTCTTGGCGTCCCAGTGGGGGGAATTCATTGTGGCGGCGCTCATTCGGCCGTCCAGACCTTCAGGCTGCCCGCGTCGAGCACCTTGATCTGGTCTTCGACCGCCTGCAGCTTGTCGCGGCAGAAGGCGAGCAGCACGGCGCCGCGCTGGTAGCTGCCAAGCAGCTGGTCGAGGGGCAACTGGCCCGATTCGAGTTCCGCCACCAGTTGTTCCAGTTCCTGAAGCCCGGCTTCGTAACTGGCGGGCAACGTGCCCGTGTCGGGCGTGGCCGCCGGGCTGGACGTGGAAGGAGAAGGCACCTTGGGCATGCAAGCGAAACGTGGGTGAAACCGGGCATTTTAGGACCGGGACCAAAACAGGGGCCGACGGGTACAATGCGAACTTCTCTCGTTGACGATGTCAGCGCATTCTTCGGGCCGTCGACCCTCCAGACGGCGCCTCCCGTTCTTCTCTCTTTTCTCCCTGTGGGGAGCTTGGTCAGGTCCTCCATGTCTGATTTAAGTCTTCAACTGCAGCAGGCCGCGAGCCAACTTCCAGTTTCCGCGTATTTCGACGAGGCACTCTATGCCCGCGAAATGCAGAACCTTTTTGCGCGAGGGCCCCGCTACGTCGGCCATCGCCTGGCCGTGCCCGAAATGGGCAACTTCCATACGCTGCCCCAGGAGCACCAGGGCCGTGCGCTGGTGCACACGCCCAAGGGCGTGGAGCTGATCTCCAACGTCTGCCGGCATCGCCAGGCGCTGATCCTGCAGGGCCGCGGCCAGCTCGACAACCAGGCCGGCGGCAACATCGTGTGCCCCTTGCACCGCTGGACCTACGCCGCCAGCGACCCGCGCACCACAGGCACGCTGATCGGTGCGCCGCACTTCGAGCAGGACCCGTGCCTTCACCTGCACAACTACCCGCTCACCGAGTGGAACGGCCTGCTGTTCGAGAAAAACGCCGACGGCACCGGCCACGACGTGGCCGCCCACATGGCGGATCTCGGCCCCCGGGCCGACCTGGACTTCAGCGGCTACACGCTGGACCGGGTCGAGCTGCACGAGTGCAACTACAACTGGAAGACGTTCATCGAGGTGTACCTGGAGGACTACCACGTGGGCCCGTTCCATCCGGGCCTGGGCAGCTTCGTCACCTGCGACGACCTGCGCTGGGAGTTCAACCGCAACTACTCGGTGCAGACGGTGGGCGTGGCCAACCGGCTGGGCCGCGCGGGCAGCCCGGTCTACCAGAAGTGGCAGGAGCAGTTGCTCAAGTACCGCGACGGCAAGCCGCCGAAGTACGGCGCCATCTGGCTGACCTACTACCCGCACGTGATGGTCGAGTGGTATCCGCACGTGCTCACCGTGTCGACCCTGCACCCGGTGAGCCCGACCAAGACGCTGAACATGGTCGAGTTCTTCTACCCCGAGGAAATCGTCGCCTTCGAGCGCGAGTTCGTCGAGGCCCAGCAGGCCGCCTACATGGAAACCTGCGTGGAAGACGACGAGATTGCCGAGCGCATGGACGCCGGTCGCCGTGCGCTCATGCTGCGCGGCGACAACGAGACGGGGCCTTATCAGAGCCCGATGGAAGACGGCATGCAGCAGTTCCACGAGTGGTACCGCGTGGCCATGCAGCAGGCTGCGGCGTGAGAGGCTTCCACAAGCTCAGCCCGAACAGTTGGGGTGCGTTCGACTGACCTCCATACCGTTCGCCCTGAGCTTGTCGAAGGGCTGCAAGTGAGCGCACTTTTTTCTTTTCCATTGATTCAAGACTGACCGACGATGCAAGCGCTTTGGATGGTGCTCGGCGCCTTTTTGTTCGCCACGATGAGCGTGGTCGTGAAGATTGCTTCTGAGTGGTTCAACAGCGGCGAAATGGTGCTGGGGCGCGGCCTCATCGGCATTGTTTTTCT
The DNA here is from genome assembly GCF_046156345.1 of Variovorax sp. H27-G14. NCBI lineage: Bacteria > Pseudomonadati > Pseudomonadota > Betaproteobacteria > Burkholderiales > Comamonadaceae > Variovorax > Variovorax sp. H27-G14. The sequence goes on from NZ_JAYLVN010000001.1 coordinate 256,218, forward strand.
CTGGCTGCTGGCGCGCAACCGCGGTGTGTCGCTGGCCACCAAATACCCCGGCATGCATGCCTGGCGCAGCACCATCGGCGTGATCTCTCTCGGCGCCTGGTTCTACGCCATTGCCCACATGCCGCTGGCCACCGCCGTCACGCTGAACTACATGAGCAGCGTGTGGGTCGCGGCCTTTCTGATCGGTGGCGCGCTGCTGGCCTGGGTGCCGGTGCCCGGACGCGATGGCCGCGTGGAGCGCCCTCCGCTGCAGGGCGCGCTGGCCATGACGGTGCTCGTCGGCTTTGCCGGCGTGGTGCTCATGCTGCGGCCCAGCGTGGACGGCAACCAGGGCTTTGCCGGGCTGCTGGGCCTGCTGTCGGGCCTCACGGCCGCGTTCGCCTACATGCAGGTGGTGGCGCTGTCGCGCATCGGCGAGCCGGAGCTGCGCACGGTGTTCTATTTCGCGGTGGGCTCGGCCGTGGCCGGCGCCTTTGCCACCGCCATCACCGGCTTTTCGGGCGGCAGTTCGTGGACCTGGCAGCATGCGCTGTGGCTGCTGCCCATCGGCTTGCTGGCCGCCCTGGGGCAGCTGTGCATGACGCGCGCCTACGCCACCGCCAAGACCCAGGCCGGCACGCTGGTGGTCGCCAACCTGCAGTATTCGGGCATCGTGTTCGCGGCGTTCTACAGCGTGGTGCTGTTCCACGAACGCATCGACGCCATGGGCTGGGCCGGCATGGCACTGATCATTGCCAGCGGCATTGCTGCAACGGTGTTGCGACAACGGGCCGTGCCCAAGGCCCCGGCCGAAGAACACTGAACGACATTTTTTTCGAAGGAGCACGCGCCATGTACACCACCCTCATCGCCGTCGATCAACTCCAGCAGCTGCAGGCCGGCGACACACCCTTCATGGTGTTCGACTGCAGCTTCGACCTCATGAAACCCGACGCCGGCCCGCAGCAGTACGCCGCCGCGCACATTCCGGGCGCGCACCATGCCAACCTGGACACCGACCTGAGCGCCAGGCACGGCGTGCCCGGCGCGCACGGCGAGGTGGTGGTGGCGCAGGACGACGGCCTGCCGGCCTCGGGCGGGCGGCACCCGCTGCCCAGCCGCGAGAAGTTCGCGCAGTGGCTCTCGGGCATCGGCTTTGCCAACAACATGCAGGCCGTGGTGTACGACCGCAACGGCGCCAACTACTGCGGGCGCCTGTGGTGGATGCTCAAGTGGATGGGCCACGACGCCGTGGCCGTGCTCGACGGCGGCCTGCAGGCCTGGCAGGCGGCGGGCGGCGAAGTGACGAACCGCGAGGAGCCCGCGCGCTTCCAGTCGAACTTTGTCACCGGCGAGCCCATTGCAAAACTCGTGACCACCGACACCGTGGTGCGTCGGCTCGGCCAGCCTGACCAGAACCTGATCGACGCACGCGCCGGTGCACGTTACCGCGGCGAGGTGGAACCTCTGGACCCGATTGCCGGTCACATCCCCGGGGCCTTGAACCGGCCCTTTGCCGAGAACATCGGTCCGGACGGCAAGTTCAAGCCGGCATCGCAATTGCGTGCCGAGTTCGAAGCGCTGCTTGCGGGCCGCGACCCGGCAAGCGTCGTCCACCAGTGCGGCAGCGGTGTCAGTGCCGTGCCCAACCTGCTCGCCATGCAGATCGCGGGGTTCGGGACGACCGCGCTCTATGCCGGCAGCTGGAGCGAATGGAGCAACACGCCGGGGCTGCCGACCCGGCAAGGCGCTGAACCATGACATTGACGAATCGACGTTTCCGGGCATCCGGCCGCAGCCGCATCACCGGTCTCGCCATCGCGGCCACGCTCTTCGCGGCCGCCCCCTTCCTCACCGCACAGGCACAGCAACAGCACGCCCACGTGCACGGCCAGCTCAAGCTGGACGTGGCCATCGACGGCCCCACGGTGGTGATCGACATGGAGTCCCCGCTCGACAACATCGTGGGCTTCGAGCGCGCCCCCAAGACCGACGCCGAGAAAAAGGCCGTCGAAGAGGCCGTGGCCCAGCTGCGCGCGGCCGACAAGCTCTTCACCGTCGACCCCGCCGCCAACTGCAAGCTCGGCCCCGTCGACCTGCGCTCCGGCGCGCTGGGCCTGGGCAACCCCGACCCCAGTGAGCCCGCCGGCCATGCCGACCTGGACGCCACCTTCTCCTTCAACTGCACCAACGCGGGCGCCGCGAAGTTCATCGACGTGAACCTGTTCAGCGCGTTCAAGGGGCTGCGCCAGATCGACTCGCAGATTGCCACCGCGCAGGGCCAGTTCAAGCGCCAGCTGAAGCGCCCGAGCGGCGCGCAGGCCGAGCAGCCGGCCCGCCTGGGTTGGGGCAAGTGACGCTGTGAGCGCCGTCCCCGAGGCTGGAGCGGCCCGCGCGGCCGATGTTTCTCCCCTGCGCGTAGTGCTTGCCGCCGAAGCGCTGCGCTTTGCATGGCCCGGCGTGAAGACGCCGTGCATCGACATCGAGGCCTTTCGCATCAGCGCCGGTGAATCGGTGTTTTTGCACGGCCCCAGCGGCTGCGGCAAGAGCACGCTGCTGTCGCTGCTGGCCGGCGTGCTGGTGGCCGACGAAGGCCGCGTCATGCTGCTGGGCCACGACTGGTCCAAGCTCTCGGGCACGCAGCGCGACCGCAGCCGCGTGGCGCACGTGGGCTACATCTTTCAGCAGTTCAACCTGCTGCCGTACCTGAGCGTGCTCGACAACGTGCTGCTGCCCTGCCGCTTCTCGGCACGGCGCGAGGCACAGGCCTCGCGCAACGGCACTTCGCGCGCCGAGGCCGAGCACCTGCTCGACCAGATGGGCCTGGACCGCAACCTGTGGAAGCGCCAGGCGCTGCAGCTCTCCGTGGGCCAGCAGCAGCGCGTGGCCGCGGCGCGCGCGCTCATCGGCCAGCCCGAGGTGGTGATTGCCGACGAGCCCACCTCCGCGCTGGACGAAGACCGGCGCGAGGCCTTTCTCGATGTGCTGCTGACGGCCTGCGTGGAGAACCGCAGCGCCCTGGTGTTCGTGAGCCATGACCAGCGCATTGCGCAGCGCTTTGCGCGGCATGTGCTGCTGCCGGAGATCAACCGCGCGGCCACCAGCGCGATGGCGGTGGACGCATGAAGGCACTTTTTTCCATTGCCTGGCGCAGCGCCTGGAACCGGCGCTTCACGCTCGCGCTTACCGTGTTCTCGATCGCGCTGTCGACCTTCTTGCTGCTGGGCGTGGAGCGCATCCGCACCGAGCTGCGCGAGAACTTCGCGTCGTCCGTCTCGGGCACCGACCTGATCGTGGGCGCGCGCACCGGCTCCACGCAACTGCTGCTGTACTCGGTGTTTCGCATTGGCGCGGCCACCAACAACATTGCGTGGAAGAGCGTGCAGGCGCTGCAGGCGCACCCCGGTGTCGACTGGGTGGTGCCGCTGTCGCTGGGCGACTCGCACCGCGGCTTTGCGGTGCTGGCCACGTCGCCCGAGTACTTCACGCGCTTTCGCTACGGCGACAAGCAACTGCTGAAGATGCGCGAGGGCAAGCCCTTCAGCGAACTGTTCGACGCGGTGGTGGGTGCCGAGGTGGCCGACAAGCTCGGCTACCACGTGGGGCAGAAGATCACCTTGGCGCACGGCAGCGGCGAACTCAACGTGGCCGAGCACGCCGACAAGCCCTTCACCGTGGTCGGTGTGCTCGCACGCACCGGCACGCCGGTCGACCGCACGGTGCACATCGGCCTGGCGGCGATGGAAGCCATTCACCTGGAGTGGGTGGGCGGCGCGCCGATGCCGGGCGTGCACATTCCGGCCGAGCAGGTGCGCAAGTTCGACCTCACGCCCAAGAACGTGACGGCCGCGCTGGTCGGCCTGAAGAACCGCGCGGCGGTGTTCGGCGTGCAGCGCTGGATTTCCACCTACACCGGCGAGCCGCTCATGGCCATCCTGCCCGGCGTGGCGCTCGACGAACTGTGGAGCGTGATCGGCATCGGCGAGAACGCGCTGCTGCTCATGTCGGCGCTGGTGGCGCTGGTGAGCCTTGCGGGGCTGGTGTCGGTGGTGATGGCGGGGCTGAACGAACGCCGCCGCGAGCTGGCCGTGCTGCGCGCCGTGGGCGCGGGCCTGCGCCATGTGCTTGCGCTGCTCGCGCTCGAAGGCGCGATGGTCACCGTACTGGGCGTGGCCTTGGGTCTGGTGATGGCGGTGCTGGGCATCGCCCTGCTCTCGCCATGGCTGCAGGCACAGTTCGGGCTGACATTGAGCCTTTCCGAACCTACACTGAACGAATGGCTGCTGATGGCGAGCCTGCTGGTCGCCGGATGGCTCGCAAGCCTTCTGCCCGGCATTCGCGCCTACCGCCTCTCTCTTGCCGACGGCCTTTCTCCCAGGATCTGAACCATGCCCATCGCCAACGCAAAGAACCACCCCAAAGCTTTCACGCGGCTTTCAATGCTGCTTGCGGGTGCCGGCCTCGCGGCCGCTGCCTGGGCCGCCGAGCCGGCCGCCAAGGACACCACCGCGGCCAACCCGCTGGGCGGCAAATCGGCCGCGCCGGCCGCATCGGCCTCACCAGGCGCCAGCAAGGCCGCGCCGGGCCAGGCACGCCAGATCACCTGGGAAGAGCTGGTGCCCAAAGACTGGGACCCGGCCAAGGAGTTCAAGGGCATGGACCTGAGCGCGCTGGACGACGGCGACCCGCGCGCCAACGAGCTGCTCATGAAGATGCAGGACGTGTCGAACAACGCACCCACCAACCCGGCGATGAACGGCGTGGAAGTGAAGATTCCCGGCTTCATCGTGCCGCTGGAAGAAGCCAAGGGTGAGGTCACCGAATTTCTGCTGGTGCCCTACTTCGGCGCCTGCATCCACACGCCGCCGCCACCGGCCAACCAGATCCTGCACGTCATTCCGCAAAAGGGCGCCAAGTTCCGCGCCATGGACACCGTGTGGGTCACCGGCAAGCTGCAGACGCTGCGCAACGACTCGATGATGGGTGTGAGCGGCTACCACGTGAGCGCCGCCAACGTCACCAAGTACACCGGCGGCGCCAAGTAGGCCGCTGGTTGTAGCCCACGGCCTCCGGGCCGTGGGGCTGTGCGCCGACAGGGTTGACGGCGCACCACCGACACAGTCGGTTGCATCAGGCGCGCAAGCTTTGTCATCGCTTGTTGCCGCGCGCCGTTGAAAGAGTTCCGGGCCCGACGCCGGCGTCCTCATGGAGCTCCAGATGACAAACAACAACTTCACTCCCCGCCTGCTGACCCTCTCGCTGTGCATCGGCGCTCTGGTGCTTGCAGGCTGCGACAAGACACCCAGCGCGCCAGCCGCCCCCACAGCAGCGGTCGACCCGGCAACCGCGATGCCCGCGCCCACAGTGCCCCAGACGCAGGCCGCCGCACCTGCTGTTGCGGTGCCCGTGGCCTATGCCCCGCCCTCTGCGGAGCAGCTCTACCAGATGGTTGCGCCCATCGCGCTGTATCCCGACAAGCTGGTCGCACAGATTCTGGCCGGCGCCACTTACCCCGAGCAGATCACCGCCGCGCACAACTGGCTTGGACAGAACCGCAACCTGAAGGCTGGCCCGCTCTCCGACGCGGCCAACCAGCAGCCCTGGGACCCAAGCGTGAAGTCGCTCACCGCGTTCCGCCCCGTGGTCGACCAACTGGCCGGCAACATCCCTTGGACCACCGCGCTCGGCCAGGCCTACTACAACGACCCAGCGGACGTGATGAACGCCATCCAGGTCATGCGCCAGCGCGCCGCCAAGGCGGGGCGTCTGAAGAACAACGACAAGCTGCGCGTGGCCACCGCGGCCACGCCGCGCAACTACGCGCCTTCACCCGACCTGCAGCCGGTGTACGGCGGCCCTTCAGTGATCGCGGCGCCGCCGCAATACATCACCATCGAGCCCGTGCAGCCCGACGTGGTGTATGTGCCCGCATACGACCCGCAGGTGATCTACGGAACGCCAGAGCCTGTGTACCCCGGCTATGCCTATGCGCCGCCGGTGCAGGTAGCGCAGGGCTACAGCGGCGGCCAACTGGCTGCCGCGGGCGCGCTGGCGTTCGGCGCCGGCGTGGTGGTGGGCGCTGCGCTGGAGCGCCACGACTGGGGCTGGCATTCGTGGGACATGAACTGGGGCGGTCCACGCGGACGTGACCGCGATCGCGACCGCGGTGCACCGCAGGCCTTCGCACGGCCAGCCGTGGTCTACAACAACAGCACCTACGTGTCGCGCTCGACCAGTGTCATCAACAACGTGAACGAGCGCAACGTCTACAACAACAACAACGGCGGCGGCGCGCGTGGCGGCATGCCGCCCAACTTTGCGGCGGGGCCGGCCTTTGCGCAGCAGCAGGCGCAGGCACAACAGGCACAGCTCGCGCAGCAGCAGCAACAGCAACAACGCCAGCAGCAGCAAGCCGTGATGGCGCAGCAACAGGCGCAAGCCCAGGCACAGCAGCAACAGGCACAAGCCCAGCAGCAGCAAGCGCAGCAACGCGCCCAGCAGCAGGCACAGCAACAACAAGCCCAACAAGCACAGCAGGCCCAACAGCAAGCCCGTCAACTGCAGGTGCAGCAGCAACAGACGCGCGAGCAACAACAGCAAGCGCGACAGGCCCAGATGCAGCAAGCCCAGCTGGCCCAGCAGCAGGCGCAACAGCGCGGCGGCAATCCGCAAGGGCAGCCGCAACAGCAGGCGCAGCAGGCCCAACAGGAGCAGCAACGCCAGCAGCAGCAAGCCCAGGCCGAGCAGGCGCGCCGCCAGCAAGCGCAACAGCAACAACAGCAGGGTCAGCAGCAGGCGCGAGAGCAGCAACAACAAGCGCAGCAACGTGCGCAGCAGCAGGCACAACAGCAGCAAGCCCAGGCTGAGCAGTCGAGGCGTCAGCAGGCACAGCAACAGCAGCAAGGCCAGCAGCAGGCGCGCGAGCAGCAACAGCAAGCCCAGCAACGCGCGCAGCAGCAGGGTCAGCAGCAGCAACAAGCCCAGGCCGAACAGGCAAGGCGCCAGCAGGCCGAGCAACAGCAGCGGGGCCAACAACAGGCTCACGAGCAGCAGGCGCGGGAGCAGCAGCAGCAACAACAGCAAGCCCAGCAGCGCGCGCAGCAGCAGGCGCAACAGCAGCAACAACAAGTGCAGCGCCAGCAGCAACAGCAGCAACAGCAGCAAATGCAGCAACAGCAGGCGCAGAACCAGGCACGCCAGCAGCAACAGGCTCAGCAAGAGCAGGCCCGCCAACAGCAGCAGCAGCAGGCTCGCGCGCAGCAACAAGCCCAACAACAACAGGCCCAGCAGCAGGCGCAGCACCAGCAGCAACAAGCGCAACAGCAACAGGCTCAGCAGCAACAGCGCGTCGCCGCCGCAGCAGCCGCCGCCGCGCAACAGCAGCGCCGCCCAGGCCGCCCCGGCGAGCCAGGACAGCAACCTCAGTAAGGCCTGAACCAGCGCTGGGCGCAATGCCCGGCGCAAGCCACCGCGCGATTGCGGATCGGCGAGCTCACCGACGTCACCCCGCCCGGCGTCGAGCCGGAGTAGACAGAGTCTTGCTCAGCGCTTGCCGCGCGCAGCCGTCTTCTTCTTTGGCGCCTTCAATGGCGCAGCAGCAGGTGCCGCTTTCGCTTTGCGCGACCGCGCAGGTGACGACAGCACCGGCGGCGGCGCCTCGCGCGCCGACTGCATGTGCCCGCTCTCCCCGATCGTCATGCCGATGATGCGCGCCAGCTGCCGGCTCACGCTCACATACGCATGGCCCAGGCGGCTGTCGAAGTACAGCGAGTCGCCACGGCCCAGGCGCACCACCTCGCCGTTGTCGAAGTGCACATCGATCTCGCCCGACAGCACATAGGCGAACTCTTCCCCCGAGTGCCGCACGAAGTCTTCCGGCCCGTGAATGTGCCGCGCATGCACCGTGCCGACGATGGGGCTCATCTGCTTGCCTGCGGCCGTGGTGCCCAGAAACTCGTACGCAATGGCCAGCCCGCGGTAAACCACCCCCTTGCCCGCGCGCGTGACCACCGGCCCGTCGAACTGCGCGGGCTTCACACCCGCGCCCGCGAACATGGCGTTCATGTCCATGTCCAGCGCCCTGCCCAGCGCGGTGAAGTTCTCGTAGCCCAGCGCCAGCTGACCGCGCTCGGCGCGAGAGATGGTGGTGATCGACACGCCCGAGCGCTCGGCCAGTTGCGCCAGCGTCCAGCCGAAGCGCTTGCGCGCGCTGCGCAGGCGATGGCCGAAAGTGGTGCGGTCCAGGGTGGGCGGCTGCTCCCTGGGCTTGGTTCCCGGCTTGGTCCCTGTGTGTGGATTCACGCGCGTCTTTCTCTGGTGGTGCAGGCAGATTCTGCCAGCCCCACCGCGCACCGCCCCTGCCGATCCGCGCGGCCCGGGCCCGAAATTTGCGTATGTGCAAATTGCGTGAACGCAAATTTCACCGAGTCGGTGCACCATGGTTTCCCCTTGGTAGCCCTCATTTAATTTGCGTATCCGCAAATTTCTTCCTACACTTTTCGCCGATGACTTCCCAAACACCCACTCCCGTCGCGGCCGACTACCTCGTGATCGGCGGCGGCATTGCCGGGGCTTCGGCGGCCCATTGGCTGGCACCGCATGCCCGCGTGATCCTGCTCGAGCGCGAATCGCAACCCGGCTACCACTCCACCGGCCGCTCGGCCGCCCTGTTCATGGAAAGCTACGGCACGGCGCAGGTGCGCGCCCTCACCATGGCCAGCCGCGCCTTTCTCGAACACCCGCCCGCGGGCTTTGCCGAGCACCCGCTGCTCACCCCGCGCGGCGCCATGATGGTGGCGGGCGCCGAGCACATGGCCGAGCTCGACGCCCACTGGGAGGTGCTGCGCGCCATGAACACCGGCGCCGTGCGCCTGAGCGGCGAGCAGGCGCGCGAGCGGGTGCCGGTGCTGCGCCCCGACCAGGTGCTGGGCGCGGTGTACGAGCCCGACGCCGCCGACATGGACGTGCACGCCATCCACCAGGGCTACCTGCGCGGCATGCGCCAGGCCGGCGGCAAGCTAGTGTGCGACGCGGGCGTGACCGCCATGGAGCGCGTGGGCGACCTGTGGCGCGTGACCGCAGGCGGCACGGTGTACGAAGCGCCGGTGGTGCTCAATGCCGCGGGCGCCTGGGTCGACACCGTCGCGCGCATGGCGGGCGTGCCGCCGCTGGGCATCGAGCCGCGCCGCCGCTCGGCCTTCATCTTTGCGCCGCCCACCGACGAAAGCGGCGCGGGCGTGGCGCACTGGCCCATGGTGTTCGGCGCCGACGAGGGCTGGTACATCAAGCCCGACGCCGGCATGCTGCTGGGCTCGCCGGCCAACGCCGACCCGGTGGAGCCGCAGGACATCCAGCCCGAGGAGCTGGACATCGCCATCGCCATGCACCGCATCGAGGAAGCAACCACGCTCAGCATTCGCCGCCCCACGCGCACCTGGGCCGGCCTGCGCTCCTTCGTGCCCGACGGCGACCTGGTCGGCGGCTTCGAGCCCGGCGTGCCCGGCTTCTTCTGGGTGGCGGCGCAAGGCGGCTACGGCATCCAGACCTCGGCCGCCATGGGCGAAGCCTGCGCCGCGCTGGCACGCGGGTTGCCCCTGCCGGAGCGCATTGCGTCGTTCGGTCTCACGGCCGACATGCTGGGCCCGCAGCGGCTGCGCGCGGCCAAGGCCGGCTGACGCTGTCTTCAAGAACAACCCCTTCCCACGAGTACCCACCATGCGCGTCTTCAGTGCCTCCCTTGCCACCGAAACCAACACCTTCGGCCCGATGCCCACGGGCATCGCCTCCTTCAAGGACCGCGGCTACTTTCCCGCCGGCCAGCACCCCGATGCATTGACGATCTACTCGGGCCCGCTGTGGGCCGCGCGCATCCGCGGCGCGGAAAAGGGCTGGACGCTGCTCGAAGGCATGGTGGCCGGCGCGCAGCCCAGCGGCATCACCACGCGCCACGCCTACGAAACGCTGCGCGACGAAATGCTCGCCGACCTGCGCGCCGCGCTGCCGGTCGACATGGTGCTGCTGGGCCTGCACGGCGCCATGGTGGCCGACGGCTACGACGACTGCGAAGGCGACATGCTGCAGCGCGTGCGCCAGATCGTCGGGCCCGACATCGTGATTGGCGCGGAGCTCGACCCACACAACCACCTCACGCCCGCAATGGTGGACAACGCCAACGTGATGGTCTCGTTCAAGGAGTACCCGCACACCGACATCCTGGAGCGCGGGCTGGAGCTGGTCGACATCTGCGCCGCGGCGGTCGAGGGCAAGGTGAAGCCGGTGGCCGCCATGGTCGATTGCGACATGATCGTCACCGTGCACACCTCGCGCGAGCCGGCGCGCAGCTTCGTGCAGCGCATGCAGTCGCTCGAAGGAAAAAACGGCGTGCTCTCGGTCTCGCTCACGCACGGTTTCTCATGGGGCGATGTGCCGGAGATGGGCACCAAGGTGCTGGTGTACACCGACGGCGACAAGGCCCAGGCCCAAGCCCTGGCGCGCCAGCTGGCCGACGAGGTCATCGCCATGCGCGACGGCCTCACGGTGAACTACCCGAGCATCGACGCCTCGCTCGACGAGGCGCTGGCCTTCGACGGCGGCCCGGTGGTGCTGGCCGACGGCGCGGACAACCCCGGCGGCGGCGCGGCGAGCGACTCCACCTTCATCCTGCGGCGCATGCTGGAGCGCGGCATCACCCACGCCGCGCTGGGCCCGATGTGGGACCCGATTGCCGTGCGCATCGCCTTCGACGCGGGTGTGGGCGCGCAGCTGCAGATGCGCATCGGCGGCAAGATCAGCCCACTCTCGGGCGACCCGCTGGACCTGGCCTGCACCGTGAAGGCGCTCAAGCACGACCTGGTGATGACGGGCCTGTCGGACACGCCCACCCCCATGGGCGACTGCGCGCTGATAGAGGTCGCCGGCATCCAGATCGTGCTGATCACGCGGCGCAACCAGGCCATGGGCACCGACCTGTTCACGCAACTGGGCTGCGACCTGGCCGCGAAGAAGATCGTGGTCGTGAAGTCGTCGCAGCACTTCTATGCGTCGTATTCCAAGGTGGCAAAGCATGTCATCTATGCCGGCGCGCCCGGCGCCGTGACGCTCGACCTCACCACCCTGCCCTACCGCAAGGCGCGCCTGCCCAAGTGGCCGATCGGCGTTGCGGCCTGAGCTTTCTTCCTGCCCTACTGACCCCTTTTGTTCAGCCCCCACCGACCGGAGAACCGACGATGAAACGACGACCGCTTGCCGCCCTTGCTGCCCTGGCTCTTTGCGGCGTCTTCGCCGCGGGCCTTCCCGCGTTCGCCCAGACGCCGCCCAAGACCCTGAAGGTGGTGGCGCATGCCGACCTGAAGATCCTCGACCCGACCTTCACCACGGCCTACATCTCGCGCAACTTCGGCCACATGGTGTACGACACCCTCTTCGCGCAGGACGCCACCGGCAAGCCGCAGCCGCAGATGGTCGACAAATACACCACCTCCAAAGACGGCAAGCAGTGGAGCTTCACGCTGCGCCCGGGGCTGAAGTTTTCCGACGGCAACGCCGTCACCTCGGCCGACGCCGTGGCCTCGCTGCAGCGCTGGGCCGCGCGCGACAGCCTGGGCCGCGCCATGACGGCGGTCGGCGCCGAATGGAAGGCGACCGATGCGCAGAGCTTCACCCTCACGCTGAACGAGCCCTTCGGCATGGTGCTCGACGCGCTGGCCAAGCCCTCGGGCTTTCCGCCGGTGGTGCTGCCGGAGCGCGTGGCCAAGCTGCCCGCCACGGCGCCGCTCACCGAGGTGATCGGCTCGGGCCCCTTCATCTTCAAGCGCGACGAATGGGTGCCGGGCAACAAGACGGTGTTCGCGCGCAACCCCAACTACGTGGCGCGCAGCGAGCCGCCCAGCGGCCTGGCGGGCAGCAAGAAGACCACCTTCGACCGTGTCGAATGGCTCTACCTGCCGGACGCCAACAGCGCGGTGTCCGCGCTCAAGCGCGGGGAGGTCGACCTCATCGAGCAACTGCCGCCCGACTACATTGCGCCGCTGCGCACCGACACGAACATCAAGATCGGCTCGGGCGGCGCCTACCAGGGCTTTCTGGTGATGAACCAGCTGCACCCGCCCTTCGACAACCCGAAGGTGCGCCAGGCGCTGCTGCAGGCCGTGAGCCAGGAGCGCTTTGTGGCGGCCATGGGCTTCCCGCTGGACATGCGCATGGCCTACTGCGCCACCTACTTCATCTGCGGCAGCCCCAACGACACCGCCGCCGGCGCCGAGCCCTACCGCAAGGCCGACGTGGCCAAGGCCAAGCAGATGCTCGCGGCATCCGGCTACAAGGGCGAGAAGGTGGTGCTGATGGTGCCCAGCGACGTGCCCTACCTCAACGCCGAGGCGCTGATGGCCGCGCAGACCATGAAGAGCATCGGCATGAACGTCGACGCGCAGAGCATGGACTGGGCGTCCATCGGCGCGCGCCGCGCCAAGCGCGACGCGGCCGACGCGGGCGGCTGGAACATGTACGTCACCGTGGCCGGTGAGTTCGATGCCAACTCGCCCATCGCCAACGCCTACCTGGGCGCGGCCTGCGGCAACACGCTGCCCGGCTGGCCCTGCGACAAGCCGCTGGACGAGCTGCGCACCGCCTGGCTCAAAGAGACCGTGCCGGCCAAGCGCCGCGAGCTGCTCGACGCCTTCCAGCGCCGTGCCTACGAGGCCGTGCCGTACATCAACGCGGGCCAGTACTCGGCCGCGTATGCCGCGCGCGCCAGCCTGAAGGGGCTGGACAAGCTCTGGGCCGGCATGCCGACGGTCTGGATGCTCGACAAGTAGCAACAGCACAGCCCGCCAAGCCAGCACCTCGCCAGCCAACACCGTTCAAGGGCATTGCCATGGGCTACATCGTTCGACGCTTTCTCTCGACGCTTCCGGTCATGGCGGTGGTGGCCGTGGTGGTGTTTTTGCTGATCCACCTGTCGCCGGGCGACCCGGCCGCGCTCATTGCGGGCGACCTCGCCACCACCGACGACATCGAAAAGCTGCGCGCCGCGCTCGGCCTGAACCTGCCGCTGTGGCAGCAGTTCGGGCTGTGGGTGGGCAAGCTGTTCACCGGCGACCTGGGCACGTCGATCTTCACGCAGATGCCGGTCACGCAGCTGCTGGGGCAGCGGCTGGCGCCCACGGTGCGATTGCAGCGCTCACCATGCTCATCACGCTGCTGGTGGCGGTGCCGCTGGGCACGCTCGCGGCCTACCGCGCGGGCAGCTGGGTCGACCGGCTGGTGATGCTGTTCGCGGTGCTGGCGTTTTCGGTGCCGGTGTTTCTGGTGGGCTACCTGCTGGTCTACACCTTCGCGGTGCAGCTGCCGTGGTTTCCGGTGCAGGGCTACGTGCCCTTCGGCGAGAGCCCTGGCGAGTGGCTGCGCTCGCTGGTACTGCCCTGCGTGAACCTGGCGCTGGTGTACATCGCGCTGGTGACCCGCATGACGCGCGCCACCGTGCTCGAGGTGCTGCACGAGGACTACATCCGCACCGCGCGCGCCAAGGGCCTGGGCGTGCTGGCGGTGCTGGGGCATGCGCTGCGCAACGCGGCCATTCCCATCGCCACCACCATCGGCGCGGGCATTGCGCTGCTGATTGGCGGCGTGGTCGTCACCGAGACGGTGTTCGCCATTCCTGGCGTGGGCCGGCTGGTGATCGACTCGGTGCAGCGGCACGACTACCCGGTGATCCAGAGCGTGCTGCTGCTGTCGGCGGGCGTGTATGTGCTGATCAACCTGCTGATCGATTTGAGCTACCGGCTGTTCGACCCGCGCATTCAGTACTGAGAGCCCAAGCCATGTCCACGGTACTTCCCTTGAACACCATTTCCGCTCCCTCCACCGCCCCCGCGGACACGGACGACACGTTCGACGACGCCCCTTTCGTGCCGCCGCGCTGGCGCTGGGCGCGCAAGCACCCCACGCTGATCATCGGCGCGCTGCTGCTGATTGCGGTGGCCGTGCTGTCGCTGGCCGCGCCTTGGATCGCCACGCACGACCCGCAGGACATCGACCCGCTCGCGCGCATGCAGCCGCCTTCCGGCGAGCACTGGTTCGGCACCGACGCGCTGGGCCGCGACGTGTTCAGCCGGGCCGTGTGGGGCGGGCGCGTATCGATGATCGTGGGTGCCGCGGTGGCCGTGCTGGCCACCTGCTTTGGCGTGGCGCTCGGGCTGGTGTCGGGCTTCGTGCGCTGGGCGGACGGGCCCATCATGCGGGTGATGGACGGCCTCATGGCCATCCCCGGCATCCTGCTGGCCATTGCGCTGATGGCCGTCACGCGCGCCAGCCTCACCACGGTGATCGTCGCCATCACCGTGCCCGAAATACCGCGCGTGGTGCGCCTGGTGCGCTCGCTGGCACTCACCTTGCGCGAGCAGCTCTATGTGGAGGCCGCGCATGCGGTGGGCACGCGGCTGCCGCTGATCCTCATTCGCCATGTACTGCCCAACATCGTGGCACCGCTGGTGGTGCAGGCCACCTTCGTGGCGGCGGCCGCGGTGCTGACCGAGGCCGCGCTCTCGTTCCTGGGCGTGGGCGTGCCTTCACAAACGCCGAGCTGGGGCAACATGATGGCCGAGGGCCGCAACTTTGTGACGGTGGCGTTCCACATCATCCTGTACCCGGGGCTGCTGCTGGCAGCCACGGTGCTGGCCATCAACCTGCTGGGCGACGGCCTGCGCGACGCGCTCGACCCGCGCCTGGCGCGGCAACTGTGAGCGAGGCGTCATGACCAACACCCTGCCCCACACCACCCTCGCCCCCGGCGAGCCCTTGCTCGAAGTCGACAACCTGCGCACCCACTTCCACACGCTGGCCGGCGTGGTGCGCTCCGTCGACGGCGTGTCGTACACCGTGCGCGCGGGCCGCACGCTGGGCGTGGTCGGCGAGTCGGGCTGCGGCAAGAGCGTGACCGCGCTGTCCATCCTGCGGCTGGTGCCCACGCCGCCGGGCCGCCACATGGGCGCCGTGCGGCTGCGCGGCACCGACCTGATGCAGCTCAGCGAGCGCGAGATGCGCCAGGTGCGCGGCAACCGCATCTCCATGATCTTTCAGGAGCCCATGACCTCGCTGAACCCGGTGCTCACCGTGGGCCGGCAGATTGCCGAGACCGTGCAGCTGCACCAGAAGGCCAGCCGCGCCGACGCGATGAAGCGCGCGGTCGAAATGCTGCGCGTGGTGCAGATCCCCGAGCCCGAGCGCCGCGTGAACGAATACCCGCACCAGCTCTCCGGCGGCATGCGCCAGCGCGTGATGATTGCGCTGGCCCTGGCCTGCAACCCCGAGGTGCTGATCGCCGACGAGCCCACTACTGCGCTGGACGTGACCATTCAGGCGCAGATTCTCGACCTCATCAAACGGCTGCAGAAGGAGCTGGGCATGGGCGTGGTGATGATCACGCACGACCTGGGCGTGGTGGCCGAAAGCTGCGACCGCGTGGTCGTGATGTATGCCGGCAAGAAGGTGGAAGAGGCCGACGTGATCGACCTGTTCGACCGCCCGCTGCACCCCTACACCCGCGCGCTGATGGCCTCGATGCCCGCGATGAACACCGCAAGCACGCGGCTCACCGAAATACCCGGCCTGGTGCCGGCCGCGCACGAGCTGGGCCGCGGCTGCGCCTTTGCCGCGCGCTGCAGCCATGCACGCGAACGCTGCCGCGCCGAGACGCCGCGCCTCACCACGCAAGGCGGCGACCATGTGGTGGCCTGCTTTGCCGTCGAAGAACACTGGGAACAGCCTGCCGGCGCCGAGGAGATCGCTGCATGACGACCACGACCGTTGCAACGCCTCTGCTGCAGGTGCGCAACCTGCGCAAGCACTACATCTCGCCCAAGCGCTGGATGGCCAAGCAGAAGCCGGCGATACAGGCGGTCGATGGCGTGTCGTTCTCGGTGGCGCGCGGCGAAACGCTGTCGCTCGTCGGCGAGTCGGGTTGCGGCAAGACGACCACGGCCAAATCGGTGATGCGGCTGGTGGAGCCGACCTCGGGCTCGGTGCAGCTCGAAGGCGAGGAGCTGCTGTCGCTCTCGGCCGAAGAAATGCGCCTGCGCCGGCGCGACCTCCAGATCATTTTTCAGGACCCGTACGCCTCGCTGAACCCGCGTTTGACGGCGGGTGACATCGTGGCCGAGCCCATGCGCAACTTCGGCAAGTTCGGCGCGGGTGCGGCGGCGGAGCGGCGCGAGCGCGTGCAGTGGTTGTTCTCGCGCGTGGGCCTGCGGCCCGAGGCGGCGAAGAAGTTTCCACACGAGTTTTCCGGCGGGCAGCGCCAGCGCTTGGGCATTGCGCGCGCGCTGGCGTTGAACCCCAAGCTCATCGTGTGTGACGAGCCGGTGTCGGCGTTGGACGTGTCGGTGCAGGCGCAGGTGGTCAACCTGCTGATGGACTTGCAGGCCGAGCTGGGCATTGCCTATCTTTTCGTGGCGCACGACCTGGCGGTGGTGCGTCACATCAGTCACCGGGTGGCGGTGATGTACCTGGGGCACATCGTGGAAATTGCAGACCGCGACACCCTGTTCTCCACGCCCCGGCATCCGTACACGGAGATCCTGTTGTCGGCCGTGCCCGTGCCCAACCCACGCACGCCGGCGCGCCGCATGCTGCTGCAGGGCGACCCACCGAGCCCCAGCAACCCGCCTTCCGGTTGCCGCTTTCACACCCGCTGCCCGATGGCACAGGCTGTCTGCAAGGAACAAGTGCCAGAGTTGAGCGAACGTGAGTCTTCTTCCAGTGGCGGGCATTGGGTTGCTTGTCACTTTCGCTGAGATGACGTTCTGCTTGTCAGGGTGCGCTGCTGTTCAGGGCGACGCTCACGCCGACGGGGTGCCTTGCTCCGCGAATGTCCCCCGGCCTGCGGCCTCCTCCTTTATTTCGCTGCGCAAGGCACCCCATCGACGTGAGCGTTTTCAGAGCAGTGGTTAATCGTGCGATCACTCAGAGCGTGCCCAGGTGCACAGGGCGTCGGGTACTCCCCGCAGCGAAATAAAGGAGGAGGGGCGAAGCCCCGGGGGACATTCGCGGAGGGGAGTACCCGGCGGCCTGTGCACACGCCCTGAACAGCAGCACCAAAAACAACGGCGCCGAGAACGACAGCAGACAAACAACATCGCCTAAAGAATTGAAAGGACCGAAATGAACGACCCAGTCCCCCACTACGACCTGCTGATCCACGGCGGCACAGTCATCGACGGCACCAAGGCACCTCGCTTCGACGCCGACATAGGCATTGTTGACGGCCGCATTGCTGCCATCGGCAAACTCACTGGCCACACCGCCAAACAGACCATCGACGCCACAGGTCGCATCGTCGCGCCAGGATTCATCGACTCGCACACCCACGACGACCAGGCCGTGCTGTCACAGGCCCAGATGCCGTTCAAAGTGTCCCAGGGCGTGACGACAGTCGTAGCAGGAAACTGTGGCATCAGCGCCGCGCCGCTGCGCATCGACATGGACCTGCCCATGCCACTCAGCCTGCTCGACTCCCCCGCCGAAGGCCGCTTCACCACCTTTGCCGCCTACCTCGACGCCCTGCGCGCCACACCCTCGTCAGTGAACGTGGCGGCGATGGTGGGGCATTCGACACTGCGCGCCGTCGTCATGGCCGACCTCGACCGGCCCGCGAACGACACCGAAATTGCCGCCATGCAGGCACTGGTCGAAGAAGCGATGCAGGCCGGTGCCATCGGCATGTCGACCGGCACGTTCTATCCGCCGGCCGTGAAGGCAACGACCGAGGAAATCATCGAAGTCGGCCGCCCGCTCAGCGCGCGCAAGGCGCTGTATGTGACGCACATGCGCGACGAAAGCGACCGCGTGATGGAGTCGCTGGAAGAAACCTTCCAGATCGGCCGGGCGCTCGACATTCCGGTGGTGGTGTCGCACCACAAGGTGCAGAACACGCAGAACTTCGGCAAGACCAAAATCACGCTGCCCTTCATCAAGGAAGCGATGCAGCACCAATGCATCGGCCTGGACTGCTACCCCTACACGGCCGGCTCCACCATGATCCGCACCGACCGCGGAATGATGGAAGGCCGTGTGCTCATTGCGTCCAGCGAGCCGCACCCCGAATGCGCGGGGCGCGACCTGAAGGACATTGCGGCCGAATGGGGCGTGTCGGGCGAAGAGGCGGCGCAGCGGCTGCAGCCAGGCAGTGCGATCTATTTCATGATGGACGAGGACGACGTGCAGCGCATTCTGGCGTTCGACGAAACCATGATCGGCTCCGACGGCATTCCGCTGGGCGACAAGCCGCACCCGCGCCTGTGGGGCACCTTTCCGCGTGTGCTGGGCCACTACAGCCGCGACGTGGGGCTGTTCCCGCTGGAAACTGCGGTCTGGAAAATGACAGGGCTGACCGCGCGCAACTTCGGCCTGCACGAACGCGGCACGCTGAAGCCGGGGCACCACGCCGATGTAGTGATCTTCAATGCCGCGACCGTGCGCGACACTGCCAACTACGACACGCCGACGCAGCCGGCGGAAGGCATCGATGCGGTGATCGTGAATGGCGCGGTCACCTGGCGCCATGGCGCGCACAGCGGTGCGCGCAACGGGCAGGTGATCACGCGGCGCGAAGCGCGCTGAGCGAGCAAGCGCTGCGGCTCAGTCGGGCGCGTTCACCACGCGGTCGAACTCTTCGTCGGCCGGCACGTTGTCGGCATCGAGTTCGCTGGCGTCGGTCAGGTCGATGCCGGTTTCCTCCGACAGGTCGTCGGAGCCCTCGCTCTCGGGTTCTTCGAAATCATCGGCGGGCGTGTTGTCTTCGTTGTCCTCGTTGTTTTCGTTCTCGTCGGACGATGCGGCGGCGCGTGCGGTGGCGTCGATGTTGTTCATATATCGGTTCCTCGGCTGATGGCTGACAGGTCTCTATGGTGCGCCTGTTTCAGCCCTTGCGGCTCATCCGGCGCGCAGCGTCGGTGTCGGAAAGTGTCCCGTCGCAACCGCCGATTGCGCCCGCCGCAGCCGCTTGCAGCCTCGGTGCGCATCAGTCCTTGTGCACGTGGCCGGGTTCGCCGTGTCCGGGGTCGTCATGGTCGTGCGCTTGTTCGCTGTGCGTGGCGCTCTCGTGGCCATGGTCGTGCCCGTGCTCGCCGTGCGCCAGGCGGCTCACGCCCGTGACCAGCACGATGCCCGCGACCAGCCACAGGATCTGCGCGGCGGTCTGGCGCGCCGGCAGGCGCTTCTGCAGTTGCGGAATCAGGTCGGCCAGCGCCACGTACACAAAGCTGCTGCCCGCCAGCACCAGAAAGTACGGCAGCCAGGTGTGGAGCTGGTCGACCAGCCACCAGCCCACGATGCCACCCAGCGCGGTCATGGTGCCGGCCAGCGACACCTTCACCAGCGCGGCGCGCTGGTTGGCCGAGCTCTGGCGCAGCACCACCAGGTCGCCGATGTGGTGAGGAATTTCGTGCGCCAGCACCGCCAGCGCGGCCACCAGGCCCAGGCGCATGTCGGCGGTGAAGGCAGAGGCAATGAGGATGCCGTCGCCGAAGCAGTGCACGCTGTCGCCGGTGAGCACGGCCCAGCCGCCGGTGCGCGGTGCGGCGTGGTCGTGCGCATGGGCGTGGGCGTGGGCGGCATGGGCATGACCCGCATGCTCACGTCCATGGTCATGGTGCTCATGCCCGTGGTGCCACAGCTCGGCCTTGTCCAGCAGAAAGAAGAACACCAGCCCGAACAGCAGCACCCCGAACAGCATCGCGGGCTCGATGCGGCTTTCGAAGGCCTCCGGCAACAGATGCATGAAGGCGGTGGCCAGCAGCGCGCCGGCCGCCAGGCTCAGCAGGTGCTGCGGGTTCACGCCGCCCGAGCCGTTGCGCACGCCCACCTTCAACAGGAGGGCCGCGAGCCAGACGCTGCCGATGCCGGAGACCAGGGTCGCCGCGATGATGACTATCAAATTCATAGCTGCTTGCGCAAGAGGGACGGCCGCCAGGGTCGTATCAGGGCCGTTTTTGTCCGTTCATGAAAAGAGAAAAGGCCGTCATGGACGGCCTTCGGCGGGGTGGTGGCTACAGGGCGCCGGGTTCAGGCGACGCCATTGGCTTTGAACCAGGCCGTGGCGCGTTGCCAGCCGTCGTCCGCCGCGCTCTTGATGTAGCTGGGGCGGTAGTCGGCATGGAACGCGTGGCCTGCCTCGGGGTACACCACGAAGCTCGATGCCTTGGCCGCCGGAGTCCCATTGGCCAGAGCAGCTTTCATCTTATCAACCGTGTCAAGGGGGATGCCCTGGTCTTTTCCGCCGTACAAACCGAGCACCGGCGCCTGCAGGCTGGCGGCCACGTCGACCGGGTGCTTAGGGGTCAGTTCGCTGGCGGTGCCGACCAGCCGGCCGTACCAGGCCACGCCCGCCTTGACCTTGCCGGTGGCGGCATACAACCACACGATGCGCCCGCCCCAGCAGAAGCCGGTGATGCCGGCCTTGCTGATGTCGCCGCCGTTGGCCTTGGCATAGGCCAGCGCGCCGTCGAGGTCGGCCATCGCCTGGGCGTCGGGCACTTTGGTGACGATGTCGGCCTGCAGCTTCGGAATGTCGGTGTAGCCGCGCGGGTCGCCCTGGCGCGCATACATTTCGGGCGCAATGGCCAGGTAGCCGAGCTGGGCGAAGCGCCGGCAGGTGTCGGCGATGTACTCGTGCACGCCAAAGATTTCCTGAATCACCAAAATCACCGGCAGGCCGCTCTTGCCCGCGGGCGCGGCCGCGTAGGCGGGCACGTCGAAGCCGTTCACGTTGTACTTGATGGGGCCGGCCTTCAGGCCCTCGGCCGAGGTGACGACGGCGGTCTGCGCGGACACCGGCAGCACGGCCGCCGCGTAGCCCACGCCAATGGCGGCCTTCAGCGCGGTGCGGCGCGTGGCGCCCTGCGCGGTGCTGTCGCCGGGGCGCAGGGAGTCGAAGTCGGAACGGCGGTCGTCAAGGGACATGAAAAAAGGCTCCAGGTGAGTCGTCGAACAAGGGGCATGGCGCTGAAAAACGCACGCCGCAATGTAGGCCACATCAGCCGAATGGCCCTATGTCCCGAAATTCGGTGGGGTCAGCGCAAGCAGAGCGAACCGCTCAATCCACCCGGTACGCGCGGCGCGCCAGCGCGGCCGCCAGCACCTGCGCCGGATCGATCAGGTCCAGCCCCGCCACGGCGGGCAAGCCCTGCAGGCCCAGCGGCACCTCGGTGCAGCCCATGATGATCGTCACCGGCCCGTGGCGCTCGGCGAGCCGCAGCGCCACGTCGGAAAAGCATTGCGCGGCCAGCGGCATGTTGCCGGCCTTCACACCCTCGAAGATGCCGCGCGTGATGGTGCGGCGCTCCTCGGCCAGGGGCACGTGGCAGCCCAGGCCGGCATCGGCCAGCGCCTGCTCGTACAGCCGCACGCGGTAGGTGCCTTCGGTGGCCATGAGCGCCACGTCGCGCACGCCCTGCCCGGCCAGCTGGCGCGCCGTTTCGCGCGCCATGTGCAGCAGCTCGACCTGAGGAAAGCGCTCTTGCAGGTTGGCGTGCCAGGCATGCGCCGTGTTGCAGGCGATGGCCACGGCCCGGCTGCCCAGCGCGGCCAGCCGGCCCAGCGCCTGCAGCATCGGTTCGAGCGGCTGGTGCGCGCCCTGCTCGGCCGACGCCAGCGCGTCGGTGCGGTCGGGCACCGGCACTTGCGCGAGCCAATGCTCGGGAAAGGACTGATCGCGCACCGGCTCGCCGCGTGCGCGCATCTGCTGCGCGCAGGCCTGCACGAAAAGCCGAACGAAGTCGGCGCCCGCCGCGGGGCCCATGCCCCCCAAGATGCCGACCACTTGCGTCACTGCGATGTCCTTTCCGTTCGTGCCTGATCAGGTCGCTGGCTTGTCGCTGAGAGCCTTCAGGTTCTCTTTCAGCTGGTCGCTCATCGGCAGGTTCAGCGGCACGCCCTTCGGCGGAATCGGCTGCATGAACCACTTGGTGTAGAGCTTTTCGAACTCGCCGCTCTTCATCATGGCGCTGAAGGTATCGTCCACCAGTTTCTTGAAGGCCGGGTCGTCCTTGGGCAGCATGCAGGCGTAGGGTTCGACCTGCAGCGACTCGCCCACCACCTCGTAGTCGGCCGGTGCCTTGGAGTTGGCGATCAGGCCGAACAGCAGGATGTCGTCCATGGCAAAGGCCACGGCGCGGTCGCTTTCCACCAGCAGGAACGAGTCGGCGTGGTCCTTGCCGAGCACGATGTCCATGCCCAGGTTCTTCTCGGTGTTGTACTTGCGCATGACCAGCGCGTTGGTGGTGCCGGTGGTGCTGGCCACGGTCTTCTTGGCCAGGTCGGCGTAGTCCTTGATCTTCGAAGACTTCTTCACCAGCAGGCGCGTGCCGGTATAGAAGTGGTTGATGGCAAAGGCCACGTCCTTGCCGCGCGCGGAGTTGTTGGTGGTCGAGCCGCACTCCAGGTCGATGGTGCCGTTGGTGATCAGCGGAATGCGGTTCTGCGAGGTGACGGCCATCAGCCCGACCTGCAGGTTGGGCTTGTTCAGCTTCTTCTTCACCGCCTCGACGACGGCGTTCGACAGCTCCACCGAGAACCCGATCGGCTTGTTGGGGCCGTCCAGGTAGCTGAAGGGCACCGACGACTCGCGGTAGGCGAGCGTGATCTTGCCGGACTCGGCGATCTTGGCCAGCGTGTCGGCCGCCTGGGCCGCCGGAGCGGTGAACAGCACCGCGGCCGCCAGGGACGCCATCAAAACGGAGAGTTTCATTCGAGCCTTCATTCGGTTGGATTGAACAGAGCGCCAGTGTAAGAAGGAGTGACACAAACCGACAATTCCAATAGAAAGCCAGCCCATACCCAAAAGTTATGGGCTGGGTTTCTTTTGGCATTTCCGCGGGCCGGCGCCTGAACCTACAGTCACGGCTGTCTTCTTCTCAACCTTCGGAAAGTTGCCCCATGCATGTGTGTGTGCTCGGTGCCGGCGTCGTGGGCCTGGCCACCGCCTGGCAGCTCCAACGCCAGGGCCATCAGGTCACGGTGATCGACCGCGCCACCGCCGGCGCGGGCGCCAGCGGCGGCAACGGTGCGCAGCTGAGCTACTCGTACGTTCAGCCGCTGGCCGACCCGTCGATCTGGAAGCAGCTGCCCAAGCTGCTGCTCTCGCCCACCTCGCCACTCAAGCTGCGCCCGCAGCTCGACCCGCTGCAGTGGCGCTGGGGCATGGAGTTTCTAGCGGCCTGCAACGCCCGCACCTCGCGCGACACCACCGAAAAGCTGCTGGTGCTGGCCGCGTCGAGCCGCACCCAATTCGAAGCGATGCGCGCCGACATCTCGCCCGACTGCGACTTCTCCGCCACCGGCAAGCTGGTGCTGTATGCCAGCGCGGCGTCGCTGGCAGGCGCACGCGCGCAGCTCGATCTGCAGCGCGCCATGGGCAGCGAGCAGCGACTGGTAACGCCCGACGAATGCATCGCCATCGAGCCCGCGCTGCAGAGCTACCGAGGCCAGATGGCCGGCGCCGTGTACACGCCGAGCGAGTGCGCGGCCGATTGCCTGAAGGTGTGCGCGGAGCTGACGCGGGCGCTGGGGGCGCGCGGCGTGCGCTTCATGCTCGGCACCGACGTGCACGGCTTTGCGCGCAGCGAGAACCGCATTGCGGCCGTGCGCACCAGCAAAGGCGAAGTGCAGGCCGACGCCTTCGTGATGGCGCTGGGTACGGCCTCGCACAGGCTGGGCCGCGAGTTGGGCGCCTATCTGCCGGTGTACCCCCTCAAGGGCTACAGCATCACGGTGGAGGTCGACCCGGCACCAGGCGCCGCGCCGCATGTGAACGTGACGGACAGCGCGCGCAAGGTGGTGTTCGCGCGCATCGGCTCGCGCCTGCGGGTGGCGGGCATGGCGGAACTGGTGGGGCACGACGCGAGCATTCCGGCCGCGCGCATCGAAACGCTCGCGGCCGCGACACGTGCCGTGTTTCCGCACTCAAGCCGGCTGGAAGAGGTGCACCCGTGGACCGGCATGCGGCCCGCCACGCCCAAGGGCTTGCCGATCATCGGGCGGCTGGAGAGTGCGCCGTCGAACATGCTGTTCAACACCGGGCACGGCGCGTTGGGGTTCACGCTGGCGTTCGGGTCGGCGCTTCGGGTCGGGCAGGCGCTGAAGGCTTGAGCGGTTCTGACCTGTCGATGCGGCGGTTTTTCGTTGAAGGCCGATGCCCTCACCCCAACCCTCTCCCAGAGGGAGAGGGAGCAATATCGACGCGACGCTAGACCGCGTCTTGCAATGCCTGCTGCATGCACCGCGTGATGCCACGCACCGCCACCGAATCGGGCTTGGCGGCGAAGCGCAATGCGCGAATCGGCACCGGAATGTGCGGCTCCAGCATGAGCACGTCGACCTTCTCGCGGTCGGCCGAGCGCGCCGTGCAGCCGTCGACCAGCGCCACGCCGATGCCGTGGTGCGCCATGGCCAGCGCGGCGTGGTAGGTCTGCACCGTCACCACCGCTTGCTGAAAGCCCACGCCGGCCTGGCGGCAGGCCTGGCTCAGGCTGGTGCCCACCGGGTCGCGGCTGTCCAGGCCGATCACCGGCCGGTTGACCAGGTCGTGCAGCGCGACCGAGCCGTTGCGCACCAGCGCGCGCGGCAGCATGCCCTTGGGCGCGATGCACACCATGCGGCTGTCGGCCAGCGTCTCCTGCGTGAGCGACGGGTGCACCGCGGGGCTGAAGGCAAAGCCCACGTCGGCCTCCTGCACCAGCAGCGCCGACATGATCTGCGGCGAATGCAATGACTCCACCGTGATCTTGTAGCCCGGGTGCTTCTCGCGAAAGGCCTTCAGCGCGCGCGGCAGGATGTCGTAGCTCAGCGCCAGCACGCTGAGGATGCGCAGCTCGCCGGTGTCGCCCGCGGTGCGCAGGTTGGCCGCGAGCCGCTGCACCTCGTCGAGCTGGGCGAACAGCCGCTCGATGTGCGGGTACAGCGCCAGCGCCTCGGTGGTCGGCGTGAGCCGGCCCTTGGCGCGCTGGAACAGCGGAAAGCCCAGCTGCAGCTCGGCATGCTGCAGCGTGCGGCTCACCGCCGGCTGCGTGATGTTGATGAGCCGCGCCGCCGCGCTCACGCTGCCCGTGAGCATGATCGCGTTGAAGACCTCGATGTGGCGCAGGCGCATGGGGCCGTCGAACGGTCAGTTGCCGGTCTTGCCGCGCGCGATGTCCATGATGAGACGCGTGCCCAAATACAGGCGCGGCTCGATGGAATCGACCAGCACGTATTCGGCATCGGCCGAGTGCGCGCCAAAGCCCTGCAGGCCGAAGCGTTCAATGACGGGCGCCTTGGTCTTCAGCGCCGCAAAGGCCGCGTCGGTGCCGCCACCGGCGGCCTTGTCGTCGGCGCCCAGCGGCAGGCCCAGTTCGTCCTTGTAGATCTGCTGCGCATGGCGGGCCAGCGCGCGCGAGGCGTCGGTGGCTTCCAGCGGCGGACGGCGGCGCTCGAACTTCAGCTCGACCTTGGCCTCGGGAATGAGCTGCTTCTTCACGCGCTCGTTCACCTGCTGCTCGATGCGGTCGTAGTCGCTCACCTTCAGCACGCGCACGTCGGCACCGGCCGTGGCGCTGGCCGGAATCACGTTGCGGTTGGTGCCCGACTTGGAAATGGTCCAGTTCATCTTCAGGCCCGTGGCCGGGTCGGACAGGTCGCGCATCTGCAGGATCTGGTGCGACAGCTCGTACAGCGCGTTCACGCCCAGCTCGGGCGCGGAGCCCGCGTGCGAGGCCTTGCCCGCCACATGCAGCGTGACCGACGCAATGCCGGCCGTGGCCAGCGAGAGCTTGTCGTCCTTCACGTAGGCGCCCTCGAAGGACATGACGGCGTCGTGCTCGGTGCCCATGCGCGTGATGAGCGCGCGTGCGCCGGGCGAGCTGATTTCTTCGTCGCCATTGATCAGCACGGTGAGCGTGCCGTAGTCCTTGAACTTCATCGCCTGCAGCATCGACACGATGTGCGTGATGACCGCAATGCCCTGCTTGTCGTCGGCGATGCCCAGGCCGTAGGCCTTGTCGCCTTCGACGCGGAACGGCTGCTTGTTGAGCATGCCCACCGTGTAGACCGTGTCCATGTGCGCGATGAGCAGGATTTTCTTCGTGCCCGTGCCCTTGAAGGTGGCGCGCACCACGCGGCCGATTTTCTCGGGCGTGTCTTCCATGCGGTAGGCCTCGGCGCTCGGGTCGATCAGCTCGACCTCGCCGCCCAGCGCCTTGAACTTCGCGGCGATGAGGTCGGAGATTTTCTCCAGGCCTTCCAGGTCGCGGCTGCCCGATTCGATGGAGACCAGCTCCTTGAGCGTATCGAGCAGCGCGGGTTTTTCTTTGGCCGCGAGCGAGGCGATGCGGGCGTCGGGCGCGGCGAAGGCGGTGCCCAGGAAGGCGGCGCAAACGGCGGCGAGCAAAAATTGGCGAGGCTGGATTTTCATGGGTACGGTTCTTGTTTCGTGTTGTCTCGTCAGTGGGCTTTGTCCCAGTTGGGACCGACACCGATCTCGGCCAGCAGCGGCACCTGCAGCGCGGCAACGCCGGCCATGAGACGGGGGATTTCGGTGCGCACCCATTCGACTTCGGCCTCGGGCACTTCGAACACCAGTTCGTCGTGCACCTGCATGATCATTCGGGTGCCGCGCTTCTCTTCGTCAAGCACGTTCTGTACCTTGACCATGCTGAGCTTGATCAGGTCGGCAGCCGTGCCCTGCATGGGCGCGTTGATGGCCGCGCGCTCCGCGCCAGCGCGGCGCGGGCCGTTGGGCGAATTGATTTCGGGCAGGTACAGGCGGCGGCCGAACACGGTCTCCACATAGCCCTGCTCCTTGGCCAGCGCCTTGGTCTCGTCCATGTAGGCTTTCACGCCCGGGTAGCGCGCAAAGTAGCGCTCGATGTACGAGGCCGCGGCCTTGGTCTCGATGCCCAGGTTCTTCGCCAGGCCGAAGCTGCTCATGCCGTAGATCAGCCCGAAGTTGATCACCTTGGCATAGCGGCGCTGCTCGCTCGACACCTGCTCGGGCGTGGAGCCGAACACCTCGGCGGCGGTGGCGCGGTGCACGTCGATGCCTTCGGTGAAGGCGCGCAGCAGCGACGCGTCGCCGCTGATGTGGGCCATGATGCGCAGCTCGATCTGCGAGTAGTCGGCGCTGGCAATCACGCAGCCCGCCGGTGCCACGAAGGCCTCGCGCACGCGGCGGCCTTCGGGCGTGCGGATCGGAATGTTCTGCAGGTTGGGGTCGTTGCTGCTCAGGCGGCCGGTCACGGCCACGGCCTGCGCGTAGTGCGTGTGCACGCGGCCGGTGCGCGGGTTGGCGAGCTGGCCGAGCTTGTCGGTGTAGGTGCCCTTGAGCTTCGACAGGCCGCGGTGCTCCAGGATCTTGGCCGGCAGCGGATAGTCTTCGGCCAGTTTTTCGAGCACTTCTTCGTCGGTGCTGGGCGCGCCGCTCGGCGTCTTCTTGACCACGGGCAGGCCCAGCTTGGTGAAGAAGATTTCGGCAATCTGCTTGGGCGAGCCAAGGTTGAAGGGCTGGCCCGCAATGTCGTAGGCCTCCTGCTCCAGCGCCATGATGCGCGTGCCCAGTTCGTGGCTTTGCGCGGCCAGCGTGGGCGCGTCGATCAGCACGCCGTTGCGCTCGATGCGGTAGAGCGCCTCGCTCGACGCCATCTCCAGCTGGTAGATGAAGCCCAGCTTTTCTTCTTTCTGCAGCTGCGGCCACAGCGTGTTGTGCACGTCGAGCGTCTGGTCGCTGTCTTCACAGGAGTACTCGGCGGCCTTGGCGATGTCGACCTGGCTGAACGAGATCTGGTGCACGCCCTTGCCGCACAGGTCTTCGTAAGAGATGCCACTGCGGCCCAGGTGGCGCTCGGCCAGGCTGGACAGGCCGTGTGGCCGGTGCACTTCGAGCACGTAGCTCTGCAGCATGGTGTCGTGCGCATAGCCCTGCACCTCGATGCCGTGGTTGGCGAACACATGGCGGTCGTACTTGATGTGCTGGCCCAGCTTTTTCTTCGCGCCGTTCTCCAGCCAGGGCTTGAGCCTGGCGAGCACTTCGTCGATGGGCAGTTGCTCGGGCGCGTCGGGGTAGTTGTGCGTGAGCGGAATGTAGGCCGCCTCGCCCGGCGTGACGCTGAAGCTCACGCCCACGATCTGCGCGACCATCTCGTCGAGCGAGGTGGTTTCGGTGTCGACGGCAACCAGCTCGGCCGCCTCCACCTTGGCGAGCCAGCCGTCGAACTGCTCCCAGGTGGTGATGGTGTCGTACTTGAGGTTGCTTGCAGGCGCGGCGGCTTCGAGCGCGGCGATCTCCGAAGGCTCGTCGAACAGGCCGCTCTGGTCGGTGTTGACGGCCGCCTTGGAGCCGGCCTTCTTCTTGAGGTTTTCCTCGATGAGTTCGGGCGGCACTTCCTGCGCCTCGAGCCCCTTCACCAGGCCCTTGAAGCCGAACTTCTCGTAGAAGGGCTTCAGCTGCGTGGTCTGCGGCGCGCCCACGGGCAGGCCTTCGAGCGACGGCAGGCCGGTGACGTGGCCTTCGAGGTCGCAGTCGGTGCGAATGGTGACCAGGCGCCTGCTCAACGGCAGCTTGTCCAGCGCGTTGCGCAGGTTCTCGCCGGCGGCGCCCTTCACCTCGGCGGCGCGCTCGACCAGTGCGTCGAGCGAGCCGTATTCGGCCAGCCACTTGGCGGCTGTCTTGGGGCCGACCTTGGGCACGCCGGGCACGTTGTCGACCGTGTCGCCCACCAGCGTCTGGTAGTCGACCATGAGGCTGGGCGGCACGCCGAACTCGGCCGTCACGCCCGCCACGTCGCGCCGCTTGCCGTTCATGGTGTCGATGATGGTGATGTGCTCGTCCACCAGCTGGCTCAGGTCCTTGTCGCCGCTGGAAACGATCACATCGACGCCTTGCGCGGCGGCAATCTTGGCGAGCGTGCCGATGACGTCGTCGGCCTCCACGTCTGGCACCGTGAGCACTGGCCAGCCGAGCAGCTTCACCACCTCGTGGATCGGGTCGATCTGGCTGCGCAGGTCGTCGGGCATGGGCGAACGGTTGGCCTTGTACTCGGGGTACCAGTCGTCGCGAAAGGTCTTGCCGGGGGCGTCGAAGATGCAGGCGGCGTAGTCGGCGCGCACCTCGCGGCGCAGCGCGGTCATCATGTTGATCATTCCCCGGATGGCGCCGGTTGCCGCGCTCTTGGGGTCGCCGGGCACCGCCCGCAGGTCGGGCATGGCGTGGAAGGCGCGGTAGAGATAGCTCGAGCCATCGACGAGCAGCAGCGTTTTCTTGTCGGTCATCGGGGCATTTTGCCGTGCCTGCGCCGGCCTCCAGAACCACGACGGCGTGAGGTGACAACCGACGCCCCAAAATCAGGGGCGCGCCTACAATCGCGCCATGCCTAGCTCCACACTCCTGGTCGCCCGCCGCATCCTGCTGGCGCTGGCTTTCGCAGCCCCCCTTGCCGCCGTGAACGCCGTTCACGCGCAGCAGCCCGCGCCCGCTGCGGCACCCGCCTCCGCCACCCCGGCCGCGCCGCTACCAAATCAGGAGCAGGCCAATGCCGACGGCCGACGCAACCAGAAGGTGGAAAACATCCACACCGAAGACAGCGGCGCCTCGGTCGACGAGGTGCGCTACGGCGGCCGCACGCAGAGCATCAACGTCAAGCCCAAGTCGAACATGCCGGGCTACGAAGTGCTGCCCGCCGACCAGGCCACGGGCCGCCAGGGTTCCCCCGAAACGGGTGCCAACGGTGCCCGCGTCTGGAACGTGATGAAGTTCTGATGACCGTGCATTCCTTCGTCTTCGCTTTCGTTCCCGCCGCCGCAGCGCCGCGCTGAGTACCCCCATGGCAGTTTTTACCGAAGTCGGGTTCGGCGAGGCAGACGCGCTCGTTCAACGCCTGGGCCTGGGCCGGCTGCGCGAACTGCGCGGCATCGAGGGCGGCATTGAAAACACAAATTACTTCGCGACCACCGAGTCGGGCGAGTTCGTGTTGACGCTGTTCGAGCGCCTGGGCGCCGAGCAACTGCCCTACTACCTTTGCCTCATGAAGCACCTGGCCGGTGCCGGCCTGCCGGTGCCCGCACCGGTGGCCGGCCCGCCCGTCATCGAAAAGCCGAAGAAGGGCCAAATGCCCCTGCCCTCCGCCGACACCGATTGCGACCTGCTCCACATGGTGGCCGGCAAGCCGGCGGCCGTGGTGCAAAAGCTCTCGGGCCGCAGCGAGCTGGCCCCGGGCCCCGCGCACTGCGCAGAGCTGGGCGCCATGCTGGCGCGCATGCACATTGCCGGGCGCGACTACCCCCGCAGCCAGCCCAACCTGCGCGGCCTGCCCTGGTGGAACGAGACGGTGCCCGTGGTGCTGCCGTACATCGAGGAAGCGCAAGCCAGCCTGCTGCGCGCCGAGCTGGCCTACCAGAACCACATTGCCGAGTCGTCGGCCTACGCGGCGCTGCCGCGCGGCCCGGTGCATGCCGACATGTTCCGCGACAACGTGATGTTCGCAACCAACGGCCACGGCCACACCGGTGCGACCGGTGCCACCCCGCGGCTGACCGGCGTGTTCGACTTCTACTTCGCCGGCACCGACACCTGGCTGTTCGACCTGTCCGTGTGCCTGAACGACTGGGCCATCGACCTGCCGAGCGGCCGCCACGACGCCGAGCGCGCCGACGCCCTGCTCGCGGCCTACGAAACCGTGCGCCCGCTGAACGCAGCCGAGCGCGCCCTGCTGCCCGCGATGCTGCGCGCCGCGGCGCTGCGCTTCTGGATTTCCCGGCTCTGGGACTTTCACCTGCCGCGCGAAGCGAGCATGCTCAAGCCCCACGACCCCACGCACTTCGAACGCGTGCTGCGCGACCGCGCCTCCCACCCGCATGCCATGGCCCAGGCGCTGGAGCCTGCCCTGGCGGCCTGACCCCCTCACATGAAACTCAACCTCGTGCCGGCGCGAACCGGCGTCCTGTGGGTCCGCCTCGGGCTCAAGACCTTCTGGCGACAGCCGCTGGCCTTCATCTCGCTGTTCTTCCTGCTGATGGCGGTCATCTCGACGATGTCGATCGTGCCCATCCTCGGCAGCCTGCTGGCGCCCGGCCTGGTGCCCTTCATGACGCTGGGCCTGATGGTGGCCACCTCGGTCGCCTACACCGACAACGCAGAAGGCGTCGGCCGCGCCGGTGACGCGAAGCGGCCCACGGGCTCGGCCATGTTCGTGGCGGTGTTCAGTGCCATGCGCACCGAATGGCGCTCGCTGGTGGTGCTGGGCGTGATCTCGGCGGTGTACTTTGTGTTGGCCGTGCTGGTGACCACGCTGGTCGACGGCGGGCAGCTCGCCCGCGCCTACCTGCTGGACGACCCGCTCACGCCTGAAATTGTTGCCAGCAGCGACTTTCAGGTCGCCCGCATGCTGCTGATGTGCCTGAACCTGCCGCTGTCGCTGGCCATGTGGCACGCCCCGGCGCTGGTGCACTGGCACCGCGTGGAGCCGGTGAAGAGCGTCTTCTTCAGCATCGTCGCGCTGTTTCGCAACTTCGGCGCCTATGCGTTGTTCGGCATTGCGTGGTTCGGCGTGTTCCTGCTCGCCGGCATTGCCATGGGCCTGCTCGCCACGTTGCTGATCGGCGTGGGCGCGCTGGGCTCGGGCGGCGCCGCGCTGGCGGTAGGCAACGTGCTGATCGTGGGCACGGCGCTGGTGCTGGCGGCGATGTCGCTGTGCTCCACCTGGTTCACCTTCCGGGACACCTTCGAGCCCAACTGACGCCGGCGCCCGAGCGGCCCGGCCCGGGCGGCCGGCCGCTCAGTCGGCCCGCGGCGCCCCGTCCTTGCGCAGGCTCGCGAACAGCGACCACGCCATCCCGGCCAGCAGCAGCAGGCCGACGCCCAACGCCCCCCACAGCCAGCCCTTCTTGCGCGACGGTTCCTGCGCAGGGACCGGCGACTGCACCGCTGCGGCCACGGCCGCGGTGACGGCAGCAACGGGCAGCGACACCGACGCACCGTCCGCCGTCACCGGCTTGTCCGCGGCATAGCCCGGAATCAGCGTGGACAGCGCCAGTGGCGCACCGGGCACGCTGCCCTCGACCGCATTGGCCTCGGGCGCCGCGCTCCATGCCAGCGCGAACGGGGCGGCCCCTTGCGCCAAAAACACCAGCGTGCGCGGCACGGCGCCCACGGCAATGCTTGGCGGCGTGGCTCCCAGCAAGCTCACCGGG
Organism: Variovorax sp. H27-G14; assembly: GCF_046156345.1. NCBI lineage: Bacteria > Pseudomonadati > Pseudomonadota > Betaproteobacteria > Burkholderiales > Comamonadaceae > Variovorax > Variovorax sp. H27-G14. The sequence goes on from NZ_JAYLVN010000001.1 coordinate 288,402, forward strand.
CCCGCAGTGCGCAGGCGCAGGCGCGCATGCACGGCGCCGTCGAGCGCCAGCACCGGGGAGCGCGCCTCGCCGCCGGCCTGCGCCAGGCGGTACACCACGGTGTCGAGCAGCGGAGATTCGTCCGGCCCGCCGTTGCGCACCATGGGCCGGCGCTGTTGATGCCGCAAGGCGTAGAGCGGGTTGCGCGGCACCGGCGGCGGCATGGCCGCGGCGGAAGAAGGCGCGGGGTCTGACAACCCCGCGATGCTCAGCTGCGCCAGCGTGTTGATGTCGGCCAGGTCGATGCGCAAGCTCTGCACCGGCAGGCCGCGCGGCAGCAGGTAATCGCAGTGGTCGGCGGCACAGCTTTCGGGCCGGATGGCGGCGGACCATTCGAGCGGCGCAACGGGTTCGACCTCTTGCACGCTGTCGATGCCCACGCCGGTCAGCACCGCGCCGAGCTTCGGGTCGCTCCAGCGCAGGCGCAGGAAGCGCGCGCGCACGTTGTTCAGCTCGACCGCGAGGCGCTCGATGGTCTGGCCGCCGTGGCTGAGCCGCACCAGCTGCTCTTCGCCCCCCACCGGGCGCCATTGCCGCAGGTCGTCGCTGGCTTCGAGGCGAAAGGCGAACAGGCCGCGTGCGTCGGGCGCCATGTCGAAGCGGGCCTGCAGCAGGCTGCCCTTGACCTGGCTCACGTCGATGAGCCACTGCGCCGCATCGTCGCCGCCGGCCGGCTTGACTGGCTTGCTTTCCAGCTTCAGCGAGCCGTCGGGCCGCAGCGAGAAGGCCAGCGCCGTGTCGCCGGAGGCCGCGGCGGCGCCCGGCAGCGCGAAGATCGGCACGTTGCGCGACGCGGTCTGCGGCATGGCGGCTTCGTTGCGCAGCCAGGCGTAGGGCACCGCGTGCCCCGCCGCGTTGCGCACACGCAGGTCGCGCAGATCGGGATGGGCGGCGCGGCTGTAGATGCCCAATGGCAAGGTGAGCCGATGGTAGGGCCCCGCGCCCTGCAAGGTGATGGGCGCAGTGGTGCCGGTGGGCGCGGGCTGCGCCATGGCGAGCCCACCGCCGGCCGAGAGCAGCGCCGCCACGGCACCCAACGTCCACGTCATGCGCGCGCTCATGCCGCACCGCCTTCCGCGGGCGTCGGCTGCAAGGCTTCGTCTTCCTTCTTCGGCGGCACTGGCGCGAAGTACCCGACCAGCAGCAGCAAGGCCCCTACCCCGATGAACGACACGATGCGGAACAGCCCGCCCCGGTCCGCCAACTCGACGAAGAACAGCTTCAGCACCACCACACCGAGCAGCGTCGCGCCGGCCACCCACAGCGTGCGCACGCCGCGCGAATGGCCCAGCACCATCGCGACCACCCCGCACACAGCCCAGGCAATGGACAGCGCCGCCTGCGTGAGCCAGGAGGCATACAGCGCGTCGAAGCGCCAGTCCACACCCGCGTAGTGGTGGCAGGTGCGCAGCACCATGCCGGTAAGCAGCGCCAGTCCGGTGAAACCGAGCGCACCCTTGGCGATCATCGGTTCCACGCGCGCGAACGAGCCCACGGGCAGCGCACGCCACCAGAGCACCAGCGCGAACAGCACCAGCCATTGCGCAATTTCGAGCGGGTTCAGCAGCGGCACATAGGGCAGCGGCGACGCATCGCCCGGGCTCGCCGCGTTGGTCACCCACACCCAGGCCAGCAGGAACACCGCCACCGGCGTGGCGGCGAATTCCAGGTATGCACTGCGGAACTCGGCTAACGGCCAGCGCTGCAGCAGCACGCGCGAGCGCAGCGCCCACAGCGCCAGCGCCGGCACCAGCGCCCAGCCAAGCAGTTGCCAGCTCGACCATTCGGCGCCGACGCTGCCCAGTTGCCACTGGCATTCGCGCGCGGCCAACAGCAGAAAGAGCCAGAAGCCGGCGACGTGGAATGGCGTCAACGCAGAGGCGTCGAACCAGCGCTTCTGCGCCCGCAGCAGGCGCAGATGCCATGCCAGCGCCAGCGGCCAGGCGAGCCAGCCCAGCGCGCTCGACGGCACATAGAACGGCGTGGGGCCGCCCGCAATGCCGTAGGCGGCGATCAGCCCGAAGGCCGGCAACGTGGCCAGCGTCGCCTTGCCGAGTTGCGCCCAGTCGCGGCGGTGCGCCACGAAGGCCGCGAGCACGGAGGTGACCAGCACCACGGCCATCGTGGCGGCGGGAATGTGGCTTGCCAGGTCGAGGCGGTTGAGCACGCGAACGCTTTCGTCGAGCATGCCGAACAGCCACCAGCCGAGCCCCCAGACCACCGGCGTCCAGAGCACCACCGGAATGGCGCACCAGGTGTTGGCCCAGCGCTTGCGCGACGTGCCCGCAGGCGCGTCGACACGCGGGCGCGCCTCGTCGCGCAGCCAGTCGCCGCCCAGCAACGCGGCGAGCCCCAGCACCACCGGCGTCCAGAAGCCGAGGTGGGCGAAGGCCGGCCGCGCGGCATCGGCGAGAGCAGCTGTGTCAGCGACAGCAGCGGTAGCAGAGGCATCAGCCACGCTGACGCCGAACGCAACGGCGGCCAGAACCTGCAGCACGCCCGCCAGCGCCGCGAGCGGGAAATGCGCCATGCGCAACGCGACCCACAGCACGACCAGGGCCGACAGCGGCCACAGCAATCCCACCTGCGCCAGGTTCAGCTGGAACAGCATCGCCAGGTGCAGCAGGCTCACCCCGGCGATCACGCCGACCACATTGCCGACAGACCACACCGGCTGCACGCCCCGCGCCAGCGCCGCACGGTGCGCCTGCAACATCGACCAGCCGGCGCTGCCAAGCACGCTCAGCGCAATCAGGCAGGCCGCGGCAGCCCCTTGCCAGCCGCTCTGCAGCACCTTGCCGTCGACCACCTCGCCAGTGCGATGCAGCGTGGCCGTGAAGCCCGCCACCGCCAGCGCCTGCATGCCGAAGCTCACATACGTCAGCGGCAGCAAGGCCAAGCGGACCGCCACCGCGAAAGTGACCGACGCCAGCACCGCCGTTGCGGCCGCGGCCCACGGCGGCGTGAACGCCTGCCACAGCAGCAGCGTGAGCGCGGCCATGCCCAGCCATGGCAAGGCGGTGCCGGCAAATGCCTCGACGCCCTCACCTTCGTCCAGCCTGGCGCGCCGGTGGATGGCCCACATCGCGAAGGCGCTCACCGCAACCAGCAGCGGGCCGATCACAGAGCCCTCAAGCAGCGGATTGCCAGGCGCCGCATCGAGCCGCGTGGCCGCGAGCAGCTTGACCACCGCGCCCGCGAACACCAGGAACGAGAAGGCGCGCGCATAGCCACGCCCCTGCCGCGCGCCCAGCCAGTACATGCCTGCCGCCTCGACGGCCCAGGCCGCGCCGGTCCACTGCCCTTCGAGGCCCAGCGGAATGGCCAGCGTGCCGAAGATCACGCCGACGATGGCGTACGCCTCCGCCAGCAACGCCAGGCCCTTGGGCTGCGTGGCGAACACCAGCTGACCCAGCATCAGATAGAAGGCCGACAGCGCCATCGCCGAGAAGGCGGCGCCGTATTCCCAGGGCTGCATCAGCAGCACCTGCATGCCGAAAGCGACCATCGGCGTGCCGAACACCAGCGAGCTGTCGACGCGGCCCGCGCGGCGCAACGTGTCGAGCGCGCGGCTGGCCAGCGGCTGGGCCGGCTGCACCGGCGCGTCGAACAGCGTGCGGCGCGCAAACAGCAGGCCGATGGCGGTGAACAGCAGGAAGAACACGACCAGGAAGGGCTCGATGGTCGCGAACTGGTCGTCTGTGTAGTACTTGTGCGCCCAGCCGGCCGCCAGCGTGAAGGTGCCGACGAAACCGATCAGGTTGAGCACGCGCCAGGCCTTGAACCAGGCAATCAGCACGATGCCCACGTCCAGCACCAGCAGGTAGGTGAACAGGCCCACGGGCTGGTTCGACCCGGTGGACGCCAGCACCGGCGCCGCAAAGCCTTCGAGCGCGGCCACGATGGCCAGCAACGGTGCGTTCTGCAGCACGGCCAGCGCCGCGCTGAGCACCGCCACGCCGAACAGAAAGGCAAAACCGACGGTGGCCGGCAGCAGCCCGCTGAGCTTCATGGCCGCGAGCGTGGTCAGATAGAAAACACCGATGCCCGCGCCCTGCAGAATCAGCGCGTAGCCCGCGCGCTTGTGGCGCAGCAGCCAGCCCAGCACCAGCAGACCCGCGCCGACCAGCGCCACAGCCGCATAGCGCAGCTCGATCGGCACGGTGACGCGCTCGGCCGTGTAGCGCAGCAAAAAGGCCAGACCCAGGAACAGGATCAGCACGCCGAGCTTGACGAGCACGTTGCCGCCGAAGATCAGGTTGGCGATGGGGGCGGGAAGGCGGTCGCGCAGCGGCACGGCCGGCGGCGGGGGCGGCGGGGGCGCGCGGCGAACCGGTGGCGTGGCGATGGGCGGCTGGGCGGCAGCGACCTCGGGCGGGAGCGGCTGGACAGGCTGAACCGGCTGGACCGGTGCCACGGCGGGCATGCTGGCCGGCGCCGTGGGCACGGTCGCCTGGGCTACGGTGGTGGCGGCTTGCATGCGCGACACGCGAGCCTGTTCGATCTGCGCAGTCCGGCTTTCCAGCGTGGCAGCCGGGAGCAAGGGGGCCTGCGGCAAAGGCACGGCGGTGACCGACGTGGCGAGCGCACCGGCAGACAGTTCTGGAATGACGGAGGCTTCGGGTTCGGCTTCGGCTGCGTCGCCGGCCACGGCGCCTTGCACCAGCCGCCGCTCGAGCGAGGCCACCCGCTCCTCGAGTTCCAGCACGCGCTGCTGCAGCTTGAGCATGCCGCCGCCCGGTGCGGACGCGGCGGCGAGCGTCGTGCGCTCAGCCTCGGTGCGATGCGGCCCGACCTTCTCGGTCTCTTTCTTCTTGCCGAACATCATCGGCAGCGCGAACGCCCCGAGTACCGCAAGCAGCAGCGCCATGGGCACCGACTGAAACAGCGCACCGATGAACAGGCCGGCAATGATGCCTATGAACCACATCCCTGACTCCCCTTGTTTTGCGAGAGTGTACGGCCGTTCAAATCAAAATCGCCCCTCACGCACGGCCTGCCTGCAGTGTCAGCTATCGCTTTGGTAGCAACTCAAATTGGCGTGAGCTTGGCCACCGACAACGCCAGCCACTTCACGCCATGCCGCGCAAACTTGACCTGCGCGCGCGCGTCGTCGCCGGAGCCTTCCAGCGCGGTCACCGTGCCTTCGCCGAACTTGTTGTGGAACACCTGCATGCCCGAGCGCAGGCCGTGCGCGGGCGCGCTCTTCTGAGGGGGCACGGGCGGGCTGGCGAAGGTGTCTTTGTCGCGGCTGCTGCCACTGCCACTGCCCCCATATGCGTTGCCGCCGCCGTAGCCGCCCGCGCCGCCCCGCGTGCTGCCGTAGCCGCCGCCGTAGCCGAAGGCCGAAGGCGTGAAGCCCTGGTTCTTGGGCGTGAGCCACTTCAGCGCGCCTTCGGGCAGCTCTTCGAAGAAGCGGCTCTTGGCGTTGTAGCGGGTCTGGCCGTGCAGCATGCGGGTCTGCGAATGGCTCAGGTAAAGGCGCTTGCGGGCGCGCGTGATGGCCACGTACATCAGGCGGCGCTCTTCCTCCAGGCTCTCGACGTCGCTCATCGAGTTCTCGTGCGGGAACAGGCCTTCTTCCATGCCGGTGATGAACACGCAGTCGAACTCCAGGCCCTTGGAGGCGTGCACCGTCATGAGCTGCACCGCGTCCTGCCCGGCCTGCGCCTGGTTGTCGCCCGATTCGAGCGCGGCGTGCGTGAGGAACGCGGCCAGCGGGCTCAGGGTTTCACCGGTCTCGGCGTCGGGCGCGAGCGGCTCGTCGACGATGGGACGGGTCAGGTCGATGCCCTGGCTCGCGGGCGACTGGCGCAGCTCGTCGACCGGCAGCGCCACCGCGTCGCGGCCGAAGCCTTCCTGCGTAACGAAGCTTTCCGCCGCGTTCACCAGTTCTTCCAGATTCTCGACACGGTCGGCGCCTTCGCGGTCGGCCTTGTAGTGCTCCACGAGGCCGCTGTGGTCGAGCACCAGCTCGATGATCTCGCGCAGGCTCGCGCCCTGCGTCTGCTCGCGCAGCACGTCGATCTTGGCAACGAAGCCCGTGAGGTTGGCACCCGCCTTGCCGCCGACCGCGCTCACCGCGTCGTGCAGCGATCGCCCGGCCGCGCGGGACGCGTCCTGCAGGGTTTCGAGCGTGCGCGCGCCGATGCCGCGCGGCGGAAAGTTCACGACGCGCAGAAAGCTGGTGTCGTCGTCCTTGTTCTCCAGCAGGCGCAGGTAGGCCAGCGCGTTCTTGATTTCGGCCCGCTCAAAAAAGCGCAGCCCGCCGTAAACGCGGTACGGCACCGACGCATTGAACAGCGCCGTTTCAATCACCCGGCTCTGCGCATTGCTGCGGTAGAGCACGGCCATTTCCTTGCGGTCGAAGCCGTCGCGCGCGAGCTGGCGCATTTCCTCGACCATCCACTGCGCCTCGGCCAGGTCGGTGGGCGACTCGTACACGCGCACCGGCTCGCCCGGGCCCTGGGTGGTGCGCAGGCTCTTGCCAAGGCGTTTCTTGTTGTGGCTGATGAGCTCGTTGGCGGAGTCGAGGATGTTGCTGTAGCTGCGGTAGTTCTGCTCCAGCTTGATCTGATGGCGCACATCGAACTCGCGCACAAAGTCGGTCATGTTGCCCACGCGCGCGCCGCGAAAGGCGTAGATGCTCTGGTCGTCGTCGCCCACGGCAATCACGCTGTTGTGGCCCGGCTCGAACTGCCCTGCTGCGGTGTTGTGGCCCGCGAGCATCTTGATCCACGCGTACTGCAGGCGGTTGGTGTCTTGGAACTCGTCGATCAGGATGTGGCGAAAGCGCCGCTGGTAGTGCTCGCGCACCGGGTCGTTGTCGCGCAGCAGTTCGTAGCTGCGCAGCATCAGCTCGCCGAAGTCGACCACGCCTTCGCGCTGGCACTGCTCTTCGTACAGGCGGTAGAGCTCCACGCGCTTGCGGTCGTCCTCGTTGCGCACTTCCACGCCGTCGGGGCGCAGGCCGCTTTCCTTGGCGCCGGCAATGAAATACAGGGTCTGCTTGGCGGGGAAGCGCTCGTCGTCGACGTTGAACTGCTTCATCAGGCGCTTGATGGCCGATAGCTGGTCTTGCGTGTCGAGAATCTGGAAGGTCGACGGCAGGTTGGCCAGCTTCCAGTGCGCGCGCAGCAGGCGGTTGCACAGACCGTGGAAGGTGCCAATCCACATGCCGCGCACGTTGACGGGCAGCATGGCCGTCAGCCGCGTCATCATTTCCTTGGCCGCCTTGTTGGTGAAGGTCACGGCCAGAATGCCGCCGGCGGAAACCTGGCCCGTTTGCAGCAGCCACGCGATGCGGGTGGTGAGCACGCGGGTCTTGCCAGAGCCCGCGCCCGCGAGGATGAGCGCATTGCCCTCGGGCAAGGTGACCGCGGCGAGCTGCTCCGCGTTCAGGTTATGGAGCAGCGGCATGTCCGAAGGATTCGGGAGGGGGGCGTCAGCCGCGGGATCGTTAAACAACATCCTGCGATTGTAGAAACCACGGCGTATGCGGGTTATACGAAGAACGGGAAGACCCGCCTGCGGGAGACCGCGTAGACTCAATCACCGGGCCCAAGTTTTTTGCGCCCGGTTTTTTGTGGGCGTCTTCTTGCAAGACCGCACCGCAGAAACCGGCCGGACCAAGCGCTCATTCGTTCCTCTCAACGATCCCTTTCAGGAGCCTGGTCATGCAGATTTTCGATTACGACAACATTCTTTTGCTCCCCCGCAAGTGCCGCGTGGAGAGCCGCTCCGAGTGCGACACCAGCGTGAAGCTGGGCGAGCGCAGCTTTCGCATGCCGGTGGTGCCGGCCAACATGAAGACGGTGGTCGACGAGTCGATCTGCCTGTGGCTCGCGCAGAACGGCTACTTCTACGTGATGCACCGCTTCGACCTGGACAACGTGCAGTTCGTGCGCGACATGCAGGGCAAGGGCGTGTTCGCCTCCATCTCGCTGGGTGTGAAGAAGCCCGACTACGACACCGTCGACCAGCTGCTGGCCGAGGGCCTGGTGCCCGAGTACGTCACCATCGACATCGCGCACGGCCATGCCGACAGCGTGAAGAACATGATCGGCTACCTCAAGCAGAAGCTGCCCAAGACCTTCGTGATTGCCGGCAACGTCGGCACGCCCGAAGCGGTGATCGACCTGGAGAACTGGGGCGCCGACGCGACCAAGGTGGGCATCGGCCCGGGCAAGGTCTGCATCACCAAGCTGAAGACCGGCTTCGGCACGGGCGGCTGGCAACTGTCGGCGCTCAAGTGGTGCGCACGCGTGGCAACCAAGCCGATCATTGCGGACGGCGGCATTCGCGACCATGGCGACATTGCCAAGAGCGTGCGCTTCGGCGCGTCGATGGTCATGATCGGCTCGCTGTTCGCGGGCCATGAGGAGTCGCCCGGCAAGACCGTGGAGGTCGACGGCGCCTTCTTCAAGGAGTACTACGGCTCGGCCAGCGATTTCAACAAGGGCGAGTACAAGCACGTCGAGGGCAAGCGCATCCTCGAGCCCGTCAAGGGCAAGCTGGCCGACACGCTGATCGAGATGGAGCAGGACGTGCAGAGCTCGATCAGCTACTCGGGCGGGCGCGCGCTGATGGACATCCGCAAGGTCAACTACGTCACCCTGGGCGGCGGCGACAACGCGGGCGAACACCTGCTGATGTAAGCGCCCTGCCCCGCCCCGCCCTGCACGGCCCTCCTCTGGCTGCTCAGGCTTCGAGCAGCTGCACCGCGTGGCGGTGCAGCGTGTGGGCCGGATCGGCGAGCGCATCGACCACGCCGAAGTGGTCGAGCCCCGGCAGCACTTCGCACACCGGCACGGTGTTGCGGCCCCACGCCTCGCGGATCATCGCGTTGTGGCGAATGAACTCTTCGCTTTCCGCGCCGCCGGCAAAGGCATGAAGCTGGCCGCGCCTGGGCGCCGGCCAAAGGGCGGGGCTGGCGCGCAAGGCGTCGGCGTCGCTCAGCTTCAGCGTGTGTTCGAGGAAGGGCGTGTGCTGCAGCGGACGCAGGTCGTACAGACCCGACACCGACAGCGCATTGCGCACGAGCTGCGCGGGCAGGTCGGGCGCAACCGCTTTCCAGTCGCAGGCCAGCAGCGCCGCCGCCATGTGGCCTCCCGCCGAATGGCCCGCTACGGTGATGCGTGAAGGATCGCCGCCATAGGCTGCGACGTGGCGCCAGGTCCATTCGAGCGCGCGCACCATCTGCAGCAGGATCGAAGGCACCGTGACGGGTTGTGCGGGCGTGCCCGGGCACAGCGCGTAGTTGGGCTGCACCACGCAGATGCCGCGGTCGTTGAATGCGGGCGAAATGAACGAGTGGTCCTTCTTGTCCATGGCGCGCCAGTAGCCGCCGTGGATGAAGACCAGCACCGGCGCGTCGGGCACGGGCGCCGGAAAGATGTCGAGCGTTTCGTTCACGCCGTTGCCGTAAGGCACATCGATGCGGGCCGGCAAGGTGTCGCGCGCGGCGGCCGAGTCGCGCGCCCAGCGCTGGAAGTACGCGGCGTGATCTTTCACCCGCGCGAGGTTGTTGTACATGCCTTCCAGCCAGGCGGGATCGAACGAAGCCATGCGCTTTTCTCCGGGTTTTTGCGTGGCGCGCATCTTGGCACGCCGGGGTGTTCCAAACCGGGCGTTCTGGGTAAACTTCGCCCTGTGTCGGGGGGGTAGCTCAGCTGGGAGAGCGCCGCGTTCGCAATGCGGAGGTCGTGAGTTCGATCCTCATCCTCTCCACCAACCGATGCAGAAAAGGCCTTGGCATTTGCCAAGGCCTTTTTCCTTGCGGCTCAGCTGTCCAGCGTCAGGTGCTGGCCGTGCAACGCAGCCGCTGCGGGCGACGCAAGAAAACCGATGGTCTGCGCCGCGACCGAGGTCGACACCCATTCCGCCGGATTCGCATCAGGCATGGCCTGGCGGTTGGCGGGCGTGTCGAGCACGCTCGGCGCCACGCTGTTCACGTTGACGCCATGCGGCGCCGCCTCTGCCGCCATGGCTTCCACCAGGCGCTGCAATGCGCTCTTCGACGCGATGTACGCCGCCATGGCCGGCAAGCCCCGCGCAGCCACCTTGGCCGTGACGGCGATGACGCTGCCGGCGCGACGTTCGATCATCGAAGGCAGCACCGCTTGCGTGACGGCCACGAACGACCATGCATTGAGATTCATCATGCGGTCCCAGCTCTCGCGGGTGAGCGCATGCGTGGCCTCCCCCATTTCAAAGCCGCCCGCGATGTGAACGAGCGCATCGATACGGCCGAAGGACTTGAGCGCCTGCTGTGCAAGGCCCGCCATCTCCGAGGCCGACGTCACGTCGCCCGCGAGCAGCAGATGCTGCGAGTTGTCGAGGCCGGGGAACACGTCGGCGAGCCGGCCTGCATGGTGGTCGACCAGCGCAAGGCGCGCGCCCTGTTCAAGAAAGTGCTGGGCCACGGCGCGACCCAATGCGCCCGCCGCGCCGGTGATCAAGACATGGGGTGTGGTGCTTGCGTCGCTCATCGAAATTCTCCTGGTTGAAGGGCTCTGCCCCATCGGTGATGATGAATCCTAACGTTGCGACTGCAAATTTTCTGGACGACCTCAAAAACTGGGCTATACTCGTGGTCTTGCCAGATAGCAGCAAACGCTGTCTAAGCAAGGGCTCTTAGCTCAGTTGGTAGAGCAGCGGACTCTTAATCCGTAGGTCGAGTGTTCGAGTCACTCAGGGCCCACCACCAACACTGCGGAAACGCTGAAAAACCCGCTACCTCACCGGTAGCGGGTTTTTTTCATTGCGCGTTGCCTGTGCCTTTGTTCCATTCGCTCCATTCATCTACGCAGCGCGTCAGTAGATCGCGGCGCTGGCCCACTTCCGCCACCAGCCATTGCCTTGCGTGCGCTTGCGCCAACTCGCTCGACATGAACCAGCGCTCCCGCTCGTGACTGCCCTGCGCTGGTGGCATGCCCCAGCCCACACCGTGCATTCCAAGAAAAGCCTCGGTCACCGGTAACCGCCCCTCCGTCTTGCCGAGGACCGACAGCGCGCCGTGCGATCCATCCAAAGCGATGCGCACCCTCACGATCTCTTCATCCGCCTCGATGAACGCACCGAGCCCGCCCGATCGATGCACCCGCCAAAGCTGCTCGGCGGACGCATTGCGTACCCAGCTTTCGAGGGCGCGCGTCAAACTCTCCAGAATGTCTTGTCTGTTCATGTCGAATTCCTCACAGTTCGTTGAATCGCCGAAGCGGGTGTCTTGTGCTTGGCTAGCGCCAATACAGGGGTTGATGTTTGGAGACCACGGAATGCGCGTGGCCCGGGCACATGAATTGAAGCGTGAGCTATATTTCCTCCCATGGAAAAGGCGTCAGACATAGGCAAACCCACGGTCCCCATCGATCTGATCGGGCCGGACCACTGGCCTCGCGCCAGACGCGGCGGCGGCCGTGCAACCAAGTTGCTGCTCGCGGTGGTGGGCGGCATGGCAGCCGCAGGCGTGATCGCCTATCGCTTCTTCGGCGTCGGACGCTGACAACGCAAACCTCCCACAAACAAGAAGAGCCCGCTGTCCTAAAGACAGCGGGCTCTTTTCATGGACGTGGACGCATGTCACCGCCATGCCCCTACTGCAGCCGCGAGCCCTTGGGCAGGCGCCTGGCCAGCCACTGGTGCACGTCCGCGCGAATGTTGCGCCCTTCGAGCAGAAAGCTCTCGAAGCGACTCGGCACATAAGGCAGGTAAAGCAGCGGCATGCGCGCCTCCTCCGGCGTGCGCGCTGCCTTGCGGTTGTTGCAGACCGCGCATGCACTCACCAGGTTGGTCCAGGTCCAGGGGCCACCGCGCGATTCGGGCAGCACGTGCTCGCACTGCAGATCACGCTCGTGGAACACGCCCGCACAGTAGGCGCAGGTGTGGCGGTCGCGGCGCAGCAGCTTGGGCTTGGTAACGCTCGGCACCACGTCGAACAGGTTGATCTTCGACGCACCGCGCAGCGCGATGATGGGCGCCACGTCGATGCGCGACTGCACACCACTGGCCAGGTTGAAGCCGCCACGCAGCGTGGCCAGCGGCAGGCCGCCGTCTTCCCAGGCCACGGAGTCGGTGGCGTAGTGCAACACCGCCTGCTCCAGCGAAATCCAGGCTTGCGGCGTGCCCTGAATGTCGAGTTGCAGGACGTGAGTGTTCATGTCTCGCCTCCTTTCGCGGCGATGGGGGTAAGGGTTGAAGCAGTTGAAGTGAAGACAAGGGATTGGTCCGGCCTACCACTCACCCGATGCGCGCACACGCTGGTCGAGATCGAGGCCTTCGATGTGCAGTTCATGGCTTGGCAATACCGACGGGCCATCGGCCCCGCGCTGCGCATCTGTCGCAATGCCGAAGCGCCAGGCCAGCGCAAACACCAGGCGCTTGCGTGGCTGTGCCGGGCGCACGGTGATCATCCGGATCGGGGTGTTGTGCTTGCGCATGGTGGGTTCTCCTTGTTGGATGGTTGTGGTGGTGTGACAGCAAACAAAAAATGGCCCCACGTGCACGACTCGAACGTGCAACCCCTTGCTTCGTAGGCAAGTGCTCTGATCCATTGAGCTAACGCGGGTCTGAAAAAACGGTGTCCTGCTTTTCCATTTCGGTTGTGTCCTCACGCGACGGACAGCACGCTGGGCGCTGTCCCGTAAGACGTCGCTGCACAGGAGAGATCAGTTCCTGCACATCCCGCCAGACCGTCTACGCGGTGGTGTCTGGCGGTGTGGTGAAGGCACACCCGAAATGGCAATACACGGTGGCTGAAAGAACAAAACAAAAAGGCCCGGAACCTTTCGGTGTCCGGGCCTCTGCATGAGAGAGCTTGGAAGGTATGCGCCTATGCGCAACCTCCACCCGGTAGCACCTGATCCTCGAGTTTTCCAATGCGCAAGCTGGCTGCGGCTGTCGTGGAATACGCGCGATGCTGGTGCTGATTCAGTCGAGCCGACGGCATGCCGCCGAAACCATCGCACGCCCCAACACGCACGCGCGATCGGCCCGAGGCGGGTCGAATGCTGGCGAAGTTGAGTGCGGTGTTCACGATGGTTCCTGAGTCAAGAAATTGCGGCTGTCGGCTTTAACGGGTGGGGAAAACAATGCGGCTTGTGCCGCGATGGAAGGCGACTGTAAATAGTGTTTACGGGGCAGTCAACAAGCGGGACAATCTTTTCTTGTCTCGTTGTTGTTTTTGAACAGTGCCCAATATCACCGTCGCGCGCCGCCGCAATGCCCTCACGTTGCACCGCCGCTTTCTCGAAGAGGCCGTCGCCGCCGGCCTGCCAGCCAAGGGGCTGGACCAGGCCTTTGCCAAGAAGATCGAAATCTCCCCGAGCATGTGGAGCCAGATCAAAAGCGCCCGGCCCATCGGCGACAACCTGGCACGGCAAATCGAGCGGCACTGCGGCGTCGAGCCGGCCTGGCTCGACAAGGAAGACCGCCCTTCAGAAGTGCCCGATGCGGCGGAAGAGCGCTTCATTGCGGCGGCGCGCGAGGCATGGCGTTCGGCCAATGCCAAAGGCAAGAAGGAACTCAGTGGCTGGCTGAAGAAGCGCGCGCAGGATGCGGAAGGCAGCGCGCCTGCATCCTGAATGAACGTCAGCCCAACGTGGGCGCGTTGCGCACAATGGCCGCGCGCATGTCTGGCGGAATCTCGACCGCGCGGTGGGTTTCAAGCGACGTGGTCACCAGCACCTGCTTCACCTGCATGCGCAACTCGCCGGCGGCCGCGTCGAAGCAACGCACCAGCAAGGCCATCGAGCGTGACCCCAGCCGCTCCACCGTGAGCCCCAGCATCACCTGGTCGCCCATACGGCTCACCGCGCGAAAGTCGGCCTCCAGCTTCACGGTCGGCAAGCCGATGCGCCGCTGCGCCACCAGCCCGTGGTAGCTGAGCCCCAGACCTTCGTTCACCCAGTCTTCGACCAGACCGTTGAGCATCACGAAGTACTGCGGATAGAAGACGATGCCCGCCGGATCGCAATCGGAGAAGCGAATCAGCCGAGGCCGGCGAAATTCGTTGCTCTCGGCCAGCAGGTCGATGTGCGTAGGCTCGCTCATCGTCAGCCCTCTTCGCCCGAAGGCTCGCCGCGCATCACGTGCACGCGCAGCAGGCCCAGTTGCGTGTGCAACTGCTTCACCGTTTTCATGTCGAGCCCCGAGAACATCTCCAGGATCCATTGCTCGTGCTCGCTCGCCATCGTCTCGAAGGCGCGGCGCCCCGCGGGCGTGAGGCTCACGATCCACGCGCGGCGGTCTTCGGGGCTGGGCGCGCGCGCCACCATGCCTTCGCGCTCCAGCTCGTCCGTGAGGCCGGTGACATTGCCGCCGGTCACCATCAGGTAGCGCGAGAGCACGCGCATCTTCAGGCCGTCCTTGTAGCGATGCAGCTGTGCCATGTAGTCGAAGCGCGCGAGCGAGATGCCGAAGCGCTCGCGCAGCCGACGGCGTATTTCGGCCTCGATCTGCGTGGTGCTGGCCAGCATGCGCAGCCACAGCTTGAGCATGGCGTGGTCTTCATGACCCGCGCGGGCTTCGTGCCCCAGTTCTTCGGCGTCGCTCAGCGCGGCATGCGAGGCGTCGTCGCGCGTCATGTCACTTCTCCGCCGGACACCGAGATCGACTGGCCGGTGACCGATGCAGCCCCTTCACCGCACAGCCAGCGCACGGTATCGGCCACCTCCGTGGGCTGCACGATGCGCTTTTGCGGGTTGACGCTGGAGAACTCCGCCAGCGCATCGGCCTCGCTGCGCCCGGTCTTGCCGACCACGTTGGCCACGCTGTTGCGCAGGATGTCGGTGTCGGTGTAGCCCGGGCACACGGCGTTCACCGTGATGCCCTTGCGTGCCACTTCCAGCGCCAGCGAACGCGTGAGCCCGATCACGCCGTGCTTGGCCGCGGTGTAGGCCGCCACGTAGGCATAGCCCTTCTGCCCCGCCGTGCTGGCGATGTTGACGATGCGCCCCCAGCCGGTGTCCAGCATGTCGGGCAGCGCGGCCTGGGCGCACAAAAAGCTGCCCGTGAGGTTGACCGACAGCATGCGCTGCCACAGCTCGAACGAGGTCTTGAGAAAGGGCGCGCTCTCGGCCGCGCCGGCGTTGTTGATCAGCACCGCCACCGGGCCGCGCGCGGCGCGGGCCTCGGCGAAGGCCGCTTGCACCGCTTCGGGGTTGGCCACGTCGGCGGCAACAACGCCGTGCCCGCTGCCGAAGAGCGTGTCGGCAACCCGCTGCAGCGCCTCACGGTCGCGGCCCAGGAGGGTGAGACACGCACCCTCCGCGGCCAGGGTGCGCGCGATTTCCGCGCCAATGCCGCGCGCCGCGCCGGTAACGAGTACATGGCGGCCAGTCAGTGAATTTGATTGCATAACTGAATGTTTTAGTTGTGAATCATTTTAGCGGCAGGCTTCGTGCACCCGTTGTCACCGCATGAAACGCCCGTTGCAGGGGCCACCTGAATCAGGCCCGTCAGGCCCGCGCGGGCCGACCGTCCCACGTCCTGGGCCCCACGCCGCGCTCGCGCAGCTTGAACTTCTGCACCTTTCCGTTCTCCGTGCGCGGCAGGTCGGCCAGCATGTCGATGTAGCGCGGCACGGCAAAGTACGGCAGGCGGCTCTCGCAAAAGCGCACCAGCTCGACCGGGTCGACAACGGCGCCTTCGCGAGCGACCAGCGCGGCCATCACCTCGTCCTCGGCCAGCTCGGAGCGCACCGGGTACACCGCGCAAGAAGCCACTCCCGGGTGGCTCAGCAGCACCTGCTCGACTTCGAACGACGAGATGTTCTCGCCGCGCCGGCGAATCGCGTCCTTGATGCGGTCGACGAAACGAAACGCGCCGTCGGCGTCCTGCACCACGCGGTCGCCGGTGTGGAACCACAGATTGCGCCAGGCCTCGACCGTCTTGGCCGGCATGTTGAAGTAGCCGCTCGCAAAGGCATGCGGCTCGTCCGCGCGCAGCAGAAGTTCGCCGGCCTCGCCGGGTGGCAGGGCCACGTCGTCGTCATCGGCCACGCGCGCCTGAAAGCCCGGCCGCAGCCAGCCCATGACGCCGCCGCGCGGCGAGTCCGGCGCGGTGGCAATGGCGAAGTTGGTTTCGGTCGAGCCGTAGCCCTCGAGCAGCGACACGCCCGTGCGCGCCTTGAACGCGGCACCCGCGGCCGAAGGCACGCCCGGCCCCAGCCCCAGGCGCACGCGGTGCGCGCGCTCGCCGGGCCCCTCCGGTTGCGCCAGCAGTATCGGCACCATCGCGCCCAGCAGGTAGACCACCGTGGCACCGCTCGCACGCATTGCCGGCCAGAAGCCCGATGCCGAAAAGCGCGGCTCGAACACCACTTCGGCACCCGTCAGCGCAGCCTGCGCGAAGGTGTTGAGCGCGTTGATGTGGAACAGCGGCAGCGTCGTGCACAGCACGTCGTCGGCGTTCACGCCCAGCACCTCGGCGCTGTTCACGCCCCACCAGAAATACTGCGCATGCGGGCAGACCACGCCCTTCGCGGGGCCTGTGGTGCCCGAGGTGTAAAGGATCGCCAGCGGGTCGCCGGGCTGAACCGGCGCCGGGGCGACGGGGTCGCATGCATCCGGATAGGCCACCACGCGCACGCTGGCAGGTGCGCGCCATGCCGCCACATCCGTCTGTGCGTCGGCCTCCCCCACCACCCATATCTCGCGCAGTGCGGTGCGCGACAGGTCCGCCGTGGCAAGCCGTGCCAGAAAGCCCGCCTCGATCACCAGCAGCTTCGCTTCGCTGTCCGCCAGAAAGTATTCGATCTGCGGCCCCATCGATGCCGAGTTGATCGGCACGCTGGCCGCCCCCAGCCAGCCGGCGCCCAGAAAGCTTTCGACAAACTCGATGCGGTTGCCGCACATCACCGCGATGCGGTCCCCACGCACCACGCCCGCGGCCGCCAGGGCCCCCGCGCGCAAGGCCGCGGCTTGGGCCGCGTCACGGTGCGTCCATGCACGCCCCGCAATCTTCAGCAGCGCGCGCGGCCCGAAGCGCTCGGCCTGGCGCTGCAGCATGGCCGGCAGCGTGCGCTGCGCGGGCGGCACGGCGCGCGCGTCACTCGTCATCGTGCGTGCCTCCGCCCAGGTAGGTTGCCTGCACACGCGGGTCGCTCGCCAGTTCGGCCGACGCGCCCGACAGCGCAATTTCGCCGGTCTCCAGCACATAGCCCTGGTCGGAGCTCTCGAGCGCGGCGCGCGCGTTCTGCTCCACCAACAGGATCGACACGCCGTCTTCGCGCAGCTTGCGCACGATGGTCAGAATGTCGCGCACGATCAGCGGCGCCAGGCCCAGGCTGGGCTCGTCGAGCATCAGCAGGCGCGGCGCGGACATCAGCGCGCGCCCCACGGCCAGCATCTGCCGCTCGCCGCCGGAGAGCGTGTCGGCGCGCTGCGACCGGCGCTCGGCCAGCCGCGGAAAGCGGTCGTACACCGACTGCAACCGCTTCCTCATTGCATCGCCGCGCAGCCGCTTGGCAGAGGCGCCCAGCTGCAGGTTGTCGAGCACGGTGAGCTCGCCGAACAACTCGCGCTTCTCGGGCACGAGGCACAGGCCGCGCTCCACGCGCGCCTCCACGTCCAACCCCTGCAGGTCTTCGCCCTCGAAGCGCAGCGTGCCCTTGCATGGCAACAGCCCCATCGCCGCGGCCAGCAGCGTGGTCTTGCCCGCGCCGTTGGGGCCGATCACCGAAATGATCTGCCCGTGCTGCAGGTCGAGCGACACACCACGCACCGCCTCCACCTGCCCGTAAGACACATGCAGGTCGCCAATCTCAAGCATGGCAGTCATACAACGCTCCCCAGGTAAGCCGCCTGCACACGCTCGTCGGCGCGCACCGCCGACGGCACGCCCTCCACGAGCTTGGAGCCGAAGTTCATCACCACCAGCCGGTCCACCAGTTTCATCACGAAGTCCATGTCGTGTTCGACGATGAGAATGGTCACGCCGTCGTCGCGCAGCTTGCGCAGCAGGTCGCCGAGCGCCATCTTTTCCTTGCGGCGCAGGCCGGCGGCGGGCTCGTCCAGCACCAGCAGCACCGGGTCGGCGGCCAATGCGCGCGCAATTTCCAGAATGCGCTGCGTGCCGAGCGGCAGGCTGCCCGCCAGCTCGTGCGCGCGCTCGCCCAGGCCGATGCGGTCGAGTTGGCGCTGCGCCTCCTGAAGAATCTGGCTTTCTTCCGCGCGGTCCAGCCGCAGGCCCGCCTTCAGAATGCCCGAGCGCGTGCGCGAGTGCGCGCCCAGCGCCACGTTGTCGAGCAGGCTCATGCGCGGCCTCAGCTTCACATGCTGGAAGGTGCGCGCCAGGCCCAGCCGCGCCACCTGCCGCTGCGGCAGGCCGGCGATGTCGTGGTCCAGAAAGCGCACCTGGCCCGCGCTCATGGGCAGCGTGCAGGTCAGCAGGTTGAACATGGTCGACTTGCCCGCGCCGTTCGGCCCGATCAGCCCGACGATCTCTCCGGCCTTCACGTCGAAGCTCACATCGTTCACCGCCACCAGCCCGCCAAAGCGCTTGACCACGCCGTTGACCGACAGCACCGGTGAACCGCGTGCAGGCAGCGTGCGACTGGCCAGCGGCTCGACCGGTGCCGCCTCGTGGCGCGACGGCCCTTGCGAAGCGCCACGCCGGTGCGTCCAGCGGCGCAGCAGCCCCATCACGCCGCCACGTGCAAAGTGCAGCAGCAGGATGAACAGCGCGGCAAAGGCGACCGCCTCCAGTTGGCCGGCTCGCTGCGTGAGCAGCGGCAGCACGTCCTGCAGGCCGTTCTTCAACACCAGCACCAGCGCCGCGCCCACCAGCGCACCCGCCAGTTGCCCCAGCCCGCCGGCCACGGCCATCAGCAGGTACTCGATGCTGGCGCGCACGTCGAAGGGCGACGGGCTCACAAAGCGGTTCATGTGCGCGTAGAGCCAACCCGCCAGCCCCGCGAACAGCGCGGCCGTCACGAACAGCGAGAGCCGCACCCGGTACGCATCCGCCCCCACGCTGGCCAGCAGCGTGGCGCCGCCGCGCAGTCCGCGAATGGCCCGCCCTGGCCGCGACTGCAGCAGGTTGTGGCTGAACAGGCAAGCCAGGCCGACCATCACCCAGATCAGGTAGTACATCGCGCGCGGCTCGGCCAGCGACCAGCCCGCGACCTGCAGCGCCGGAATGTTCGACAGCCCCGTGTGCCGGCCCAGTGCATCGACATTGCCGAACAGCATGGCAATCGACAGCCCCCACGCGATGGTGCTCAGCGGCAAGAAGTGCCCGCCGAGCCGCAGCGTGAGCATGCCGATGGCCAGCGCCGACAGGCCCGTGAGCAGCAGCGCGAACAGCAGCCCGATCCACGGCGACATGCCCTGCGTGGTCGTGAGCCAGGCCGTGGCGTAGGCCGCGATGCCCACGAACGCAGCCTGCCCGAAGGAGGTGGCGCCACCCACGCCGGTCAACAGCACCAGGCCCAGCGCCACCAGCGCGCCAATGCCGATGTCGTTCAGCAGCGAAACTGTGAAGCTCCCCGCCACGGCCGGCACCAACGCCAGCACCACGACGATGCCGGCGATCCACGCCATGCGCTTCTTGTTGTCGGCGTTCATTGGTCCACCTCGTCTTCTTCGTCTTCGGCGTGCACCGCCATGAAGGAGCGCAGCATCAGCACCGGAATCAGCAGGCTGAACACGATCACGTCTTTCAGCGCGCCGCTCCAGAACGAGGCAAAGCTCTCCACCACGCCGACCGCGAGCGCGCCCACGGCCGTCATCGGGTAGCTCACCAGCCCGCCGATGATCGCGGCCACGAAGGCCTTCAGGCCGATGATGAAACCCGAGTCGTAGTACATGGTCGTCACCGGCGCGATGAGCACGCCGATGAGCCCCGCCAGCAGCGACGCGCAACCGTACGCCAGCAGCGCGGTGCGCACCGGCCGGATGCCCACCAGCCGCGCGCCCACGCGGTTCACTGCCGTGGCGCGCAGCGCCTTCCCGGCCACCGTGCGCTCGAACACCAGAAAGAACAGCCCGCTCAGCACAATGGCCGCCCCCACCATCAGCACCACCTGGCCGCTGACGGTGAAGCTTTCGCCCAGCGTGAACACCGCGCTGGTCAGCGGCGTGGTGCGCGAGCCTTCAGGCCCGAAGAACAGCAGGCCCAGGCCCGACAGCAAAAAGTGCAGCGCCAGCGACACGATCAGCAGCACCAGCACCGACGCATCCGCGATCGGCTGAAATACCACCCGCGCAAGCAGCGGCGCAATGGGCACCACCAGCAGCACGGCCACCGCAATGTGCACCGCCACCGGCACGCCGGGCCGCGCGGCAAGCCATGCCAGCAGGCACGGAATGGCGGGCAGCACGCCCCACATCAGCACCGCCTTGGGAATGCGCGCGGTCTCGCCGCGCCGCAGCAGGCTGCCGACCTCGGTGGCCAGCGCCAGCGCGGCCAGCACGGCCACCATGCCGATGGTCGCCGGCACGTGGCCGGTTTCGAAGGCCGCCAGCGACAGAGCCGCAAAGGCCGCGATGTCGCCGAAGGGCACGAACACCACCCGCGTGACCGAAAAGATCAGCACCAGCCCCAGGCCGGCCAGCAGATAGACGGCACCGTTGGCCAGGCCGTCGGTGAGAAGAATGAGTGCCACGTCCCATGTCATTGCGCGGCCCTCCGGCAAGGAAAAGGCGTGCGGTTCAAGGTGCGAGCTTCCATTGGCCGTTGTCGAGCTTGACGATCACGCGGGCGCGTTCGTCCACGCCGTACAGGCTGCCCGGCTTGAAGGTGTACACACCGTGCGTGCCCACCACTTCCTTGGTGCTGAAGATGGCATCGCGCAGCGCCACGCGAAATTCAGGCGTGCCCGGCTCGGCCTTCTTCATGGCGCGCGAGGCGGCATCGACGAACACCAGCCAGCCGTCGAACGAATAGGCAGAAAAAGCGTCGCTGGTCGGCGCGTTGTTGACCTTCTGGAACACGGCGCGGAACTCGGTCGCGATCTTCTTGGTCGGGTAGCTGTCGGGCAGTTGCTCGGCCACGATCACCGGGCCCGTGGGCATCAGCGCGTTCTGGCCGGCCGCCCCCACCACGCGCACGAAGTCGGGGTTGATCAGCCCGTGCTGGCCGTACACGCCGCCCTTGAAGCCGCGCTCCTGCAGCGCCAGAAACGGCAGCGCGCCCGGCGTGCCGGCGCCGCCGGTCATCACCGCGTCGGGCCGCAGCGCGACGATCTTCAGCACCTGGCCCGTGACCGACGCATCGGCGCGCGCATAGCGCTCGTTGCTCACCACCTTGATGCCGGCGCCCGGCGCGGCCTTCATGAGCGCGTCGTACACCAGGTCGCCCCAGGCGTCGGTGAAGCCGATGTAGCCCACCGTCTTCACGTTGTTGCGCTTCATGCGCTCCACCACCGCGTCGATCATCAACTGGGTCGGCTGCGCGACGGTCATCACCCACGGGTTGTCGGCCGGGTCGAGCAGGATCGGCGTGAGGCCGATCATCGGCGTCTTCGCCTCCTTGCCGACCTGCGCCATCGCAATGGCGGCGGGCACGCCCGAAGTGCCCATGAGCACATCGACCTTTTCTTCCTCGATCAGCTTGCGCGCGTTGCGCCCGGCCGTGGTCGGGTCGGAGCCGTCGTCCAGCACGATGAGCTGCACCTTGCGCCCGTTCACCTCGGGCTTGTAGGCCAGCGCGGCCTGC
Organism: Variovorax sp. H27-G14; assembly: GCF_046156345.1. Taxonomy (NCBI): domain Bacteria; kingdom Pseudomonadati; phylum Pseudomonadota; class Betaproteobacteria; order Burkholderiales; family Comamonadaceae; genus Variovorax; species Variovorax sp. H27-G14. The sequence continues at coordinate 310,098 of NZ_JAYLVN010000001.1, forward strand.
ATGCCCTTGGCGTAAGGCACGCCCAGCGAGGAGTTGGGCCCCGACAGCGACACGCTGAGGCCGACCTTCAGGTCGGCCGCGAATGCGCTGGCAACGCCGCAGGCGGTCAGCGCCGCGGCGAGTGTGCCGCGTGTCAAGGTCTGCATCAGGCTCTTCATGTCGTAGCTCCGGTGGGGATGGTGGGAATGAACGGGTAACTCAGATGAACAACTGAATGGCCGGCAAGGCGCGCGCGGCATCGAGCAGGTCGATGCGCTTCTCGCGAATGCGCCAGCCGTCGGGCGTGCGAACCAGGTGGTGGTGGGCCGTGCCGCTGAGCAGCACATGGTCTTGCCCGCGCGCCTCGACATACAGGAACGGCGTGCGCAGGCGCGCTTCGTCGTCGCTCTGTTGCTCGATGCGCGACGGCTGCAGCACGTGCTGGCTGTGGCTGGGCGGGTGCTGCGAATGGGCGCGCGGGTTCTTCAACCGCTCCACGCGCAGCTGCAGCAGCAGCCGGTCTTCGTAGGCCAGCGAGTTGTGCGAGAACGGGTCGGCCTGCGCCGCGCCGAGCAGCGGCACCCAGTAGTGGCCGTCTTCGGCGAACAGCGCAAGCCATTCGTCGAAGCGCTTGGCGTCGATCAACTCTGCCTCAAGGGCGATCAGGTCGCGTGGGTCCATCATGGCGCGGCCTCCGTGGCCATGCCCGCGGTCATCGAGCGGGCCCAGGCGCGAAACTGGTTGCGCATCAGCAGCTCGTTGGTGCCGTTGGTGGTCACCGTGGCCTGCTGCGTTTCGGCCGGGTCGTGGTTGCGGTGCAGGCTGATCCATTCGTTGCCGCCGGCGCGCAAGCCCTGCTGGATGCTTTCGAACAGGTGCACGTCGTCGTGCGCCACCACCGACATGGGCGAAAACACGAGGCGGTTGTAGCTCATGGCGCGCTCGAACAGCAGCGCGGGTGCACCGGCCGCGCGAAAGCTCCAGGCCTCGATCAGCGTGCGGTTGGCCGCCAGCGGGCGAATCACGCGAATGGCTTGCGGCGAGCCCTTGACCGACAGGCTCGGGTAGAACACCGAGTTCTGCGGCGAGCGCTGCAATATCTCGCTGGCACGTGCCTCGCCGTGCGCGGCGCGCATCGCGGCCTCGTACTCGGGCAACTGCGCGTAGTTGGAGTGGATGCTGAAGTTCACCCCCAGCACGCTGTGGCCGTTGGCGAACACGCGCCCGCCCATCTTGTCGAAGAATTCGTAGCCCGAGCCGAAGGGCAGGATCTGCTCCATCGCCATCGGCTTGGGGTCGGTGGGTGCGTGGCCTTCCCACAGCGCCTCCGCCGCCTTGGTCGCCGACTCGTGCGTCGACATCGGGTGCACCGTGTCGTTGATGTTCTCCAGGTACATCTTCCAGTTGCAGTGCACGATGCTGCGCAGCACGCCGCCACCCACGCTGAGCTTGCCTTCGGGCGAGCGGTCGACCATGTTGTCGATGGCGCCGAGCACCTCGCCGAAATAGTCTTCGAACGAAGGGCCCGTGTCGGACAACCGCACGAACACGAAGTCGCGGTACACCTTCACGTGCTTCACCACCGACAGCCCCTGCCCTGACTCGCAGGCCTTCAGTTGCGTGCCCTCGTAGCCGTTCTTCAGCGGCAGCCCCAGCGGCGCGCCGTCGAGCTTGTAGGTCCAGGCGTGGTACGGGCAGCGAAAGAAGCGCCCGGTGTTGCCGCTTTCGTCCGTGACCAGCTGCGTGCCCTTGTGGGCGCAGCGGTTGTAGAGCACATGCACGTCGCCGTCGGGCTGGCGCACCATGAGCAGCGGGCGCCCCGCGATGTCTTGCGTCACGAAGTCGCCGGGCTCGGGCACCTGACTGGCGTGGCCCAGAAAGACCCAGGTGTTGGTGAACAGGTTCTCCTGCTCCAGCGCAAAAAGCTCTTCGCTGAGGTACAGGTCGCGGTGCACCCGGTCGTCGCGGACCAGCGCCGCGACCAGATCGGGGCGGTTTCGGTAGGTCGTCATGGAGATGGGCTCGGTGGTGCCTGGGTCGCTGGGCGGCGGCCTAGGGAACCAGCTTCCACTGGCCCTTGGTCATCTGCACGATGACCACGCCGCGCTGGTCGGAGCCGTAGCGGTCGTCGGGCTTGAAGGTGTACACGCCGTGCGTGCCCACCAGCTCCTTGGTGCTCACGATGGCGTCGCGCAGCGCCGTGCGGTACTGCGGCGTGCCCGGCTCGCCCTTGGTGCGCGAGGCGGCATCGGCCAGCAGCAGGTAGGCGTCGTAGGTGTACGAAGAGAAGGCATCGGTCGGCACCGCGCCGTTGACCTTCTGGTACGCGCTTCTGAACCCCATCGACACCTTCTTGATCGGGTTGCTGTCGGGCAGCTGGTCGGCCACCAGCACGGGGCCGCTGGGCACCTGCAGGCCTTCGATGGAGGCGCCGCCCACGCGCACGAAGTCGGCGTTGATGAGCCCGTGCGTGCCGTAGATTTTTCCCTTGTAGCCGCGCTCTGCCAGTGCCAGGTAGGGCAGCGCGCCGGGCGTGCCCGAGTTGCCGGCAAACACGGCGTCGGGCCGTGTCGCAACGATCTTCAGCACCTGTCCGGCCACCGACGAATCGCTGCGCGCATAGCGTTCGTTCGACACCACCTTGATGCCGGCGGCGTCGGCGCTCTTCACGAGCGAGTCGTAGGCCAGGTCACCGAGTGCGTCGGAGAAGCCGATGAAGGCCACGGTCTTCACGCCCGACTTCTTCATGCGATCGACCACGCCGGCGACCATGAGCGGAAACGGCTGCGACACGGTGACGGTCCATGCGCCTTCGGGGCCGGCGATGGTGACGGGGGTGGGCGAGATGAGTGGTGTGTTGAGTTCCCTGGCCACGGCGGCGATGGCCATCGCACCAGGAACGCCAGAGGTGCCGATGAGCACGTCGACCTTGTCTTCGGTCACCAGCTTGCGTGCATTGCGTGCGGCAGTGGTGGGGTCGGAGGCGTCGTCGAGCACGATCAGCTGCACCTTTCGTCCTGCAATTTCCGGGTGTTCGGCAATAGCGGCACGAATGCCTTTTTCATACGGAATCCCGAGCGCGGCGACGGGGCCCGAGAGTGAGCTGATGAAGCCGATCTTCAGGTCGGCCGCCATGGCCTGTGCCGCTGTCAACGCCATTGCTGTTGCGCCGAGTAGGTGGGTGAGCTTGTTGTTCATCTCAGGTTTCCGGTGATAAGAGCTGTTGATCGAAGGCTGTTTGTTTGAGGCGCTGTTGTTCTGGGCTTCGTTGTTCAGGGCGTGTGCACAGGCCGCCGGGTACTCCCCTCCGCGAATGTCCCCCGCTTCGCTCCTCCTTTATTTCGCTGCGGGGAGTACCCGACGCCCTGTGCACCTGGGCACGCTGCTGGTGTTCCGCCGATCAACGACTGTTCCGAATAACGCTCAGGAGGGTGGGGTGCCTTGCGCAGCGAAATAAAGGAGGAGGCCGCAGGCCGGGGGACATTCGCGGAGCAAGGCACCCCGCCCTCGTGAGCGCGCCCCGAATGCGTTTCGACTGACAACAAAACCGAACAGCGAGTCATCTCAGGGCACCAACTTCCACTGCCCCTTTTCGAGCTTCACGACAACCCGCGAACGGTCGTCCGAACCGTATCGGTCCGTCGGCTTGAAGTTGTAGACCGAGTGGGTGCCGACCAACTCCTTGGTGGTGACGATGGCATCGCGAAGGGCCAGACGGAACTGCGGCGTGCCAGGCTCGGTCTTGGTGGCCAACGCACGCTGCGCCGCGTCAAGGTAGATCAACCACGCATCGAAGCTGTAAGCCGAAAACGTGTCCGTAGGCGCCGCACCGTTGGCCTTCTGGTAGGCCGCACGGAAGTCCATCGAGATCTTCTTCATCGGGTTGGTGTCAGGCAACTGCTCCGCCACCACCACCGGCCCCGTGGGCGCCAACAGACCTTCGACCGACGCGCCGCCCACGCGGATGAAGTCCGGGTTGATCAGCGAATGCATGCCGTAGATCTTTCCCTTGTAGCCACGCTCCGTCAGCGCCAGGTACGGCAGCGCGCCGGGCGTGCCAGAGGCACCCGTGATGACCGCGTCGGGCTTCAACGCGACGATCTTCAGCACCTGCCCCGCCACCGAAGAATCGCTGCGCGCATAACGCTCGTTCGACACCACCTTGATGCCGGCCGTGGGCGCCGACTTCATGAGCGCGTCGTACACCAGGTCACCCCAGGCGTCGGAGTAGCCGATGTAGGCCACCGTCTTCACGCCGGCCTGCTTCATCTTCTCGACCATCGCGCCCATCATCAGCGGCGCTGGCTGCGGCAAGGTCACCATCCATGCGCCCTCCTCGCCCGCCAGGTCGGCGTTGGCGATGGAGATCAGCGGTGTCTTCGTTTCACGCGCCACGCCCGCAATGGCCAATGAGCCGGGGGCGCCCGCGGTGCCGATGATGACGTCGACCTTGTCTTCCTCGATCAGCTTGCGCGCATTGCGCGCGGCCGTGGACGGGTCTGACGCATCGTCGAGCTGAATCACCTGCACCTTGCGCCCACCCACCTCCGACTTGTACGCCAGCGCGGCCTTCATGCCCTTGTCGTAAGGGATGCCGAGCGAGGACACGGGGCCCGACATCGACGTGATGAAACCGACCTTCAGGTCGGCGGTCCACGCGCTCGCGGCGCTCAGCGCACCAAGGCCCGCGGCAATGGCGGTAAGGGTGCGAATTCGGTTCAGGACTTTCATGTCGATGCTCCAGAGGTGGTTTTTTAACGAACGTGGGAAAGCGAAAAAACGAATTCAGAGGGCCAGGCTGCCGACGCTGGTGCCGCCGCACACATAGAGCACCTGGCCGGTGACGAAGCTGTTGTCGGCATCGGCAAAGAACCGCACGGCGCGTGCCACATCGGCCGATTCACCCAGGCGCTTGACGGGCACCGAAGCGGCAAGCGCGCGCTCCTTTTCGCTGCCGGCCTCGACCACGTCGTAGAACATGTCGGTGCGAATGGGGCCGGGTGCGACCACGTTCACCGTGATGCCGTCGGCCGCGAGCTCCAGCGCCCAGGTGCGCGCCATGCCCAGCATGCCGGCCTTGGTGGCCGAATAGCTGGTGCGCGTGGCCAGGCCCAGCGCAGCGCGAGAAGACAACAGCACCACGCGGCCGAAGCGCTGCGCACGCATGGCGGGCAGCGCACCCTGCACGAGCTGAATGGCGCAGCCCAGGTGCAGGTCGACCAGCGCGTCGAGGTCGTCGAGCTTCACGTCGGGCAGCAGCGCGGCGCGGATCACGCCGGCGTTGTGCACGACGGTGGTGGGCGCGAAGCGCTGCACCAGCTCCTGCACGGCCTGGCCGGTCGCGGCACGGTCGCTCAGGTCGACTTCGATGCTGTGCAGCTTGGGATGGTCGATTTCGGCCTTGCGGCGCGCGAGCGACACCACCTCGTAGCCCTGCGCGAGCAGGTCTTCGCAGATGGCCTTGCCGATGCCGGCACTGCCGCCGGTGACGGCGGCGACCTTGGGGGCGGTCCCGCTCATGCCGACGCTCCCACCAACGCCAGCACGCGCAGCGGGCTCCCACTGCCCTTTTCGATCTTCAGCGGCGGGCAGATCAGCACCGCGCCCGCGGGCGGCAGCAGATCGAGGTTGCTCAAACACTGCAGCCCATAGCGCCCCGCCCCATGCATGTAGTAGTGGCACGGATACGGCGGCCGCAGGTGATAGCCCTGCCCCGCATCGGTGCCGATGGCCTCGGAGCCGAAGCCCAGCACATCGCGCTGCTCCACCAGAAAGCGCACAGCCTCCGTGCTCGGCCCCGGCGTGTGCTGCCCGGTCTCGTCGAAGTTCTGATACGCCTCGGGGTCGCTGCGCTTGGACCAGTCGGTGCGCATCAGCACCCATGCGCCCTTCGGGATGCGACCATGCGCGGCTTCGTAGCGTTCGATGTCGGCCACGCTCAGCAGGTAGTCGTCGTTGCCCTGCACATCGGCCGAACAATCGATCACGCAGGCCGGTGCCACGAAGTGCTGCACGGGAATCGTGTCGACCGAGTTGTTCGGCAGGTCACGGCCGGAGATCCAGTGGATCGGTGCGTCGAAGTGCGTGCCCGTGTGCTCGCCGCAGGAGAAGTTGTTCCAGTACCAGCCGGGGCCGCGCTCGTCGTACTTCGACACTTCTTCGATGCGGAAGGGCCAGCACTGGCCCATCTCGGGCGGCAGCGCAATCTGCGGGAACTCGGGAGTCAGCGTCTGCGTGAGGTCGATCACGCGGATGCGGCCAGTGGCCATGGCCGTCACCAGACCGCCGAGAATTTCGGCGGCGGACATCAGTTCGGTGGTGTTTGTCGTCATCGTGTGGCTCCTGTTCTCAACCGCCCGCGGCCAGTTCGCGCTCCAGCACCTTCGGGTTGTCGCGCCAGCGCTCCAGCCACTCCTGCGCCACGTCGCCGGGGTACACGTCTTCCACGCCGTCGCGCAGCGCCTTCACGATGGCGTTGGCCAGCGCGGTGGGTGCCAGCTTGGGGGGCGGCGTGTGCTGGTTCCATTCGTCGTCGATGGGGCCGGGGAACACATTGATCACGCGGATGCCGGCCGGCCGCATTTCTGCACGCAGGCACTGCGCAAGCGAATGCGCCGCCGCCTTCGACGCGCTGAAGGTGCCGTGCGGCGGAAAGTTGCTGAGCGCGTAGATCGACAGCAGGTTGACCCATGCGGTCGCGCCGGTTTCGCCGTCGGCCGAGCGGCCCTTGAGCGCGGGGCCGAACTCCTGCGCCAGGCGCAGCAGGCCGAAGTAGTTGATGTCCATCTCGGCCTTGGCCACGTCGGTGCCGCGTCGCGCGCCAATGCCGAAGGTGCGGTGCACCTCGGCGTTGTTGATCACGATGTCGACCTTGCCGCCGATGGAGCCCGCCAGCTCTGTCACCTGGCGGCCGTTGGTCAGGTCCAGCGGCACCAGCGTGACCTGCGGCAGCGCGGAGATGTCGTCGAGCCCGCTGCCCATCTTCTTCCAGGGTTCGGCATGGCCGACCCAGACGATGTCGGCACCGGCCTTCACCAGCGCACGCACGATGGCCTGACCGGTCTCGGTCTTGCCGTCGGTCACCAGCGCCTTGCGGAACTTGGGGTCGCTGGTCATTTCACGCAGCATCTTGTCGTCGGCCATATGGGCACTCCCTTCATTCGGAAAACCAATGAGAACGGCCTGGCCCGCGCGGTCGAGCCGGGCGCCGACAAGGACGCGTGCGGGCGCTTCGCCGACTTCGCCGTGCAGATGGACCATCAGCGTGGGGCCTGCGTCCAGGTGCACCAAACCCAGCCGCCAAGGCAGCCGCTCCTTGAAGAACAGGTCGTTGCTGTGATGCAGCGTGGTGCTGCCGAGCAGCGCGCCCTCGCCGCTCTGTTCGCGCCAGCGCAACGCGGCGGACAGGCACTTGTGGCACACCTCGCGCGGCGGGTACTGCACCGTGCCGCAGTCTTCGCAGGTCTGCAGCTCGAAGCGGCCTTCCGCGGCAGCGGCTGTGAGGTTGAGCGCCACGCGGCCGCGCGCGCCGGGCGGCAGGTTCATCTGCCGGGTGCGCAGCACCGGGTTCTTGCGCGGTGGGCGCATCAAGGGCATGGTCATTCCGGCCTCCCAAGAATGACGGCGCCTGTGCACAGGCAGCGGTCGTAGGTCACCATGCCGAAGCCGGCGACAAGGCCCAACTGGGCGTCGGGCACCGTGCGCTTGCCGGCTTGATCCGTCAGTTGGCGAATTGCCTCGACCATCCCCAGAAAGCCGCCGGCCGCGCCGGCCTGCCCGGCCGACAACTGTCCGCCGCTGGTGTTGTTCGGAAAGCTGCCGTCGAAGGTCATGGTGTGCGACTGCACGAAGGCCGAGGCCTCGCCCTTCTCGCAGAAGCCCAGGTCTTCGAACTGCATCATCACGATGACGGGGTAGTCGTCATAGGTCTGCACGAAGTCGAGCGCGGCGGGCTGCACGCCGGCCTGTGCGTAGAGGTCGTCGCGGTCCTGGCGCCAGCCGCCCTGCACCATCACCGGGTCGTCGGCATAGGCGTTGTGGCGCTCGATGGCGCCGCGAATCACCACGTGCGCCAGGCCCAGGTCGCGGGCGCGCTCTTCGCTCATCACCAGGAAGGCGTCGGCGCCGGCGCAGGGCATCACGCAGTCGAACAGGTGGATCGGGTCGGAGATGGGGCGCGCGGCCATGTACTCGTCGAGCGTCAGGCCCTTCTTGAACATCGCGTTCGGGTTGCCCAGCGCGTTGGTGCGCTGGTCGACGCAGATGCGGCCGAAGTCTTCGCGCGTCGCGCCGTAGGTGCGCATGTAGTTGGCGGTGATGAACGCGAAAATCGAGTTGGGCCCGCCCGAGCCGTACGGGTAGCTGGCGTCGCGCGCGAAGTTGCTGAAGCTGCCCAGCGTCTGGCGGAAGGAGTCGACATGGTTGGTGTCCGCCCCCACGCAGGCCACGATGTCGGCATCGCCGGCCTGCACCGCGCGCGCCGCACGGCGCAGGCACATCACGCCGGACGCACCGCCCGTGGGCACATGGTCGAGCCAGCGCGGCGACAGGCCCAGGTGCTGCGTGACGCCCACGGCCGTGTCGGGCGCGAGCGAGAAGCTGCTGAGGCACAGGCCGTCGATCTGTTCCTTGGGCACGCCGCTTGCCTTCACCAGCGCCTCCAGGGCCTGGCCGATGAACCAGTGCGCGGTGCGCGTCGAGTAGCGCAGATAAGGCACGGTGACGGGCACGGCCACGGCCACGCCTTCGTAGGAGTGACGGCGTCGAAGATTCACCATCTTGAGGACTCCATCGCGGGTTGCGTTGTCGGGTGCTTTTGTTCAGGGCGGGTGCACAGGACACCCGGTATCCCTTTCCTCGAATGTCCCCCGGCCTTGCGGCCTCCTCCTTTATTTCTCGGAAAGGGATACCGGGTGTCCTGCGCACTTGGGCAGGCTGCTGGTGCAACGCCGATCAACGACCACTCTGGACAACGAGCCCGTCGATGGTGGGCCTCTTTTCGCGAAATAAAGGAGGAGGCCGCAGGCCGGGGGACATTCGCGAAAAGAGGCACGCCGTCGGCGGGCTCGCGCCCTGAACAGCGACCGTCGAATGCAGGAGAAGACGAAGAAGAAGACGAAGATTTCATCCTAAGCCTGCCGCTTCTTCATGGCCCGCGTGTCAATGCAGTTCGGCTGCGCCGGCAGCGCCTGCGCCAAAGTACGCAGCTCACCACGCTGGATCTTCTGCGACGGTGTGAGCGGCAGCGCATCGACGAAGGCCACGTACCCGGGCGCCTTGTAGTACGCCAGCTGCGCGAGCGCATGCTCGACGATGCTGGCGGCCGTTTGCGCGGGCTGCGAGGCATCGGCGCCTTCACGCATCACGATGCAGGCCAGCACCTCGTCGCCGCGCACCGCGTCGGGGGTGGCGGCCACGGCCGATGCCTTCACCGCCGGATGCTGGTTGAGCACGCTCTCGACCTCCACCGCGGAGATGTTCTCGCCGCTGCGCCGAATGACGTTCTTCTTGCGGTCGACGAAGAAGAAGTTGCCTTCGCTGTCGCGGCGCACCAGGTCGCCGGTGTGGAACCAGCCCTCGGCCCAGGCCTCGCGCGTGGCTTCTTCGTCCTTCAGGTAGCCGGAGAAAAAGTGGGCCTTCGGGTCGTGGCCCGACGAGCGCACGAGCAGTTCACCGGGCATGTCGGTGGCCGCGTCGTTGCCGGCGTCGTCCACCAGGCGAATCTCGACGAACTCTTCCTGCCGCCCGAAGCAGCTGGTGCCCACCAGTCGCGGCTCTCGGTTGGCCATGATGCAGGCGGCCGCGCCGGTCTCTGTCATGGCCCAGGCCTCGACCAGCGGGAAGCCGAAGCGCGCTTCGAAGGGCGCGTGGTTCTTGCGGTCCACGCCGGCGCCAAAGCCCCAGCGGATGGCATGGTCGCGGTCGGCCGGCGATGCGGGTGCCGACAGCAGCATGGCCGGCATCACGCCCAGGTAATGCGCGATGGTCGCGCCGCTCTCCTTGGCGCTGGCCAACCAGCTCTTCGGGTGGAAGCGGTCGAGCTGCACCAGGCAACCGCCCGCAACCAGCACCACCATGGTGGAGAACGCCATCGCGTTCATGTGATTGAGCGGCAGCGGCGTGATGACGCGCTCGGCGTCGGGGCGAATGCCGCACACGCCGTCGAGCGCCGCGTACCACTCGCCCGCGCGCAGAAAGTAGGCATTGCTCAGGATGCAACCCTTCGGCCGGCCCGTGGTGCCTGATGTGTAGAGCAGGCCGCATTCGGTGTCGGTGCCGATGGGTGCGTGGGCGCGCGGTGCGGCAGCTTTTGCTGGCGGCACGGCGTCGTCGGGGCCCATGGTCTCGAATGCCACGCCGGCCTGCGCGGCCGCCGTTTGCAGATCGGCCGCGCGGCTCGGCAGCGTCACGGCCAGGCCGATCTCGCTGTGGCCGATCAGGTAGACCAACTCGGCCGAGCGCATGTCGGCATTGATGGGCACCACGCTGGCGCCCAGCGCGTTCAGCGCGAGCCAATGGAAAAGGAAGGCCGGCCGGTTCTCCAGCAGCAGGCCGATGCGGTGGCCGTGCCCGTAGCCGGCCTCGGCATAGGCCGTGCGCAGGCGCTCGATCTGCGCTGCCGCCTCGCCCCAACGGATGGCGCCGGCATCGATGCCATAGGCAGCGGCCGTCACCGATTCGGTGAACAGAAACTCGGCCTGCGGCGTGCGCGCCGCGGTGGCCTGAAAAACGTCGTGGACGGTAGAGGCTTGCATCGCGTCCCTAGATGAAGAGCTGCACGGCCGGCAGGGCCGCGTCGCAGTTGAGCAGGTTCACGCGCTTGAGCGTCATGCGCAGCGCGCCGCCCTGCACCGTGAGGTGGTGGAAGAAGGTGCCGACGTAGAACTGCAGCTCATCGCCCTGCGCCTCGGTGTAGTGGAACGCGGTGCGCACCACATGGTGGTTGGCCACGGTGTCGAACTGCTCCACCACCGGCAGCTGCAGCAGGTGATGGCAGCGGCTCGCCGGTTGCTGCGAGAAGGCACGCGGGCTCTTGAGGCGCTCGATGCGCAGGTCGCGCAGCAGCTTGTCTTCGTACAGGTGCGAGGTGTGGTTGAGGCCGTCTTCCTGGTCGGGCACGAGCGGGATCCAGTAGAAGGCGTCGTCGGTGAAGAGCGCGTTCCACTCCTCGTAGCGGCGCGTGTCGAGCAGGTGCGCTTCGTGCACGACGAAGTCGACCAAATCCTGGTGGGTGATCTGGTGGGAGATCTGGAGGGTGGTGTCGGTGCCGGCCATCACATCGTCTCCGTCATGCGCTGCACCCAGCTGCGGTACTGGTTGCGCATCGGCAGCTCGTTGGTGCCGCCGGTGGTGATTTCTCCGCCCCCCAGCTCCGACGCGTCGTAGTCGCGGTGCAGGCTCACCCATTCGTTGCCGCTCGCGTGCAGGCCGGCCTGCATGCCGCGGTAGGCCTGCAGGTCGTCGTGGCCCACCACCGAGAACGGCGAATTGATCAGGCGGTTGTACATGGTGGTGCGCTGCAGCAGCTCGGGCGGGGCGCCCTTCAGGCGGAAGGTCCAGCTCTCGATCAGCGTCTTGTCGGCGGAGATGGGCTTGACCACGCGAATCGCCTGAATGGCGCCCTTGATCGTCAGGTTCGGGTAGTACACGGTGTTGTGCCGCGCCATGCCCAGGATCTGGGCGGTCTTCTCCTCGCCGTAGCGCGCCTTCATGGCGTCGTCGTATGCGGGAATTGCCTTGTACTTGCTGTGGATGCTGAAGTGCACGCCGGTGAAGCTGTGGCCGTTGTCGTACGCGCGAATGCCCATGTCCTCGAAGAACTTGTAGTCGGACATGAAGGGCACGAACTGTTCCACGGCCATGGGCTTGGGCGCGTCTTCGGGCTGGTCGGCCCACATGCGCTTGGCGGTGCCGGCCGACGACTCGTGCGCCACCATCGGGTGCATGGTGTCGTTGAGGTTCTCCACGAACATCTTCCAGTTGCACTGGTGCACAAAGCGCAGGCAGCCGCCGGCAATTTCGAGTTCTCCTTCCGGCGAGCGGTCGGCCATGTTGTCGATGGAGCTCAGCGAGTCGCCGAAGTACGCGTCGAAGTCGGGGCCGGCATCGTTGATCTTCACGAAGATGAAGCCGCGGTGGCTGCGCACATGCTTCACGGTGGTAAGGCCCTTGCCCGACTCGCATTCGTGCAGCTGCGTGTGCTCGTAGCCGGTCTTCAGCGGAATCGCCAGCGGCGCGCCGTCGGTCTTGAAGGTCCATGCGTGGTACGGGCAGCGAAAGAATTTGCCAGTGTTGCCGCACGGCCCGTTGACCAGCCGCGAGCCCTTGTGGGCGCAGCGGTTCATCATGGCGCGCACGCTGCCGTCGCTGTGGCGCACGATGATCAGCGGGCGCCCCGCAATCTCGTTGCTGATCCAGTCGCCGGGCTTGGGCAGCTGGCTCTCGTGGCCGACGTAGTTCCAGGTGTTGGCGAAGAAGTGCTCCTGCTCCAGCTCGAACAGCTCCTGGCTGGTGTACAGGTCGCGGTGCACGCGGTCGGGCTGCACCAGCGCGCGAATGGCTTCGGGGTTGTCTCTGTACGCGGTCATGGTTCTTCTTGGCTCCTGGCTTCAGAGGTCGAGCAGCAGGCGCGCACCCTTGGCGCGCGAGATGCAGATCTGCATGACGTTGCCCTCGGCCTTCTCGCGGGCGGTCAGCACGTAGTCGCGGTGGTCGATGTCGCCTTCGAGCACGGGCACGGCGCACACGCCGCATTCGCCGCGCTTGCAGTCGAACATCGGGTCGCAGCCGTTGTCGATGAGGCAGTCGAGGATGCTCTGGTCGGCCGCCACGGTGAAGCGCTGGCCGGACTGGGCCAGCTCGATCTCGAAGGGCTGGTCACCCGCCTCGGCGACCACCTCGGTGAACAGTTCGAAGTGCACGCGGTCGTGTTCCCAGCCGCGTGCCTCGGTGCGTGACAGCACGGCGTCGAGCATCACCTTGGGGCCGCACACGTAGAGGCGATCGCCGGCGGGCACGTCGTCGAGCAGTGCGTCGATGTTCAGCGGCGCGCCGGCTTCGGCGTCTGCATGCACATGCAGGTCGTCGCCCAGCAGGGTCTGCAGCTCAGGCAGGAACGCCATCAGCTCTCGGCTGCGGCCGGCGTAGTGCATGCGCACGGGCGCGCCTTCCGCGCGGCGGCGGGCGGCCATGGTGGCGAGCGGCGTCACGCCGATGCCGCCGGCCACCATTACCGAGCCGCCAGGGCCGGTGTGCAGCGCGAAGTCGTTCTTGGGCGCCTCGATGGCGAGCATGTCGCCCTCTTTCAACTGCTCGTGCATGAAGCGCGAGCCGCCGCGGCCTTCGGCCTCCTTGCGCACGGCAATCGTGTACTCGGTGGGCGCGTTGGTGGCGTTGCGCGCGATCGCGAAATTGATGAGCGAGTAGTGGCGCCAATCGGTCTTGCCGTCGGGCATCGACACCTGCACGCGAATGTGCGCGCCGGCCGCAAAGCCCGGCAGCGCGGCGCCGTCGTCGGCACGCAGGCGCAGCAGGCGGATCAGCGGGTTCAGTTCGCGCGCTTCAACAACGCGCAATGAGAGGGTGGCTGAGGGTGCGGTCATCTGGGTGGTCTCTTCAGGCCAGTGCGTGCTGCGCCAGCGCGGCTTGCAACTTGTGGCCGTGTTCGTCGGCCAGCGCCGCGTCGCGCAGTTCGCGCAAGGTGGCCGGCGCCAGGGCGGTGCCGGCGCGCTCGAAGGCGCGCATCACGGTGTCGTAGTTGCGCAGGCCGCGCTCGTGCGTGTCGCTGTAGCCTTTCACCAGTCGCTGGCACTGCGCGAGTTCGACGGCCAGCGCCGGGTTGCGTTGCGCGGTGGCGGCGATGCGCTGAAGCCACTCTTCGATGCGGCGGTTTTCGTCGGCATAGCGCACGGTAGACAAGCGCCAGCGCTTCATGGCCGCCACGGTGCGCAGCAGCAGGTAGCCGCGCAGCGAGCTGGTCTGGATCACGCGGCCGTGCTGTGTGAAGCGCTCCACCAGCTTCTTCGGCAGCGTGGAGCCCATGAGCCAGCGGCCGATGCCGCCGGGCAAGGTCTCGCAGATTTCCTGCAGGCGCGGGTGCATGTACTCGTTGATGGCCAGCACCTGGCCCGGCTGCACGCGGGCCTCGCCGCGCACGCGCTCGAAACGGGTGGCACGGGTCTTCAGCGCGGCCACGCGGGCGGTGTCTTCGTAGGACATCCACAGCGCGAGGTGGCGCGCGGTTTCGCGCAGCAGGAGGTGCTCGCCATCGGCCGGCAGTGCGGCTACGGTGGCCATGCGGTCGAGGTACAGGCCGGCGTAGGGCACGTGCTGGTAGTCGATGAGGCGGCGCACGCCTTCCAGCAAAAAGTCTTGCGCCTGCGGGGGAAAGTCGCGCTGCACGCGTTCGACCAGGGCGCGCACGGCGGGGTGACGCGGCTGGGGCGTTGGCACGGCAAGCGGCGCTTCTTTCACAGGCTCACCGTCGTCGCCAGCCTGGGCGCGCGTGAATGCAGCACCAAAGGCCTTCAGGCTGGGCTTGACGCCCACGCCGCCGCGCTCGACGGTGGCCTCGAACTGCGCACGGCTGAACGGCAGCACGCCCGAGCCCGCGAGCGCACCGAACAGCACCGCGCTGATCACGCTGCCCGATGCCTCGGCGGCCTTTTCCATGTCGAAGCGGATGAAGCGCTTGGCGGCCTTGGCGGTGTGCGCGAGCAACTGCGCACTGTCTACCCGCCCATCGCCCAGCGCGCTTTTTTCGGCGATGGAGAACACGCGGTGCGTGGACGCGATAAGTGTGGTGCGGTCGCGCGTGACCAGTCCGCGCTGCACAGCGCGCCCTGCCTCCATGAGCTCCGACGCAAGCACCACGTCGACATCGCCCGGCAGCGGCATCAGCGCCAGCACCGGGTGGCCGCTGTCGGCCTCGGCCTGCGCCAGGGGATAGAGCTCGACGTAGTAGATGGTCGCGCCCGTGCGCTGGGCCACGCCCGGCACCGACGTGGTCTGGGCCACATAGCCGCTGGCTTCGCCCATGTCGACGATCCAGTCGGCCAGCACGCCGCCGCCCTCCCCGCCCATGGCGAGGATCGCGATCTTGATGGGGCTCATGGCTCGCCCCCAGTCTTGCTCACTTCGTGTAGCCAACCCCCTGCCGGGGGCGATGCCAGCGGCCCGGCAAAGCCGGTTGCGCGGTATCCCTGGCCATTTCCCGACGTCTTGCGGTAGTGCATAAAGTGAATTCGGTCAGAAGGCATAGGCTTCGCGGCGGCGCGCCTCGCCACGTTGCAGCCAGCCGATGACGGCCGCGCGCACGCGCTCGCGCAGCAGGTCCCAGCGGTTCGGGTTGCTCACGATCTGCGCCTTGTAGAACGAGGGGCACAGCACCGCGGCGTGCGAAACCTCGCCGCACACGCCGCAGCCCACGCAGCTGTCGAGCACGGTGGCCACCGGGTCGGTGCGCAGCGGATCGGGGTTGGGCTTGATCGACAAAGACGGGCAGCCCGACAGGCGAATGCACGAGTGGTCGCCGGTGCAGGTGTCGGCGTCGACACCGAACTTTTCGCGCACCATGCGCTTGCCGTCGGCGATGGCCTTGCGCACCAGCGGCTTTTCGCGGCGCTGCTTGTTGAGCATGCATTCCGACTGGGCGATGAGCACCTTGGGGCCCTTGGTCTTGGTGGTGAGCGCGTCTTTCAGCGCATCGCGCATGCCGGCGACGTCGTAGGTGCGGCGCAGCGTTTTCACCCACTCGACGCCCACGCCGCGCACCGCACGCTCGATGGCGTGGCCGGTGCTGCGCGTCTTGTTGACGGCATGCGAAGAAAGAATGTCCTGCCCGCCCGTGGCCGAGGTGTAGTTGTTGTCGACGACGATGGTGAGGTTGTCGCTCTTGTTGAACACCGCGTTGGCCACGCCGCTGGTGAGGCCGTTGTGCCAGAAGCCACCGTCGCCCATCATCGAGATGGCGCGCTTGCCGGCCGGTGCGTTCAATGCCGACGCACCCGCGCCGCCCAGGCCGTAGCCCATGGTGGTGTTGCCGATGTTGAAGGGCGGCAGGATGGAGAACAGGTGGCAGCCGATGTCCGCGCTCACGTGGTGCGCGCCCAGCTCGCGCTCGACCAGCTTCATCGCGCTGAAGATGGGGCGCTCGGGGCAGCCGGTGCAAAAGCCCGGCGGACGGGCGTGCACGACTTCGCCAAGTGCGGTGGAGGGCAATGCAGGCTCTGGTGCGGAATCGACGCCGACGGCGGCGACCGCCATCAAGGGGATCACTTTTCGCACCGGGACAGGCACCGGCAGCGGTGCCAGGCGCTCGTAGCGTTCGCAGAAAGTGCGTGCGCCCTTGAGCAATTCGGAGGACGTGTACTCGCCGGCCACCGGCAGCATGTCCTTGCCATGCAGCGCGGTGGTGGAGCCGGCTTGCCGCAGGATGGTGGCAAGGTTCTGCTCCACGAAGTTGGGCTGGCCCTCTTCCACGATCAGCACCGCGCGCTTGCCTTCGCAGAAGCGGATGACCTCGCTCTCGATGACCGGGTAGGCCACGTTCATCACGTAAAGCGGCACCTGCGTGTTGCCGTACACGTCGGCCAGGCCCAGGCGTTCGAGCGCACGCAGCAGCGTGTTGTAGCTGCCGCCCTGCACGATGATGCCGATGTCGTCGGCGTCTTCGGAGAAGAACTCGTTGAGCTTGCGCTCCTCGATGAAGCGCACGGCGGCGGGCCAGCGGTCTTTCACCTTCTCCTGCTCGTGCACGAAGCTCGCGGGCGGCAGCACGATGCGGCTGACGTCGCGCTGCGGGTTTTCCAGCGCGTCCTTCAGCGTGAACTTGGCACGCTTGTTGTCGCCTGCAATGAAGTGGCCGTGCACATGGCACGCACGAATGCGCAGCTGCAGCATCACGGGCGTGTTGCTGGCCTCGGAAAGGTCGAAGCCCTGCTTCACCGCGTCGACGATGCTGGGCAGGTTGGGGCGCGGGTCGAGCAGCCAGATCTGCGACTTCATGGCAAACGCATGGCTGCGCTCCTGCATGATCGAAGAGCCCTCGCCGTAGTCCTCGCCCACGATGATGAGCGCACCGCCGGTGACGCCACCCGAGGCCAGGTTGGCCAGCGCATCGGACGCCACGTTGGTGCCTACGGTGGCCTTGAAGGTGACGGCGCCGCGCAGCGGGTAATTGACCGATGCCGCCAGAGTGGCTGCAGCAGTGGCTTCGCTGGCACTGTTCTCGAAACGGATGCCGTGGTCTGCGAGGATGTCCTGCGCATCGGCCAGCACGTCCATCAGGTGCGAGATGGGTGCGCCCTGGTAGCCGGCTACATAGGAGACCCCGGATTCGAGCAGGGCCTTGGTGACGGCCAGAATGCCTTCCCCACGAAACACTTCTCCGCCAGAAAGCCGCAGCTTCTTGACTTCTTCGACGAACGAACGCTCAGCCATGTGGGTCCTTGTTGTCTATCGTGGGACGATGGGCTTCATCTGCCACATCACGCTTTCTATAATGTTGACAAATGAATGTATCCACAATCATGAATTACCCTAGACATGCAAACAGCGTGCCCGCCTCATGCACCGGGGGCGTTCATGGCTGAGCAGAAGGCGACTTCGCATCGCTTCGTCGATGACTACCTGCCCGCGTTGCTGGCGCAGGCCAGCCTGCTGATTTCCTCCGAGTTCCACGAGGTGGCGAGGCAGCAGGGCTTCTCCGTTTCGGAGTGGCGCGTGATGGCCTCACTGGCAGGCAGCGAGGCCGTCAGCATCGGCCAGCTCGCGCAGGTGACGGTGACCAAGCAGCCCACGGTGACGCGGCTGCTGGACCGCATGGAAGCACGCGGACAGGTCGAGCGGCTGCCCCATGAGAGTGATCGCCGCATCACGCTGGTGCGCATCACACGCAAGGGGCTGAAGGCGGTCGAACACCTGATGGAACTGGCGCGCGAACACGAGCGGCGCGTGCTCGAACCCTTCGGCCTGCGGCGTGCCGAAGAGCTCAAGCAGACGCTGCGGCAGATGATCGATCTGCATGCGAATGCACCGGCGGCGCAGCCGGAGGAAGACTGACGCTTTTTCGCGTTGCGGGTCTGCGAGTCAGAGACGGGGCATGAGCACGGCCCGGCCGCGGTGGCCACGCTGCGCAATCCAGTCGAGCGCGCGGGCCGCATCGTCCAGCGCAAACGGCTGCACTTGCAGATGCAGGCGGCCATCGGCCAGCATCGACAGCAACTCGGGCGCGGCGACGCGGCCCGCAGATTCGCGGCGAAACATGTTGAGCGGCAACAGCGCCACATCGCGTTGCAGAAAGTGCGCAATGTCGAGTTGCAGGTTCGGGCCTGCGGTGTAGCCGATCAACACGGCACGCCCGCCCGGACGCACGGCGGGAAGCACCTTCGCAAGAACATCACCGCCTACGGTATCGATGAGCAGGTCGACGCTGGCCAGAGGCGGTGCTTCTGCATTCGGATCCACTGCCGTCACCATGCAGCCCATGCTGCCGGCCAACTGCATCACCAGCGAGCCGACGGCACCGCTCGCACCGGTCACCAACACGTGCTCACCTGCCTGCAGCTTTGCGACGTCGTGCAGCGCGACCCAAGCAGAGGTGCATGGCGAGAAGAACGCAGCGCCCAGTGCCATCGGCACGCCATCGGGCAACAGCCCCAGTGCTTCGTCGGGTGCGTCTACAAGCTCGCACCAGGTGCCGTCGAAGAGCGTGCCCAGCCCGCTGCCGCGCAGCCACACTCGCTGCCCGGCGTCGTAGCGCTGGCTCGCGACGACGACGCCCGCGGCCTCCACGCCCGGTGTGTACGGCAACGGCGGATGGCGAAGAAAGCTCCCGCGCCACACGGTACGGTCGATGTGCCCGACCGTGGCGGCCTCCATGCGAACGATGGTGCGGCCCGGTCGCGCGACAGGATCGGCGAGCTCTTCCAGCACGGGCACCGCGTCGAAGCCGTGGATGCGTACCGCCCTCATGTCAGCGTGTCCAAGAAGTCGAGCACAGTGCGCGCGAAGGCCTCGGGCATTTGGTCGGGCAGCGGCACCATGCCGCCTTCGATGTCGACGATGTGCGCATGCGGCAGGTGATGCTGCAACTCCGCGGCATGCGGCGCCGCGAACGGATCGAGCGTGGCGCGAACAATCAACACGGGCTGCGCGATGCGAGCGATACGGTCCTCCATGCGGTATGAGGCCACGGCCCGATGGCCCTCTTCGACACGCTCGACCTTCAATGCATCGCGCACGAAGGCCTCAAGCAGATCGGGGCGGCCCGGCGGATAGAAGCCTTGGCGCTTCTGCCACAGCGCGGTGAGGTGCGAGCCGTCTTCGCTGGGAGCGACCTCGTCGATGGGCGGGCGTTGCGCTCGCGCTCGGCGAAAGGGCTCGTCGGTATAGGGTGTCGAAGACAGCACCAGGCTGCGGATGCGCTCAGGGAAGGCCGCCGCAAGCTCCACCGCCACAACGCCCCCGGTGTGGTGCCCGACCACATCGGCCTTCTGGATGTGCAGCGCATCGAGCAGCTCGCAGGCCACGCGCGCCCATTGTTCGATGCTCGCGGGCACGCCGCCATCCGCGGAATCGCCGAAGCCGGCGGTGTCCATTGCAATGGCTCGGCGTTGCGCGCCGATCAGCGGCAGCACGGCGCGGTATTCGGCCCAGCTGCGTGGCGACTGGTGAAGCAGCAGCACGGCGGGCGCCTTGCGGTCGCCACACTCCGCGTAGTGCACCTGCCCCACGGACAGGTCGGCAAAGGCACGGCGGATGGTCATGACAACGTTTCGTCAGCGGGTGCGCGCCACAGGCCAGCATGCCGCAGTTCGCCGAGCGTGCGCGAGAGCACGTCGCGCCGGTAGGCCGCAATGTCGCGGCCTGCGTAGTCGTAGAAACCGCTGCCGCTCTTCAGGCCGAGCCGGCCCTGCTCGACCATGCGCCCCACGATGGCGGGCGCGGTGTAGCGGCCGGCATCGAGCGAGGCCGACATCTCGCGGCTTGCGTGGTGCAGGATGTCGCAGCCGCCGAAGTCGATGAACTCGACTACGCCCAGCGCGGCAAAGCGAAGGCCCAGGCCATAGCGCGTGGCCTTGTCGATTTCTTCAGCGGTGGCGGCGCCCTCCTCGATCATGCGTGCGGCCTCGTTCATCACCAGCGCCTGCAGGCGCGGCACGATGTAGCCGGGCGAGGCGCCGCACACCACGGGCAGCTTGCCGATGTCTTCCATCAGCGCCTTGGTGCGCGCGAGCACGCCGGGGTCGGTGCCGGGGTGGCAGCTGAGCTCGACCACCGGAATCACATAGGCCGGATTGAGCCAGTGCATGTTGAGAAAGCGCTCTGGCAGGCGCACAAACGCGGCCAGCTGCGTCACCAGGATGCTGCTGGTGGTCGACGTGAGGATCGCATCGTCGCGGCAATGGCGGTTGAGTTGCTCGAAGGCCTCGCGCTTGGCGTCCATGGTTTCGGGCACGCCTTCGAACACCAGGTCGGCCGCGGCCAGCGCTTGCGGCGCGGCCGCGGCATCGACGAACGCCACGCGCGCGGCAATGCGTTCGACATGCGAGGCATCGATCACGCCGAGCTGCGCGAGGCCCGAGAGGCTGGCCTCGATCTCCGCCTTGGCCTCTTCGCGCAGGCGCTGCCATGCGGCGTCACTCCGCTGGCGCAGGTCGATCAGCGAGATGCGATGCCCGGCATATGCGAAGGCGATGGCAATGCCGCGGCCCATGCGGCCCGCGCCAACGGCCGCGAAGCGCGGCAGCGCAGCCTCATTCGCCATCGTGCAACCTCTGCTTGAGCTGGGTGGCGCTCAGGTCGGCCAGACCCAGGCTTTCGAAGGTGCGCGGCCCGCGGCGCAGGTCGCGCCCCAGAAAGCCGCCCACGATGGCCAGCAGGCCGTGTGCGATGGGCGCGTCCACGCCCGCATGGCGCGCCGCCGAGGCCAAAAATGCGAGGCCCAGTTCGGTGTCTTCGGTGATGTAGCGGTGCGTGTGCAGGTCGATGTTCTCGCGCCAGTCGCCCGACTTCACGAGCTGCTTGTGCGCGTCGCCGTACATCCATTGGTCGTTGTCGTAGTGGTCGGCCAAGGGGTAGTGCGGTGCGCCCTGCCCGAAGGCCTCGCGCACGGCCATGCGCTCCTGGTCGAGCCGGTCGGTCACGTCGCGCACCGCGCGCTGCGTGCCTTCGTTGTGGATGTCCCAGCGCTCGAAGTGCTGCAGCGGCGCGGCGTTCATCACCATGAGCGGCGGATGGATGACGGGGCCGGCATTCATGAGCGCGCCCGAGAGCGCGTCGCCACAGCCGTGCACGGCCGGGTAGGCCTTGCGGATCACCTCGATGGCCTGCGCCTCCTTGCGGGCCGGGTAGACGCCCGTGGGCAGGCGAATGGCGCGAATGGTGACGTTCACCTCGCGCTCGCCATGCTTGCGCGCCAGGTACGGCAAGGTGCCTGTCTCGGCCCAGGCGACGTCGGCACGGCTGCCCGCCGCCTTCACCGTCTGCGCCATCACATAGCTGCCGAAGGTGCCCGGCGGCAGGAACACGACCTGGCCGTCGACCAGGTGCGGCGCCATCGCGAGCGCAATGTCGTGCTGCGCAATGGCGGGCGTGGGAACGACGATCAGCTCGGCGCCTTGCAGGGCCGCGCCGATGTCGGCGGTGGCCAGTGCAATGGGCACTTCGCGCACGCCAGCAGCGTCCTTCAGCGTGATCGCGCCGGCACGGACGAGCGGCTCGAGCGCGACAGCGTCACGGCGCCAAAGGCGCACCTCGTGGCCGGTTTCAGACAGGTCGGCGGCCGCCGCGTAGGCGCCGTGACCGCCTCCAAGAATCGCAATTTTCATGTCGAAAGTCGAAAAGCAGATGTCGATGAACCGGCGGCCGCAGGACGGACCCGGGGAAGCAATGCGCTATTACATTACTTTTCATCGATTCATGTGTCAATCAAAATTCGACAACACCTGACTGCTCGCAAACCCGAAATGAAAAAGCCCGCGTTCGTGAGAAGCGCGGGCTTTCAGGGGGCGAGGCGGCTGTCAGGCCGCTCGCGGGGGATCAGCGAGTGGGCTTGAAGGTGCGCTTTTGCGCTTCGCGGGGCACGAACACCTTGCCTGCACCGCCATGGCCTGCGCCATTGCCACGGGGAGCAAAGCCTTCGCGGGGAGCAAAGCCCTCACGGGGTGCAAAGCCTTCACGCGGTGCGAAACCTTCGCGGGGAGCGAAGTCGCCACGGCCACCGCCGTTGCCGCCACGCGGAGCGCCTTCGCCCCAGCCCGGCTTGCGACCATAGCCACCGCCACCACCGTTGCCGCCTTCGTCACGGCCACCGCCGAAACCGGCGTTGTGACCGCCGCCATGGCCTTGGCCCTGGCCGCCACCGAAGCCACCGCCACGCGGTGCCGGGGGACGCGAACCGCGGTCATTGAAGCCGCTGGCGCCGGCGTAGTTGCCATTGCCGCCGCCGAAGCCGCCTGCATTGCCACCGCGCGGAGCGCCGCCGAACTTGCGGTCACGCGACTGGTTGTCACCACGGCCACCGCGGTACTCGCCTTGCGGCGGGCGCGATTGCGGCATGCGCTGTTGCGGCTCCATGCCCGGCACCACTTCCGCCTTGAACTGCTGGCGGCTGTACTGCTCGATGTCCATGATCTTGCGGCGATCGCGGAACTCGGCGAACGTGATGGCCAGGCCATCGCGACCGGCACGGCCGGTGCGGCCGATGCGGTGGGTGTAGTCCTCGGCCTTCATCGGCAGGCCGAAGTTGAAGACGTGGGTGATCGTGGGCACGTCGATGCCGCGGGCGGCAACGTCGGTGGCCACCAGGATCTGCACCTGGCCTTGGCGCAGCGCCATCAGGCGGCGGTTGCGCAGGCCCTGGCTCAGGGCACCGTGCAGCGCCACGGCGCTGAAGCCTTCTTGCTGCAGGTCGTTGGCAAGGCCGTCGCACTCGACTTGCGTGCTGGCGAACACGATGGCCTGGTTGATGGTGGTGTCACGCAGCCAGTGGTCCAGCAGCTTGCGCTTGTGCTGGCTGTTGTCAGCCCAGTACAGCGATTGCTTGATGTTTGCGTGCTTTTCCTGCGGGCTGTCGATGGTGATGCGCTGCGGCTCGCGCATGACGCGCTGGGCAAGCTGCTGAATGCGCGGCGCGAAGGTGGCGCTGAACATCATCGTTTGCTGGCGCTCGATGGTGAGCTGGTTGACTTCGGCCAGGTCGTCCGAGAAGCCCAGGTCGAGCATGCGGTCGGCTTCGTCGACGACCAGGAACTTGACCTGGTCGAGCTTGAGCTGTTGCG
Organism: Variovorax sp. H27-G14; assembly: GCF_046156345.1. NCBI lineage: Bacteria > Pseudomonadati > Pseudomonadota > Betaproteobacteria > Burkholderiales > Comamonadaceae > Variovorax > Variovorax sp. H27-G14. The sequence goes on from NZ_JAYLVN010000001.1 coordinate 333,359, forward strand.
AGCGTTGCAGGTCGAGCAGACGGCCCGGCGTGGCGACCACGAGGTCGGCGTTCTGCAGCTTGGCGATCTGCAGTTGGTAAGGCATGCCGCCCACAACGTTGGCGACGCGCAGGCCGCGGCAATGGCGAACCAGCTCGATGGCGTCGTGTGCCACTTGCTGGGCCAGTTCACGCGTCGGGCACAGGATCAGGGCGCCGGGGGTGGCAGCCTTGAAATGGCGGGTGTTGGTCGGGTCCTTGCGCTTCGGCTTCTTCGGCGCGGCTTCACCGCGGGCGGCGGCTTCGGCGGCCTGGCGCTGGAATTCGGCCTTGGCTTCTTCTTCGGCTTCGGCCTGGCGCTTCAGCAGCGTGTGCAGCACGGGCAGCAGGAAGGCTGCGGTCTTGCCCGAACCGGTCTGGCTCGAAACCATCAGGTCGACAAAACGGGTCTTGCCGTCCTGGCCGGCTTCACCGCTCATGGCAAGCGGGATCACCTTGTCTTGCACGGTGGTCGGCTGGGTGAAACCCAGGTCGGCCACGGCGGCGATCAGTTCAGGCGCGAGGCCCAGCAGCACGAAGCCGTTGGGCTTGGCGGGTTCTTCGGCCACTGCCACTTCGGGGGCGGCTGCATCCAGCGCCTCGAGGATGGGCGCTTCGGACATGGTGTCCGTGGCGGCGACAAATTCGTTGTGAGTGGAGGATTGCACAGGCGCGAATTCGCCCTGCGCTTCAAAAGCGTCGGTCATGAATATCAATCTCAAACGCGAGCGCTGCCGTAGGCAGGCGCCCCGTTGGTGGTTAAAAACATCAACCATCCAACGACATTCAGTTTCTGGCTGACGCCTGAGACTGTGGCCCTTTTTGATCAGCGAATGCGATCGGGCGCGGTGTGCAAGATAGGGAGATGCAAGAGACGCTGGCCGGGCTTTGAATACCTGCCCGATCAGCGAAGCCTGCAATTATGGCATGGATTCGGGTTTTTACCTAATCCTTTGTCCGACGATTTACTTAATCGACGAGGCGCAGAAATGTGTCGCGGTAATGCGCCAGTTCCTCGATGGACTCGTGCACATCGGCCAGCGCGGTGTGCGCCTGCTGCTTCTTGAAGCTGTTGTAGGCAGTGGGCTTCCAGCGCTTGGCAAGCTCCTTGAGCGTGCTCACGTCCAGGTTGCGGTAGTGGAAGTACGCCTCCAGCTTGGGCATGAACTTGACCAGGAAGCGCCGGTCCTGCCCGATGGTGTTGCCGCACATGGGCGAACCGCTGCGGGGAATGTATTTGCCGATGAATTCAAGCAACTGCTTTTCGGCGGCGGCTTCGTCCAGGGTGGAGGCCTTCACCTTGTCGATCAGGCCGCTGCGCCCGTGGGTGCCCTTGTTCCAGGCGTCCATGGCGTCGAGCACGGCGTCGCTCTGGTGAATGACGAGCACGGGGCCGTCGATGCGCGGCGTGAGGTCGGGGCCGGTCACGACCACGGCAATTTCGAGCAGGAACTCCTTCTCTGGGTCCAGACCGCTCATTTCGCAGTCCAGCCAGACGAGGTTCTGGTCGCTTTTCTTCAGGGTAGGCACGGCGGCCGGGGGCGTCGGTTCGAGAAATTCAGGCATCGCAGGATTGTCGTCGAAGGCCTGCGGCGCCAGATACCGGGGACTAAACTCGCCGCTCCATGTCCTATTCGCTCATCTTCACCCTTGCCTTTGCGGTCGCGCTCGTTGCGGGGCTGCTCGTGAAGTTCTGGCTGGCCTCGCGGCAGGTGCGCCACGTGGCGCAGCATCGAGGCGCCGTGCCGCCCGCCTTCGCGCAGACCATCACGCTCGCGGCGCACCAGAAGGCGGCCGACTACACCATCGCCAAGGCGCGCTTCGGCCTGGTTGAAATGGCCTGGGGCGCGGCGCTGCTGCTGGGCTGGACGCTACTGGGTGGCCTGGACGTGCTCAACAAACTGCTGCTCCTGTGGCTGGGCGGCGGCATGGTGCAGCAGCTGGTGCTGCTGGGCGCCTTCGCCTTGATCGGCGGCCTGCTGGAGCTGCCCTTCACGCTGTGGCAGACCTTCAGGCTCGAGGAGCGCTTCGGCTTCAACAAGATGACCTGGAAGCTCTGGCTGATCGACACCCTCAAGTCGACCTTGCTGGGCGCGGTGATCGGCCTGCCTATTGCTGCCCTGATCCTGTGGATCATGGGCGCCGCCGGCCCCCTGTGGTGGCTCTGGGCCTGGGGCGCGTGGATGGGCTTCAACCTGCTGCTGATGCTGATCTACCCGACCTTCATCGCCCCGCTGTTCAACAAGTTCAAACCGCTGGACGACCCTACGCTGAAGGCCCGCGTCACGGCACTCATGAAGCGTTGCGGCTTTGCGGCCAAGGGCCTGTTCGTGATGGATGGCAGCACGCGCAGCGCGCATGCCAACGCCTACTTCACCGGCTTTGGCGCCAGCAAGCGCGTGGTGTTCTACGACACGCTGCTGCGCCAGCTGAACGCTCGCGAGGTCGAGGCCGTGCTCGCGCACGAGCTGGGCCACTTCAAGCACCGCCACATCGTGAAGCGGCTGATTGCCATGTTCGCGCTGAGCCTTGCCGGCTTTGCGCTGCTGGGTTGGGTGTCGACGCAGGCCTGGTTCTATGCAGGCCTGGGCGTGCAGCCCAACATGACCGCGCCCAACAGCGCGCTGGCGCTGCTGCTGTTCATGCTGGCGGTGCCGGTGTTCGGCTTTTTCGTTGCGCCGCTGCCCGCACGGCTGTCGCGCAAACATGAGTTCGAGGCCGATGCCTACGCGGTGGCGCAGACCAGCGGTGCCGACCTGTCGGCCGCCCTGCTCAAGCTCTACCAGGACAACGCTTCGACGCTCACGCCAGACCCGGTCTTCGTCAGCTTCTACTACTCACATCCGCCGGCTTCCGAGCGCCTTGCGCGCATGACGGCCGCAGCGTGACCCGCTTTCTTTCAATTTCTTCGCGAAGCCCCTCATGAGCAGCATGTTCAAGCCCAAAGACTGGAAAAACCTCCCTGCGCGCAAAGCACTGAGCGCCACGGAAATCGTGGCCGGTCTCGCCCGCCTCGATGGCTGGAAGCTCACCGGCGACGGCGCCGACGTTGCCATCGAAAAAACCTTCACCTTCGCCAATTACTTCGAGACCATCGCCTTCGTGAATGCGCTGGCCATGGTGGCGCACACGCAAGACCACCACCCCGACCTGTCGGTGCACTACAACCGCTGCGTGGTGCGTTTCAACACGCACGACGTGGGCGGCCTGTCGGTCACCGACTTCGACTGCGCACGCCAGGCCGACGCGCTGGTCTCGAGCCCGGCCGCATGACGGAACACGCTCGTGGCTAAGCCCGGCCGCGCCGCCGCTTCCCCCGGACCTGCGAAGAAACTGAACGACGGCCTCGTCGTTGCCAGCCACGGGCGTCACTGCCTGGTCGAAACACCATCGGGCGAACGGCTGATCTGCCACCCGCGCGGCAAGAAAAGCCAGGCCGTGGTCGGCGACCGCGTGCACTGGCAGGCCACCGAAGACGAAGGCACCATCGAGCAGGTGCTGCCGCGGCGCAACCTGTTCTACCGGCAGGACGAAATTCGCACCAAGTCGTTTGCGGCCAACCTCGACCATGTGCTGATATTGATCGCGGCCGAGCCGGAATTCTCGGAACACCAACTCGCGCGCGCATTGATCGCGGCGCAGGCCGAGCGCATCACGCCGATCATCGCGCTCAACAAGAGCGACCTGGTCGAGCCCTTCGCGCGCGCCTGGGCCAAGCTGGCGCCCTACCGCCGCATGCACCACGGCGTGCTGCCGCTGTCGCTGAAGGCCTCGGGCGAGGCCGACTACGCCTCGCTGATGAAGCTGCTCGCGGGCAAGTCCACGCTGGTACTGGGCCCTTCCGGCTCGGGCAAGAGCACGCTGACCAATCTGCTGGTGCCGGGCGCCACCGTCCTCACGCAAGAAATTTCGCAGGCGCTGAACTCGGGCAAGCACACCACCACCAGCACCACCTGGTACTGGATCGACGAAGCCCGCACCACCGGCCTGATCGACTCGCCAGGCTTTCAGGAATTCGGCCTGAACCACATCGAGCCGACGCAGTTGGCGGGCCTGATGCCCGACATCGCCGAGCACATGGGCGACTGCAAGTTCTACAACTGCACCCACCTGCACGAGCCGGGCTGCGGCGTCATCGCCAACGTGGAAACGGCCGCCAAGCCCGGTGCCATCAGCGCGAGCCGCTACCGGATCTACGGCGAGCTGTTCGCCGAGCTGAGCCAGACGCGCTACTGAGGCCTGGGAGGCCTCAGCCCAGCCAGACCCGGTAAGAATTCCAGGTGGGGTCGAAGGCCAGGTCCAGCGTCACGGGCAGGGCCATGTCGTCCTGCAGCGATTGCGCATGCGTGATTGCCGCGGCCGCGTCAGCCACATGGAAGTTGACGGTGCGAACCCCCTCCTCCAGCACCACGTGCGTGCAGCAGCCCTGCTCGTGCGTCTGCAGCAGCGCGGTCAGCCGGTCTTCGTAGACGCGGGCCTCTTCCAGCTCTTCACCGGACTCCACCGGCATGGCAGCCGACAGCCGGTGACCGAGGTCCGCGCGGCCCAGCAGCGCGGTGGCCGAGTCGTTTCGCATCACGACCACTTCGATCTCACTGCCGTCCTGAGCCTGGCGCGTGGCGCTGAGGCCAGACCAGGCGTGCTCGCCGACGGGGAACACGCCGGTGTGGCCGAGCTCGTTGCGCCAGCAGGCGTCGAACACGGCCGCGAAGCCATCGAGCGACAAGCCGTCGAAATCCTCGTTGTCACTCGCATCGACATAGTCGACCGGGCCGACCTTCACCGCGGTGTCGTACTCGCCCAGGATGTGGTCGAGCATGATCAGGCTCATGTGGCGCGCGTGGTCCTGCATGTCCATGGGAATGGGCTTGGCGAAGCCGATCTCCAGCGCCACCAGGCCGTCGTACGGCTCATGCTTCACGAGGATGTCGGCGCTCGACAGCTCGAAGCCGTCCATGCGAATGGCAAAACTGTCGTCCGCGCGCTGGCGGAAGGCCTCGACCTCGATCTGCGGCAGCGCGGGGCTGCTCTGCACCAGGGTCATCACGTCGTCGAAGTCGTCCATAGAGCCGTGCGCGGTCAGCACCAGCTTGAACGCGGGCGGATCGCCGGCCACCTCGGCGGCCAGTCTCGGAAAGAAAGGCTGCAGCAGCGCGTTGAGCGCCTGCACCAGCTCGTGGCCCGACAGGGTGCGCAAGCTGTCGGTCTGGGCACTCACGGCTTGCCAGAAGCCTGCACAGGCCGCTGCGCGCGGGTCGGAGTCGGAGGGGGTCATTGGCCAGGGGTCTTTCAGGGGGTGGGGACAAGAATGTCCTGCAGGCACTGCACCAGCGTGCTGCATTGCTCACGCGTGCCGATGCTGATGCGCAGGTACTGCGCGATGCGCTGTTGCTGGAAATGTCGCACCAGCACCGCGCGCTCGCGCAAAGACGCGGCAAGCTCGGCGGCGTCGTGCAGCGGATGGCGCGCGAATACGAAATTGGCCTGCGACGGCAGCACGTCGAAGCCCATGTCTTCCAGCTGGAGGCACAGCCCCTCGCGGGTGTCGACGATCTCGTCGCGCGTGCCGCGGAACCAGTCTTCGTCGTCGAGCGCGGCCACCGCGCCGGCCGAGGCCAGCCGGTCGATCGGGTAGGAGTTGAAGCTGTCCTTCACTCGCACCAGCGCGTCGATCAGGTGCGCCTGGCCGCAGGCAAAGCCGACCCGCAAGCCGGCCAGCGAACGCGCCTTGGACAGCGTCTGCACGACCAGCAGGTTCGGATGCTTGTCGATGAGCGACAGCGCGCTCTCGCCGCCAAAATCGATGTACGCCTCATCGACCAACACCACGCGCTGCGGGCAGGCTTCGAGCAGTTGCGCGATGCGCGACAGCGGCTGGCCGATGCCGGTCGGTGCATTCGGGTTTGCGATGACGATGCCCGCGCAGCCTTTGCGCGCACGCTCGGCAAGGGCGTCGACGTCGATGCGAAGACCGTCATCCACCGGCTGCAGTTCGCAGTCGATGGCATACAGCTGCGCATAGACCTTGTAGAAGCTGTAGCTCACGTCGGGCATCAGCAGCGGCTCGGTCTGCTGGAAGAACGCGAAGAAGGCGTGCGCGAGCACCTCGTCCGAGCCATTGCCGGCGAACACCTGCGCGGGCTCCAGGCCATGCCGTCGCGCGACCGCTTCGCGCAGCGCGAGCGAGGTCGGGTCGGGGTAGAGCTCCAGGCCGCTTTCTGCCGCGCGCCGGATCGCCTCGACCGCGACCGGCGACGGTGGATATGGGTTCTCGTTGGTGTTGAGCTTGACGAGGTTGGCGATGCGCGGCTGCTCGCCGGGCACGTAGGGCTCGAGCGCGGCGATGCGCGGGCTCCAGAAAGCCGGCACGGGAGAGGTCATGAAGTCGGTTCCCGAAGGGGCTCAGCCCAGCAGGCGAGCCAGGGTCAACAAGGCCAGCAGCACCATCCACATCACGACCGAGCGCCAGACCAGGCCCACGACGCTGCGCAGGTGAGCGGGCTCCGGCTCGCGCCCTGGGGTGCTGCCGCTGTCGGTGCGGCGTGTGTCGGCCAGCGATTCGCCAGCCTGGGCGCGCGACAGCGGATCGGTGACGGGAATGGGGCTCAGCGAACCGCCCCCCAGGCGCACGTTGACCGCGCCCGATGTGGCTGCAAGGATCACGCCGTCGTTTTCGTTGGGGAAGCGCTGGGCATCATTGCGCCAGCAGTCGATGGCCTCCTCGAAGCTGCCGACCACCGCGAAGCCGAGCGCCGTGATGCGCGCGGGCAGCCAGTCGATCGCATGCCAGGCGCGCGCGCCGGCGTCTTGCACCGCGACGCTCGACGGCTGCACCAGGGCGCCGTTCTTGTGTGCCCAATAGCGCGAGACGAATTCGCTCATGCGGTAGAACACGGCGCCGGCCGGCCCAAGCCCGATGGCCGCGATGATCGAGAACCAGGCCAGCACGCCGAACACATGGCGGTGCGCGGCAATCACCGAATGCTCGATGACATGGCGCACGATTTCGCTGCGCGGCAGGTCGGCCGCATCAACGCCCTGCCAGTGCGCGAGCAGCGAGCGCGCGAGCGGCTCGTCGCCCTCGTCGAGCGCATCGCGGATGTCGGTGAAGTGATGGCTGAACTGCCGGAAGCCCAGCGTGACGTAGAGCACCGCAATGCTCCATAGCACCGCGAACGGCAGCCCGAGCGTGAGCACCAGCAGCCAGTGCACACCCAGCGACATGAGCGTGGGCACGAACACCGCAAGGCCCCAGGCGATCCACCCGTGGTGCGGCTTGCCCGCGTCGAAGTTGCGGCTGGTCCAGCGCGTCCACGCCAGCACCGCGCCATACACGGGGTTGTGGGGGCCCAGCGGGCGCACCTGCTCGATCAGCAGCGCGCACAGGATGGCAAAAAAGCTCATCCTTCGATGATAGCGAGAGCGCCTGAAGGTTCAGGCTCTTCGTCGCAGACTCAGGCGGCGAGAAAGCGGTAGAGGTTGCGCAGCATGCCGGCCGTCGCGCCCCACACGAAGCGCTCGTCGGGTCCGTCCTGGTAGGGCATGGAGTACCACTCGCGCCGGCGGCCATCGACCGCGCTCATCGAATGGCGGCGATGGTTGGCGGGGTCCATCAGCCAGGCCAGCGGCACCTCGAAGGCATGGGCCACTTCGTAAGGGTTGATGGTGAGTTCGAAGTCGGGCTGCACCAGTGCCACGACCGGCGTCACGATGAACGAGGTCACCGTGGTGTAGGTCGGAAGACTGCCCAGCACCTCGACGAACTGCGCCGAGAGCCCCACCTCTTCCCATGCTTCGCGCAACGCGGCGGCCGAAATGTTGGCATCTTCGGGGTCGACGCGGCCGCCCGGAAACGCCACCTGCCCCGAGTGATTCGACAGGTGCGTGGTGCGCTCGGTGAGCAGCACCGTCGCGCCCTGAAGGCGTTGCACGATCGGCACCAGCACGGCCGCCTGCGCAGGCGGTCGGTCGATCATGCGTGGCTCGCGCCGAAGCTCCGGCTCCCACGCAGGCGGCGTGGCAAAGCGCGCGCGCAGGGCCTGCGCCGTCAACTCATGGGCCGACACCGCCGGCAAGCCATCGCTGCCATCCACGAACGGCGCCTCGCGCGGGTCGAACTGCAGCAGCGTGGGCGGCACCACGGCATTGATGGGTTCGAGGGGAGCGGATTGCATGGCGGCGGCGTGAGCGAGGTTGGTCAAGAGGGTGTTGAGCGCAGCGGTCGAGTAGAGCTTAAAAAAGGCGAAGCTGTCTTTGTGTGCGCAGCGCCAATGCAAAAAGCCGCCAGAGCGGCGGCTTTTCTTGCGCGACAGGCCTGCTTATTTGGCAGCAGCCGTCGACTTGCTCGGCAGCTTTTCCTTGATGCGTGCCGAACGACCGCTGCGCTCACGCAGGTAGTACAGCTTGGCGCGGCGCACATCGCCGCGGCGCTTCACTTCGATGGCGGCGATCAGCGGGCTGTAGGTCTGGAACGTACGTTCCACGCCTTCGCCGCTGGAGATCTTGCGCACGGTGAAGCCGCTGTTGAGGCCACGGTTGCGCTTGGCGATCACGACGCCTTCGTAGGCCTGCACGCGCTTGCGGGTGCCTTCGACGACGTTCACGCTGACGATGACCGTGTCACCAGGCATGAAGGGGGGAATGATCTTGCCGAGGCGGGAAATTTCTTCCTGCTCGAGGGTCTGGATGAGGTTCATGACTTCCTGATAGTCGATCGTGTCGGGCTACACAAAAGGCGCTTGGGCTTTCAACAACGAGTCGTTGAACAGACCGGCGCGGCCGGGCAGAGGATCGGGGAGCCCGCGATTATAGCTTTTTTTTCAGCAACGCCTCATCGGCCTTGCCAAGACGCCCCGCAGCGCGCGCCGCGTCTATCAGTTCCGGCCGACGCGCGGCCGATATGGCCAGCCGCTGGTCGCGCCGCCAGCGCTCGATCTGCGCATGGTGGCCTGAGAGCAGCGGCGCCGGCACGCCCTGCCCGCTCCATTGCTCGGGCCGCGTGTAGTGCGGGCAGTCGAGCAGGCCGTCGAGCGCGGGGTTGAAGCTGTCCTGCACATGGCTGGCTTCGTCGCCGAGCACACCGGGCTGCAGGCGCGCCACGGCGTCGAGCAGCGCCATTGCCGCGATCTCTCCGCCGGAGAGAACGAAATCGCCAAGGCTGATCTGGTGCGTGACGCGCGCATCGATGAAACGCTGGTCGATGCCTTCATAGCGTCCGCAGACCAGCACCGCGCCGTCGCTGGCCGACCAGCGCTCGACCGATGCATGCCGCAGCACCTCGCCGATGGGGGCGAACAGCACGACCGGGGCCTGCGCGCCGCGCGCCGCGAGCGCGGCATCAAGGCACGCCGCCAGCGGCTCGGCCATCATCACCATGCCGGGACCGCCGCCGAACGGGCGGTCGTCCACGCGCTTGTAGTTGCCCTGCGCAAAGTCGCGCGGATTCCACAGCACGACTTCTACCTGCTTCGATTCGTAGGCACGGCGCGTCACGCCGCTGGCCATGAAAGGCGCGAACAGTTCGGGAAACAGCGTGAGAACGTCGAAGCGCATGCCGCGCGGTCGCCGGTCAGTATTCGGGTTGCCAGTCGACCGTGATCAGGCGACCAGGCAGATCGACCTTGTCGACGAAGACCGAAACGAAGGGCACCATGCGTTCGATGGCCTTGCCGTCTTCTTCGGCGGCGAGCACCAGCGTGGTCTGCGGCCCCGTGGCGAGCAGCTCGCGCACCTCGCCGAGCACAACGCCTTCGCGGTTGACCACCGACAGACCGATCAGGTCGATCCAGTAGTACTCGTCGTCACCGGCCGTGGGAAAGCTCGAACGCGGCACGAACACGCGCGCGCCGCGCAATGCTTCGGCTGCGTTGCGGTCGGGCACATCGTCGGACGTTGCGACGATGCAGTTGGAGTGTTCTTTGGCTTCGCGGATAGCGAGCCGGAAAGCGCTGCTTGCCGAGGCTCCGGGAGCCTGCAGGAACCAACGCTTGGAAGAAAAAAGCGCCTCGGGTTGGGCGCTGTGGGGCAGGACCTTGAACCAGCCCTTGATGCCCCAGGCATCGGCGATGCGCCCTACTTCAATCGCATCCGCCGGCAATTCGGCGGTTTCGAGTGCGGGCAACATCGCCGTGCGGGCCGGCTTAAGCCGCTGCCTGCGGAGCTGCCGAAGCAGCTTGCTTGATGATGCGCAGAACCGTGGGCGAAGCTTGTGCGCCAACGCTCTTCCAGTAGGCCAGGCGGTCCTGGGCAATACGGATGCTTTCTTCGTTTTCCTTGGCGGTCGGGTTGTAGAAACCCAGGCGCTCGATGAAACGGCCATCGCGGCGAACGCGCTTGTCCGACACGACGATGTTGAAGAAAGGACGGCCCTTAGAGCCGCCGCGGGAGAGTCGAATGACGACCATGATTTATCCTTGGGTGGTCAGCAGGCCTTATGGATGAAGAAGAGGCCCACTCACAATGTTCTTCCAGCGTCGAGACACGCGACATGGCCACCCGGCCAGCGACACGCTGAAAAGCCTGCGATTATAGCCCGACAAGCGTTTTCCCGGAATTCCGGCCTCTCGCAGTCCGTTTCAGCCATCCGTTTCATCCACATGCCTCTCACCCTGCGTCCCAGCCGCGACGACGACGTTGCAGCCATCACGGCCATCTACGCCCACCACGTGCTGCACGGCACCGGCACCTTCGAAACAGAGCCTCCTTCGCCCTCCGACATGGCCGCTCGGCGCGCCGATGTGCTGGCCAAAAATCTGCCGTATCTGGTCGCTGAAGAAAATGGCGAAGTGTTGGGTTTTGCCTACTGCAACTGGTTCAAGCCGCGCCCGGCGTACCGTTTTTCGGCCGAAGACTCGATCTACATGTCGCAGGCGGCGCGCGGCAAGGGCCTGGGCGCCCAATTGCTCGCGGCACTTTCACAGGCCGCCGAAGCGGTTGGCGTGCGCAAGCTGATCGCGGTGATCGGCGACTCCGCCAACGCAGGCTCGGTCGGCGTGCATCGCGGCCAAGGCTTCACGCACGTCGGCACGCTGAAAGACTGCGGCTGGAAGTTCGGCCAATGGCGCGATGTCGTGTTGATGGAAAAGGTGCTCGGCGAAGGCAGCACGACCAATCCCGAACAAACCCCGAACAGCCCCGAATGAAAAACAAGACCACCGCCGCCTGGCTCTCTTTCCTGGGCGGCCCGCTCGGCCTGCACCGCTTCTATCTGCGGGGCATGGGTGACTGGCTCGGCTGGCTGCTGCCCATTCCCACGGCGCTGGGCATCTACGGCATCGAGCGCGTGCGCATGTACGGCGTGGACGACGGCCTGAGCTGGGCGCTGATTCCGCTGCTCGGCTTCACCATTGCAGGCTGCGCACTGATGGCCATCGTCTACGGCCTCATGACGCCCGAAAAATGGAATGCCCGCTTCAACACGAGCGCGCCACAAGACGCGGCGCCCGGCCAGACCAACTGGTTCACCATTGGGGCGGTGGTGATGGCGCTGTTCTTCGGCAGCACGATCCTGATGGCCAGCATCGTGTTCAGCTTTCAGCGCTACTTCGAACACCAGATCGAAGAAGGCCGAAAGATCTCGCAATAGAAGGGCCGCGGGTCGCGGCCCAGGGTCTTCAGAAGACCTGCAGGCTGATCCAGTAGGCAATGGCCGCCACGAAGGCCGAGGCGGGGATGGTGAAGATCCACGCCCACACGATGTTCCCCGCCACGCCCCAGCGCACCGCGCTCATGCGATGCGTGGCGCCGACACCGACGATGGCGCCCGTGATGGTGTGCGTGGTCGACACAGGAATGCCCAGCGCCGTCGCCAGGAACAGCGTCAGCGCGCCGCCGGTCTCGGCGCAGAAGCCGCCCACGGGCTTGAGCTTGGTGATCTTTTGCCCCATCGTCTTCACGATGCGCCAGCCGCCGAACATGGTGCCCAGCGCAATCGCGGTGTAGCAACTGATGATGGTCCACAGCGGCGGCGTAGCGTCGCTGGCAGAGGCATACCCGGTGGCAATCAGCAGCATCCAGATGATGCCGATGGTCTTCTGCGCATCGTTGCCGCCGTGGCCCAGGCTGTAGGCGCCGGCAGACACCAACTGCAGCCGCCGAAACCACCGGTCCACGCGCGACGGCGTGGCGCGCCGGAAGCCCCAGGCCACGGCGATCATCATCATCGAGCCCAGCAAGAAACCCAGCAGAGGCGACACGAAGATGAACGCCACCGTCTTCCAGATGCCCGAGGCCACCAACCCGGTGGCACCCGTCTTGGCGATCACCGCGCCCACGATGCCGCCGATCAGCGCATGCGACGAGCTGCTCGGAATGCCGTAGTACCAGGTGACCAGGTTCCAGCTGATGGCGCCGATGAGCGCGCCGAACACCACGTGCACGTCGACCACCCCCGGCTGGGCGATGCCCTTGCCCACGGTGGCGGCCACGCTGAGGTGGAAGATGAAGATCGCGATCAGGTTGAAGAAAGCCGCGAACACCACGGCCTGCCCCGGCTTGAGCACCCCGGTGGAGACCACCGTCGCGATCGAATTGGCGGCATCGTGAAACCCGTTCATGAAGTCGAACAGGATCGCGAGCACGACCAGCACTATCACCACCCAGAGGGCGACCTGAACCGTTGCCATCGGTTGCTACCCGCTCAGGAGTTCTCGAGGACGATGCCCTCGATCACATTGGCCACGTCTTCGCACTTGTCGGTGATCGTCTCCAGCAATTCGTAGATTGCCTTGAGCTTGATCACCTCGCGCACATCGGGCTCCTCGCGGAACAGCTTGCTCATGGCGCTGCGCATCACGCGGTCGGCATCCGACTCGAGGCGATCGATTTCCTCGCAGGTCTTGAGCACCGCCTCGGCCACGGCCGGGTCGGCGATCTTGCCGAGGAACTGGACGGCGTCCTTCAGGCGGTCGCAGCACTTCACGCTCAAGGCGGTGAGGCGCACGATCTCGTCGGTCATGTGGCGCACGTCGTACAGCGCCATGGTCTCGGCCGAGTCCTGAATCAGGTCGGCCACGTCGTCCATCGTGTTGATGAGCTTGTGGATCTGCTCGCGGTCGATGGGCGTGATGAAGGTCTTGTGGATCAGCCGGTTGACGTCGTGCGTCACGCGGTCGGCCGCGCGCTCGGCGTTGTCGACATCGCGGTTGTACTGCTCACGCAGGTGCACGTCGTTGTAGTTGGCAACGAGTTGCTCGAAAGCCCTCGCCGCCTCCACGATGCGCTCGGCGTGCTGGTTGAACATCTCGAAGAAATTGCCCTCGCGGGGCAGCAGCTTGCCGAACATGGAAACTCCTGGGGTGCGCCAACCACAACTGGATGACGCCTTCATGAAAAACCCGCGAAGTTTAACGGCTGCCGCGACCGGGCCAGGCCCGGCCTTTCTCAGACGATGCGCTTGACCACCTGGGCCGTGACGCGCGCCAGCGCGGCGCGCGGCACCTTGTCGGGTGCGATCTCGGCCAGCGGCTTCAGCACGAAGGCCCGTTCACGCATGCGGGGATGCGGCAAGGTCAGCGTGGGCGTGTCCATCACCGAATTGCCGTGCATCAGCAGGTCAAGATCGAGCGTGCGCGGCGCATTGGGAAAGGGGCGCTCGCGGCCGGCCTGGGTCTCCAGGCGCTGCAAGGCCACGAGGAACTGCTCGGCGTCCAGCCCGGTGCGCACGGCCACCACGGCGTTGACGAAATCGGGGCCTTCAGCGTCCACCGGTTCGCTGCGGTAGAGCGACGAACGGGCCGTCACCGTCGTGCGCTGCAGCGCACCAATGGCCGTCATGGCCGCCTTGACGGCCGCCTCGGCATCGCCGAGGTTGGCGCCGATGGCCACGAAGGCCTGAACGGTCGGGTAGTCCTCCCGCACGCGGCTGGGCGCTCGGCGGGCAGGCGGTGCGCCCTTGCCCGCCGGCCTCGCACCTGCGGGCCTGGCACCCGCGGGGCGTCCGCCGGCAGGCTTGGCGCCCGCAGACTTGGCACCCGCAGGCTTGGCACCCGCAGGCTTCGCACCTGCCGGCTTGGCGGCCTCGCCACGCGGCGGCTTGCCTGCAGGAGCGCTGCTTTTCTTGCCGTCCTTCGGCTTGTCGAACGCGCTCATGCGCTTTCGGCGTTGCCGCCGCCCTCACCACCACCCGCGGGACGCGGCTTGCGGCGGCGCCGGCGCTTGCGCGGCATGGCTTCGCCATCGGGCGGCACGGCGCCGGCTTCGGTCTCGAACTCTTCCTCGTTGTCCGAGGCGTCCGACGTGTCGTTCTGGCCCACGGCGGCCTCGCCGCGCGGCTTTGGCGTCGGCGGCGTCTCGCGCACCCGCACGCGCTGGCGCACCTTCTGTTCTTCGCGCACCTGCTCCAGCAGGTCGTGGCGGCGCATGTCGTCCGCGGTGCTGAACTCTTGCCACCACTCGGCAATGGCTTCGCTCACCTCGCCCACGTCGGCGCGCAGGCGCATGAAGTCGAAGGCGGCGCGAAAGCGCGCCTGCTCGACCAGGCTGAAGGGCGTGGAGCCGGTGCGCTTGTCGAAGCGCGGCTGCATCATCCAGATCTCGCGCATGTCGGCGGCCAGCTTGCCGCGGCCCGACACGTCGCCGATGCGGGAATTGAACACGTCGTCGATGGCGTCCTGCAGCGCCGGAAACGGCGGCTGCGCGCGCTGGCCGTGGCGGCCTTCCTGGCGCTGGGCCCAGCCGTCGCGCACGTCGGCCCACAGCACGCAGGCCAGCAGGAAGCTGGGCGCCACGGGCTTGCCTTCGCCCACGCGGCGGTCGGTGTCCTGCAGCGCGGCCTTCACGAAGGGCTGTTCGGCACGCTCCACCACCACGTCCAGCAGCGGATAGATGCCGCGCGCCAGGCCGAGCTTGTTGAGTTGCTCGATGGTTGCAATGGCATGGCCGGTCTGCAACAGCTTGAGCATTTCGTCGAACAAGCGGCTCTGGGGCACGTCGGCCAGCAGCTTGCTCGACTCGATCAGCGGGGCCGCCGTCTTGGCTTCCATCTTGAAGCCCAGGGCCGCGAGCTTGGCCGAAAAGCGAATGGCGCGAATGATGCGCACCGGGTCTTCGCGGTAGCGCGTGGCCGGGTCGCCAATCATGCGCAGCGTGAGCTTCTGGGCGTCCTTGATGCCGTTGTGATAGTCCACCACCACCTGGTTGGCCGGGTCGTAGTACATGGCGTTCACGGTGAAGTCGCGGCGCGCCGCGTCTTCTTCCTGCGGGCCCCAGACGTTGTCGCGCAGCACGCGGCCGCTGGCGTCCACTGCGTGCTTCATGCTGGCCAGCTCGCCCTTGCTGGTGCGCTCGTTGCCCGACACCTGCTCGGCGGCGGCGCTGTCCATGGAGGCGCGGAAGGTCGAGACCTCGATCACCTCATGCTCGCGGCCCCGGCCGTACACCACGTGCACGATGCGAAAACGCCGCCCGATGATGAAGGCACGGCGGAACAGCGACTTCACCTGCTCCGGCGTGGCGTTGGTGGCCACGTCGAAGTCCTTGGGGCGCAGCCCCAGCAGCAGGTCGCGCACCGCGCCGCCCACCACGTAGGCCTCGTACCCCGCCTGCTGCAGCGTGGTGACCACGTTTTTCGCGCGTTCGTCGACCAGGGCCGGATCGATCTTGTGAACCTCTGCCGGCACCTCCTGGCGCTTGCCGAAGCGGCTCTTGCCCTGTGCGCTGTCGGCGGACTTGCCGAGCAGTTTGTCGATGAATTTCTTGATCATTGTTGGTTGGAAGCCTTGTTCGCTCTTTTATTCGTTCTCAAGCATGGAGCGGATCAGCGGAATGGTGATCGCGCGTTGCGTCTGCAAGGCATAGCCGTCGAGCTGCGTGAGCAACTCCATCAGGCTGCCCAGGTCGCGGCTGAAGCGGTGCAGCATGTAGTCGAGCACATCGTCGGACAGCATCACGCCGCGCGCATCGGCGGCCTGGCGCAGCACGGCGCGGCGTTCGCTTTCGCTCAGCACCTGCAGGTGGAAGACATGGCCCCAACCCAGCCGGGTGCGCAGGTCTTCTCGCAGCACCAGGTCGGCCGGCGGCAAGGCGCCGGCGGCGACCACGCCGCGCTGCAGGGTCTGGGCGTTGACAAACCAGTTGAAGGCCGCGTGCTGTTGCACGGCGGAGTAGAGGTGCACGTCGTCGAGCAGAACGGCGCCCCAGCGCTCGTCGAACTCGGGCGGCTCCAGCAGGCCGGCGTGCAGCCAGCCCACGCTGGCGCCCTGCTCGCGCAGTGCGACACGCACCGATTCGAGCAGATGGGTCTTGCCACTGCCGCCTTCGCCCCACAGATAGGTCGGCACCGGCGAGTGCAGCACAGGGCTGCCGGCGCCGCCCACCCACAGTTGCAAGTGGCGCAGCGCCGCCTCGTTGGGGCCGGCGAAAAAGGCGTCGAAGCTGGGGCCCGTCGCAATGCCGATATCGAGCGCGAGCTGTTTCATCCCGGGAAGGTTCATGGAGGGGGCCGCGAGGGCCCTTAAAATCGTGAGGAATTCTATCGGCCCGGCCACACTCGTTACCGGCGCCCCCTTCAGTTCCTACTATTCGCGTTCTTTCGCGTCTTTTCGCGTCCTTCCAGACCTCGACACCATGACTTCCCCTACGCCCACCCCCCTCAGCTACAAGGATGCCGGTGTCGATATCGACGCAGGTGACGCACTGGTCGACCGCATCAAGCCGCTGGCCAAGAAGACCATGCGCGAAGGCGTGCTGGCCGGCATCGGCGGCTTCGGCGCCCTGTTCGAGGTGCCCAAACGTTACAAGGAGCCGGTGCTGGTGAGCGGCACCGACGGCGTGGGCACCAAGCTCAAGCTGGCTTTCGAATGGAACATGCACGACACCGTCGGCATTGACCTGGTGGCCATGAGCGTGAACGACGTGCTGGTGCAAGGCGCCGAGCCCCTGTTCTTTCTGGACTACTTCGCCTGCGGCAAGCTGGACGTGGACACCGCCGCTGCCGTCATCGGCGGCATTGCGCGCGGCTGCGAAATCTCCGGCTGCGCCCTGATTGGCGGCGAAACCGCCGAAATGCCCGGCATGTACCCGGCCGGCGAGTACGACCTGGCGGGCTTTGCGGTCGGCGCGGTCGAAAAGTCGAAGATCCTCACGGGCCAGAACGTCAAGCCCGGCGATGTGGTGCTCGGCCTGGCCTCGGCCGGCGTGCATTCCAACGGGTTCAGCCTGGTGCGCAAGGTGATCGAACGCGCCGGCGCCGATTTGCCCGCCACGCTCGACGGCAAGCCCTTCCGCGAAGCCGTCATGGAACCCACCCACCTGTATGTGAAGCCCGTGCTGGAGGCGCTGGCCAAGCACCCGATCAAGGCGCTGGCCCACATCACCGGCGGCGGCCTGCTCGAAAACATTCCGCGCGTGCTGCCCGAAGGCACCGCCGCCCACCTGAAAAAGGGCAGCTGGCCGCAAACCGAGCTGTTCGCCTGGCTGCAGAAGGTGGCCGGCATCGACGACATCGAGATGAACCGCACCTTCAACAACGGCATCGGCATGGTGGTGGTGATCGAGGCGGCCGAAGCCGCCGCCTGCGCCGCCACGCTGCGCGCCGCCGGCGAATCGGTGCATGAAATCGGCGTGATTGCCGCGCGCGGCGAAGGCGCCGCGGTGGTCGTCGGCTGAGCGCCGGCTGCTCCGTCCACTTATTGAGCAGAGCAAGCACCGCCCCGGATGGCCAAGAAGCCGCAACCCATCAACCCCGCCCTGACTGCGGCGCCCGCCCCCCGTCCCACCGCCTCGCGCGGCGTGATGGTTGCCAGCTACCTGCTTATGCTGGCGGCCCTGCTGCTGGTGATGTGGGAGCACCTGCTGCCGGGGCTGCTGTGCGTGTGCATCGGCTTCCTGGCCACGCGCTGGTTCGCCCGCGTGTTGACAGGCGGCCTGCAACGCATGCCGGCGCTGGCCAGGCGGCCTGAACGCGCCGCCGGCTGGGCCAATGTGCTGGCCGTCATTCTGGTGCTGCTGGGGCCCATCGCCCTGCTCACGCTGGCGCTGTCGCAGGCGCGCGAATACATCGTCGACGCGCCCGACCAGTACCGCGAGCTGCTCGACTACACGGCGCGCACCGTGCTCGAGCTGCGCAGCAAGCTGCCGGTCGAAATTGCCGCCTACCTGCCCGAGGGCGCGGCCGAAATCCAGCGCGTCATTGCCAACTACCTGCGCGCCCAGGCCGGTTCGCTGGCCATGGCGGGGCGGGCCTGGCTGCATGGGCTGCTGTTTTCGTATGTGGGGCTGATCGTCGGCGCACTGGCCGCCGTGTCGCATGCGCCGCTGCGCCGCAGGCCGCTGGCCGAGCAGCTGCACCAGCGCGTGGAAATCTTCGGCGAGGCCTTCGGGCAGATCGTGGCGGCCCAGTTCTGGATTGCAGCCTTCAACACGCTGCTGACGGCCATCTTCCTGCTGTTCATCATGCCGATGTGGGGCGCGCACCTGCCGTACACGCCGGCGCTGATCACCCTCACCTTCCTGGCCGGGCTGGTGCCGATCGTGGGCAACCTGGTGTGCAACTCGGTCATCACCCTGGTGGGGCTGTCGGTGTCGCCGGTGACGGCGGCGGCCTGCCTGATCTTTCTGATCGTGATCCACAAGGCCGAGTACGTCATCAACGCCAAGGTGGTCGGCGCGCGCACGCAGATGAGCGTGTGGGAGCTGCTGGCCGTGATGTTCGTGGCCGAGGCGGTGTTCGGGCCGGCCGGGCTGGTGGCGGCGCCGCTGTACTACGCGTACCTGAAAAAAGAACTCCAGGCGGCGGCGCTGGTCTGACGGACAGGCCGGACGCAATGTCCGGATCTGATCGGTTCTGGTCTGCCTCCGAGCGGCCTGCGGGCTGTTGGCGCAGAAGAATAGAGGGCATCATCCACTTATCTTCCGCGAGCCCCGCCATGAAAACCTGTCTGATTGTGATCGATGCCCAGGAGTCGTTTCGCCAGCGTCCGTATTGGAACGAAGCGCTGGGCGCTGTCTACTTGGCCGAGCAGAACGCGCTGATCGCGGGCTGCGCCACCGCTGGCGTGCCGATCGTGCGGGTCTTTCACACCGACGCACCGGTCGACGCCGGCAACCCCTTCGCGGTCGAATCGGGCCATGTGCGCCCCATTGGTGGCCTGGCGGCCTTCGACGCCACCGCCACCTTCACCAAGCACCGCCACAGCGCGCTGGTCAACAGCGGGCTGGACGTCTGGCTCACGCAGAACGGCATCGGGCGGCTGATTGTGAGCGGCATCCGCACCGAGCAGTGCTGCGAGACCACCACGCGCCACGCCTCCGACCTGGGCTGGGAGGTCGACTACGTGCTCGACGCCACGCTCACCTTCGACATGCTGCAGCCGGACGGCAAGCCGCTGTCGGCCGCCGACATCAAGGTGCGCACCGCCACCGTGCTGCAGGGCCGGTTCGCCACCGTGTGCACCGTGGCGCAGGCGCTGGAACGGGCGGGCGCATGAGCGGCGCGACATTGCGCGTGCTGATCCTGGCCTTCGACGGCGTCGAGGCGCTCGACTTTGCCGGCCCCTTCGAGGTGTTCACCACCGCCAGCCGTGTCGCCCAGCGCCTGCGGCCGGGCTCGGCGGCGCCGTTCGACGTGGCCTCGGTGGCCGAGGGGGCCCCGGGCCAGCCCGTGCAGGCGCGCGCCGGCCTTCAGTTGCTGGCCCAGCACACGCTGGCGGCCAGCCCGCAGGCCGACGTGCTCATCGTTCCGGGTGGCGTGGTCGATGCGCCACTGGCCAGCCCGGACACCCTGCGCTGGATTGCCCACCAGGCCGCCGGCGCGCAGGTGACCGCCTCGGTCTGCACCGGCGCCTTCCTTCTGGCGGCCAGCGGCGTGGTAACGACCGACGCCGTCACCACCCACTGGGAAGACATTGCCGACCTGCGCGCCCGGTTCCCCGCACTCGACGTGCGCGAGGGCGTGCGCTGGGTCGACAACGGCCGCATCGTCAGCTCGGCGGGCATCAGCGCCGGCATCGACATGAGCCTGCACCTCGTGGCGCGGCTGGCCGGCGCTGAGCTGGCCGAGCGCACCGCGCGCCAGATGGACTACGCATGGACCCACAACCCCAACCCCAACCCCACCACATCCGCGTAGTCTTCGTGCTGCTGCCCGGCAGCCTGGTGCTCGACTGGGCAGGGCCGGCCGAGGCGCTGCGCATCTGCAACCAGCGGCTGCGCGCCATGGGGCAGCCGGAGCGCTTCGCGATCGAGTTCGCCAGCCCGCGGCCCACCGCCGTCGGCTCGGTCGGCGTGGCGCTGGCCGGGCTGTCGCCATTGCCCAATCGGTGGGACGGCGCCGGCTGGGTGGTGCTGGTCGGCATGCCCGGCGACACGATTGCCATCGACAACCCAGAGACGCAAGACCTGCTGCACTGGCTGCGCGGCCAGCGCTTCGAGCGCGGCCGGCTGGAGCTGGTGACCATCTGCGCGGGCGCGGTGCTGGCCGCGCATGCCGGCGCGCTCGCGGGGCGGCGCGCCACCACTCACCACCATCACCTGGGCGAGCTGCGCGCGGTGGAACCCCGCTGCGACGTGGTGAGCAACCGGGTGTTCGTGATCGATCCGCCGCTGTACAGCAGCGCCGGCGTGACCACCGGCATCGACCTGGTGCTGCACCGCATCGGCGAACTCTGCGGCGAAGCACTGGCCGCGCAGGTCGCGCAGACCATGGTGGTGGCACTGCGCCGCGGCCCGCAAGACCCGGAGCTGTCACCCTTTCTGGCCTACCGCAACCATCTGCACGCCGCGCTGCACCGGGTGCAGGACGCGGTCAGCGAGCAGCCGCAGGCCGAGTGGAGCGTGCCGCGCATGGCCGAGGTGGCGCACACGTCGGCGCGGCACCTCACGCGGCTGTTCGTGGAGCATGCCGGCGTGGCGCCGCTGGCCTACCTGCGCCGGCTGCGGCTGGCCACGGCGCAACTGGCACTGGCCTCGGGCGCCAGCGTGACGCGGGCGGCGGAACAGTCGGGCTTTGGCTCGGACACGCAACTGCGCCGCGCGTGGCACCAGTTCGGCCTGCCCGGCTCGCCGTCAGAGGCGAACTGAGCGCGGCACGCGCAGCCGCTGGTGTTCAGCTCCTCAGGGCAGATGGCTGCAAAAACGCAGCACATGGCCATCGGGCTCGCGGATCGCGAATTCGCGCAGGCCCCAGGGCTGCGACACCGGCGGCTCGATGACCGTCACGCCGCGCTTCACATAGGCCGCGTGCAGGCCGTCGATGTCCTTGCCCACATGAATCACGATTTCGCCGCGCCAGGGCCTGGC
Source organism: Variovorax sp. H27-G14 (assembly GCF_046156345.1). Lineage (NCBI taxonomy): Bacteria > Pseudomonadati > Pseudomonadota > Betaproteobacteria > Burkholderiales > Comamonadaceae > Variovorax > Variovorax sp. H27-G14. The sequence goes on from NZ_JAYLVN010000001.1 coordinate 354,610, forward strand.
GTCGCGCGTGTGGCATTGCCACAGACGCAAACAGACGGGCTCGCTCCGGGTGCGGTCGCCCTTCTTCACGCGGGCGTAGCTGGGCGGCTCCCCGGCGATGAAGTCGAGCTCGAAGCCCAGCACATCGCAAAACCAGCGCGCGGCACGGGACACGTCGGACACCGGCAGCACCGGCTCCACGCCATGGAACTCGTGCAGGGTGCCCAGGTCGGGCGCCGGGCTCACACCGGCCTTGGCGCTCATCAGCTGGCCAGTCGGCGCAGGGTGGCGACGCGCTCGGCGATCAGATCGATGTCCAGCGCGTCCTCGGCCTTGCCCAGGTAGGTTTCCAGGTCTTGCACGGCATGCGCGGTGTTGCCCTGTTCGGCATGCGCGATGCCGCGGTCGCGGTACTCGCCCCAGGCGCTGGGCAGCAACACCACCAGGCGGTCTTGCACGGCAATGACGCGCTGCCAGTCTTCCTGCGCCTGGTGCACTTCCTTCAGGTTGCGCAGCATGCGCCCGATGATTTCGCGCGGGCTGGACGGCTGCAGGTACAGGCCCAGCGGCACGTCGAAGTCGCCGACCAGGCCGTTGCTGCGCTTGTAGGGCTCCAGCCGCTCGCCCAGTTCTTCGCGCGAGAGCGACTTGCCGGTGAACGGATCGATCACCACCTGCCCCTTGGGCAGCGTCACCTTCAGCATGAAGTGCCCCGGAAACCCGACGCCGCGCGCCTGCAGGCCCAGGCCCTGCGCCAACTCCATCCACAGCACGGCCAGCGAGATGGGGATGCCGCGGCGGGTGCGCAGCACGGCGTTCAGGTAGCTGTTGTCGGGGTCGTAGTAGTCGTTGACGTTGCCGCCGAAGTTCAGGTCGCTGAAGAAGAACTGGTTCAGGGCGCGCAGGCGGGCCAGCGGCGCGGCGTCTGAAGGCAGGCGGCGCTTGAGGCGCGCCAGCAGCTGGTCGACATCGCCGAGCACCTGCTGCACGTCGAGTTCGGGGTACTCGTCCTGCGCGAGGCTGGCGGCGGCTTCGAGCAGCGGAAAGTGATCGTCGCTGCGCACCAGGGACTCGAAGTACTCCAGTGCGGTGGGAAGCTGAAAGCTGAACGTCATGTGTCTTTGTAGAGGAGCCCGCTCACAGCGTCAAGCAAGGACGCGGCGCCGGAACGGTGCCGGAGTCAACGGCGCACGAAGCTGCGCAGGCGCACGCCCACCGCGGTGAGCACGGCGAAATACAGCAGCGCCGCGCCGGCGATCAGCGCGGCCAGCAGGCCGATGCGCAGCAGGCGCTGCTCGCGCAGGCCGACCCAGTCGAAATGCTGCGAGCCCCAGGCCAGCAGCACCGCCAGCACCAGCGTGCCCGCCAGCACCTGCAGCGCGAACTTGCCCCAGCCGGGTTCAGGCTTGTAGCTGCCGCGGCGCACCAGCCCGATCAGCAGCCAGATGGAATTGACCAGCGCGCCGATGGCAATGGTCAGCGTGAGCGCCGCATGCTGAAACACCGGCACCAGGAAGACATTGAGCACCTGCGTGAGCACCAGCACGCCCACCGCAATGAGCATGGGCGTGCGGGTGTCGTGCTTGGCGTAGTAGCCGGGCGCCAGCACCTTCACCGCCACGATGCCGACCAAACCGACGCCGTAGCCCATGAGCGCCAGCGTGGTGTGGCCGACGTCCTCACCGGTGTAGGCGCCGTTGTGGAACAGCACCGCCACCAGCGGCTTGGCGAACAACAGCAGCGCCACGGCACAGGGCGCTGACAGCAGCACCACCAGGCGCAGGCCCCAGTCGAGCAGCGACGAATAACGGGCGTCGTCCTTGGCGGCACGGGCGCCGGCCAGTTGCGGCATCAGCACCACGCCCAGCGCCACGCCCAGCATGGCGGTGGGGAACTCCATCAGCCGGTCGGCATTGGTGACCCAGGTCACGCTGCCCACGGCCAGGTGCGAGGCGATCTGCGTATTGATGAGCAAAGAAATCTGCGCCACGCTCACGCCCAGCAGGGCGGGCAGCATCAGCTTGAGCACCTTGCGGGTGGTCGGGTCGCTCCACGCGGCGCGCAGCGCCTTGAAGCTAGCGCCAATGCGCGGCATCAGCCCGAGCTTGCGCAGCGCCGGAATCTGCAGCGCCAACTGCAGCACGCCGCCCACCAGCACGCCCACGCACTGGGCATAGATCGGCTCGATGCCCCAGCGGCGAAACAGCGGCGCGCCGACCGAAATCGACAGAATCAGCGCAATGTTCAGCAGCACCGGCGAGGCCGCCGGCACCGCGAACTTGCGCCAGGTGTTCAGAATGCCGCCCGCCAGCGCCACCAGCGACATGAAGCCGATGTAAGGGAACATCCAGCGCGTCATGACCACGGCCGCATCGAAACCCGGCAGGCCGCTGGCCATGGCCCAGACCAGCAGCGGCGCGCCAAGCACGCCGACCACGCACACGATCACCAGCGTCCATGTGAGCAGCGTGGCGACATGGTCGATCAGTTGCTGGGCGCCCTCCTGCCCGGCTTCGGTCTTTTGCGCCGCCAGCACCGGCACGAAGGCCTGGCTGAAGGCGCCTTCGCCGAAGACCCGGCGAAACAGATTGGGTATGCGAAAGGCGACGTTGAACGCGTCGGTCAGCGCGCTCACGCCGAACACCGAGGCAAACAGCACGTCGCGCACAAGGCCCGTGATCCGCGAGGCGAGGGTCAGCAGGGAGACGGTGGAGGCGGATTTGAGCAGTGACACGGGGGCCGAGTGTAGGGCCCGACAAGCGACGGAGCCGGGCCGTTCGGGGTCGGATTGGGCAAACGCGCGAACCCAGCCTATAATGGAAGGCTTTGCTGCATCATCCTCAGACACCTAAGGAATAAATCATGGCATCCGCCAAGCCCAAGAAAAAGAACCCGCGCCTCGCCTCCGGCCGTAAGCGCGTCCGCCAGGACACCAAACTCAACGCCGCGAACACCTCGCTGCGCTCCAAGTACCGTACCGCTGTCAAGAACGTCGAAAAGGCTGTTCTGGCTGGCGACAAGACCAAGGCAAGCGAACTGTTCGCGAAGGCCCAGAGCATCGTCGACACCGTCGCCGACAAGGGCATCTTCCACAAGAACAAGGCAGCCCGCGACAAGAGCCGCCTGTCGGCCAAGGTCAAGGCCCTCGCCCTCGCGCCTGAAAAGGCCGCAGCCGCCTGACACATGTCAGGCAAGCCCGGACCGGAATTCTCCGGTCCGCCGTTTGATCGGGGTGCGCTGCAGCAAAGTGTAAAAAACCGCCTTCGGGCGGTTTTTTCATGGGCGCTAGGTTTTGGGAGGCTCGACAGGAATGACGGGGGCGACCGCAATGACAGGCGCCACCGGGTCCGATCGCACCGTGGCTGCCACCGGCGTCTGCGCGGCCTTGGGCATGGCGGGCGCGGGTGGCGCGGGCGACACCTCGGAGACCTGCAGGTCGTTGTCCTTGGCGAAGTTCACGCAAAAGTCCCAGGCCATGGGCTCGGCGTCGCGCAGGTCGCGGTTCACGATCACGCACTTCACGCCGTTGATGGACGTGGGCACGCACCAGGGGGAATAGCTCAGGTAGCTGCCCGGAAAGGCGCCACCCGGGCGAAAAGAGCTCATCACGCCGGCCAGGCGCTCGGCCCAGTCGCTTGGGCGAAACGTACGTCCATCGCGGGTGATGCCCTGGATGAAGATTTCTTTGGCAGTGGGGGAAATCATCGTTGATTGAGGCGACCAGAACAGCTGCTGCGGTGCAGCAAGCGATTCTATCCGCGCCACTTTTTGCATCCTGAACATGGGGCATTGCTGTGATGCGCAATCCTCAACGAAGCCGTCAAAAGGCCCGCCTAGAATTCGTGTTCCCTTTCTGGAGATACCGAATGAGCGCCACTGCCCAGCCCACCTCGCCCCACGTCATGAACACCTACGGTCGCCTGCCGATCGCGCTGTCGCACGGCCAGGGCTGCCGAGTGTGGGACACCACGGGCAAGGCCTACATCGACGGCCTTGGCGGCATCGCCGTGAACACGCTGGGCCACAACCACCCCGAGCTGGTGCCCGCCCTGCAGGACCAGCTGACCAAGCTGATCCACAGCTCCAACTACTACCACGTGCCCGGCCAGGAACAGCTTGCCGCCAAGCTGACCGAAATTTCCGGCCTCACCAACGCCTTCTTCTGCTCCACCGGCCTGGAAGCCAACGAGGCCGCCCTGAAGCTGGCGCGCAAGTTCGGCCATGACAAGGGCATCGAGCGCCCCGAAATCGTGGTTTACGAAGCCGCCTTCCACGGCCGCAGCATCGCCACCCTGTCGGCCACCGGCAACCCCAAGGTGCAGGCCGGCTTCGGCCCGCTGGTCGAGGGTTTCATTCGCGTGCCGCTGAACGACATCGATGCACTGAAGAAGGCCACCGAGGGCAACCCCAACGTGGTCGCCGTGTTCTTCGAGACCATTCAGGGCGAAGGCGGCATCCACCCGATGCGCATCGACTACCTGAAGCAGGTGCGCGCACTGTGCGACGAGCGCGACTGGCTCATGATGGTCGACGAAGTGCAGTGCGGCATGGGCCGCACCGGCAAGTGGTTCGCGCACCAGTGGGCGGGCATCCTGCCCGACGTGATGCCGCTGGCCAAGGGCCTGGGCTCGGGCGTGCCGATTGGCGCGGTGGTGGCCGGCCCCAAGGCCGCCAACATCTTCGGCCCGGGCAACCACGGCACCACCTTCGGCGGCAACCCGCTGGCCATGCGCGCCGGTGTGGAAACCATCCGCATCATGGAAGAGCACAACCTGCTGGAGAACGCCGCCACCGTCGGCGCCCACCTGAAGGCCGCGCTGGAGCGCGAAATCGGCGGCCTGGCCGGCGTGAAGGAAATTCGCGGCCAGGGCCTGATGCTGGGCATCGAGCTCGACCGCCCGTGCGGCGTGATCCTGAACCGCGCCTGCGACGCCGGCCTGCTGCTGAGCGTGACGGCCGACAAGGTGATCCGCCTGGTGCCGCCGCTCATCCTGAGCATTGCAGAGGCCGACGAAATCGTGGCCATCCTTGCGCCCATCGTCAAAAACTTTCTGTCGGAGCCTGCCGCCCAATGACGACCGCCAGCCACACGACCACGACCACGGCCACGGCCACGGCCACGGCCGCCGCCATCCGCCACTACCTGCAGTTCTCCGACCTCACGGCCGACGAGTACACCTACCTCTTCGACCGCATGGCGGTCATCAAGAAGAAGTTCAAGACCTACGAAAAGCACCAGCCGCTGACCGACCGCACGCTGGCCATGATCTTCGAGAAGGCCAGCACCCGCACCCGCGTGAGCTTCGAGGCCGGCATGTACCAGCTGGGCGGCAGCGTGGTGCATCTGACCACCGGCGACAGCCAGCTCGGGCGCGCCGAGCCCATCGAGGACAGCGCCAAGGTCATCAGCCGCATGGTCGACATCGTGATGATCCGCACCTACGAGCAGACCAAGATCGACACCTTTGCCGCGCACTCGCGCGTGCCGGTCATCAACGGGCTGACCAACGAGTTCCACCCGTGCCAGATCCTGGCGGACATCTTCACGTACATCGAGCACCGCGGCTCCATCCAGGGCAAGACCGTGGCGTGGGTCGGCGACGGCAACAACATGGCCAACACCTGGCTGCAGGCCGCCGAGATCCTGGGCTTCACGGTGCATGTGAGCACGCCCAGCGGCTACGAGGTCGACCAGTCGATTGCCGGCATTCGCTCGGGCGACAGCTACAAGGTCTTCAAGGACCCGATGGAAGCCTGCCGCGGCGCCGACCTGGTCACCACCGACGTGTGGACCAGCATGGGCTACGAGGCCGAGAACGAGGCACGCCGCAAGGCCTTTGCCGACTGGTGCGTCGACGAAGACATGATGCGCGCGGCCCAGCCCGACGCCCTCTTCATGCACTGCCTGCCCGCGCACCGCGGCGAAGAAGTGCAGGCCGAGGTCATCGACGGGCCGCAGTCGGTGGTGTGGGACGAGGCCGAGAACCGGCTGCATGCGCAAAAGGCGCTGATGGAGTTCTTGCTGCTGGGCAAGCTCTGACCCGCTGACGCAGCAGCCAGGCAACACCGCATGAATGATTGCCAGCAATGCGGCGCCTGCTGCGCCAGCTACCGCGTCGACTTCAGCGTGCATGAGCTCGACGACAACGGCGGGCAGGTGCCGTCCGGCCTGGCGGTCGAGGTGAACGACGCCATCTGCCGCATGCGCGGCACCGACCACACGCCCATGCGCTGCGCCGCCCTCACCGGCAAGATCGGCCAGGCCGTGGGCTGCGGCATCTACGAATGGCGGCCCAACCCCTGCCACGAGCTGCAGGCCGGCAGCGACGCCTGCGAACGCGCGCGCGCCCGCCACGGGTTGCCCGCACTGTCTTCCCTGCACTGACGGGTTCACCTGACGGGTTCAACTCGTCACCTGCTGTGTTGGAAATAACCGACACCACGACCCCTCGGCCGGCGCTAACTTAGCGCCATGGCTTCTTCACACTCGCAACGCATCTGGGACATTTCGCCGCCCGTGCATGAAGGCACCCCGGTCTTTCCCGGCGACACGCCCTACCAGCAGCGCTGGGCCGCCACCATTTCGCCCGGCTGCCCGGTGAACGTCAGCGAGATCACGCTCTCGCCCCACGTCGGCGCGCATGCCGACGCACCGCTGCACTACGACCCCGACGGCCAGACCATCGGCAACGTCGACCTCACGCCCTTTCTGGGCCCCTGCCGCGTGATCCATGCGATCGACAAGGGCCCGCTGATCGAGTGGGAACACATTGCCCACGCCGTCGACAGCCGCCTGCCGCCGCGCGTACTGGTGCGCACCTACACCACCATGCCGGTCGGCCAATGGGACCCGCAGCTTGCGGCTTACGCCCCCGCCACCGTCGAGCGCCTTGCGGCGATGGGCGTGAAGCTCATCGGCATCGACACCGCCAGCATCGACCCGGCCGACAGCAAGACACTGGAAAGCCACCAACGCATCCGCCGCCTCGACCTGCGCGTGCTCGAGAACCTTGTGCTCGACGACGTGCCCGAAGGCGACTACGAACTCATTGCGCTGCCGCTGAAGCTGGTCAGCGCAGACGCATCCCCCGTGCGCGCCGTGTTGCGCGAACTCCCCCGCTGAAACCACCCCCGCCATGACGACCCTTGCAGACTGCCGCGCGCTCGACGCGCAAGACCCGCTGCGTGCCCTGCGCGCGCAATTCACCATCCCCGCCGACGTGCTCTACCTCGACGGCAACTCGCTCGGCGTGATGCCCACGGCGGCGCCCGCGCGCATCGCCGAAGTCGTCACCAAGGAATGGGGCCAAGGCCTCATCCGCTCGTGGAACACCGCGAGCTGGTTCGACCTGCCGCAGCGCCTGGGCGACAAGGTGGCCCGCGTGATCGGTGCCGCGCCCGGTGAAGTGGTGTGCACCGACAGCACCTCGGTCAACCTCTACAAGGTGCTGTTCGCGGCGCTGTCGCAGCAGAAGGCGACCGGGCGCAAGCTGGTGGTGAGCGAACGCAGCAACTTTCCGACCGACCTCTACATCGCCGAGTCTCTGTGCCGCGAGCGTGGCTTCACGCTCAAGCTGATCGACGCGAGCGAACTGCAAGGCCCCGATTCGGTGCTGACCAACGAGGTGGCCGTGCTGATGCTCACGCACGTCAACTACCGCACCGGCGCCATGCACGACATGAAGGCCGTCACCGCCGCCGCGCACGCCGTGGGCACGCTCACCGTGTGGGACTTGGCGCACAGCGCGGGCGCCGTGCCCGTGGCACTCAACGACAGCAACGCCGACTACGCCATCGGCTGCGGCTACAAGTACCTGAACGGCGGCCCCGGCGCACCGGCTTTCGCGTGGGTGCACACCAAACACGCGGGCCAGTTCGAGCAGCCGCTGTCGGGCTGGTGGGGCCACGCGGCGCCCTTCGAGTTCACGCCGCACTACCGCCCCGCGCCGGGCGTGGGCCGCTACCTGTGCGGCACGCAGCCCATCATTGCGCTGGCCGGGCTGGAATGCGGCCTCGACACCGTGCTTGCGGCCGAGCCCTTCAACGGCGACCAAGGCGCGATGGCCGCGTTGCGCACCAAATCGCTCGCGCTCACCGACATGTTCATCCAGCTGGTGGAAGAGCGCTGCGCCGGCCAGGGCCTGTCGCTGGTGACGCCGCGCGACCACGCCCAGCGCGGCTCGCAGGTGTGCCTTAGCCGAGAAGACGGCGCCTACGCCATCGTGCAGGCGTTGATTGCGCGCGGCGTCATCGGCGACTACCGCGCCGGCGATTCGCAGATGCCCGACATCCTGCGCTTCGGCTTCACGCCGCTGTACATCAGCTTCGAGGACGTGTGGAATTCGGTGGAGCATCTGGTGCAGGTGCTGGAGACGGCCGAATGGAAGCGCGAAGAGTTCAATCGCAAGAACGCTGTGACCTGAGCAACAGCGCAAGATGAAAAGCACACTGTTCGCGCTGTCCGCCGCACTGACGATGCTGTCGGCGCCTGCGCTCGCGCAGCAACCGAACTTCACGCTGCCGCAGCTGAAGGCCTTCGTCGCCCTCACGCCCGATGCCTTCCGCCAGGAGATCAAGCGCCAGGGGTTTTCGTATGCCGACAAGACCGAGACCGACCAGGTCAGCATGATCGAGTACGAGAAGTTCGTCGACGGCCAGACCACGCACCTCATGAAGTCCACCTACGTGGAAAACCGCGGCAGCGAGAACAGCGTGCAGCTCTCGCTGACCGACAAGGCCGCCTTCGAGCGGCTGGTGAAAGAGGCGCGAGACGCGGGCTTTGTGGCCGGCGAAAAGGGCCGCATTCCGGGCGGCGAAACCTACCAGCAGTTCAAGCGCAAGGACGAAGCCGTGCGCTTCGTCTATCCCAGGAAAGGGTCCGGCATGGGCCTTCCTTCCTATACCGCCGTTGTCTGGCGATGACCGGCACGCAAACACCATGAGCACCGACAACACACCCGAGCACATCGTCCACGAAGAAAAGGCGCAACTGGACTTCAGCAAGTCCATGAGCTACGGCGACTACCTGCACCTGGACAACATCCTCACCGCGCAGCACCCGCTCTCGCCCGCGCACGACGAGATGCTGTTCATCGTGCAGCACCAGACCAGCGAGCTCTGGATGAAGCTCATGCTGCACGAGCTGCGTGCCGCCATGCAATGCATCGCCGACGAAAAACTGGCCGACGCCTTCAAGATGCTCGCGCGCGTGAGCCGCATCATGGAGCAGCTCGTGAGCGCATGGACCGTGCTCTCGACCATGACGCCGCCCGAGTACACCGCCATGCGCCCGTACCTTGCCAACTCCAGCGGCTTTCAGAGTGCCCAGTACCGCTGCATCGAGTTTGCGCTGGGCAACAAGAACGCCGCCATGCTCAAGCCGCACGCGCACCGCCCCGACCTGCTGGCCCAGGTCGACGAGGCCTACCGCGCACCGTCGCTGTACGACGAGTCGCTGCGCCTGCTGGCGCGCCACGGCGTGCCCGTGCCAGCCGACCGGCTCGAGCGCGACTGGACACAGCCGTACGAGTCGAGCGAAGGCGTCGAAGCCGCGTGGCTCACGGTGTACCGCGAACCGCATGCGCACTGGGACCTGTACCAGCTCGGCGAAAAGCTCACCGACCTGGAAGACGCATTCCGCCTCTGGCGCTTTCGCCACGTGACCACCGTCGAACGCGTCATCGGCTTCAAGCGCGGCACCGGCGGCACGGGCGGCGTGAGCTACCTGCGCAAGATGCTGGACGTGGTGCTGTTCCCGGAGATCTGGAAGATTCGCACGGACCTCTAGTCCCTGCCCTGCAATCACGCAAACGCCCTCATGAAGCTGGGGTGGCACCAATTGCTCCGCTGACGCAAAGCGCTACAGTTTTGCAAACAACGGAGACCCCAGCCATGAACGACATCCGGTTCACACCCGACGAGCTCTCCACGCTGCGCGACCACGGCGTCGTGCTGTTCGCCGACCGCGTGATCTTCGACGCGCAGCCGCCCATGCCCGAGACGCAGATCGCCGCGGTGCAGGCCGTGTGCGCGGGCCCGATCCCCGACGCGTTGCTGACGCTGTGGCAAACCACGGCGGGCGGGCGGCTCGACTACGACCTGTCGCTGGAGATGAACGGCAACCTCGAAGACATCAGCTGGAGCGAGTTGTTCTGGAACGGCAGCGATGGCTATCACGACCTGCAGGGCTGGATTGCGCACGAACTCGAACTGGCCGAAGAAGCCGCGCAAGAGCAAGGCACGCCCTGGAACGGCAAGCTCACGCTCCTGCCCTTCGGCGGCTTCGAGTACACCGACCGTATCTACGCGGTGGTCGAGCCCGGTGCCGAGCAGGGGCAAGTCGTGGCGTGGAAGAAAGGCCTGCCGCCGGCCTGGACGCACGCACTGCACGAAGACAGCGTGAACACCATCGCCACCGAACTGCACGGCGCCTTTGCAGCCTTGCACCTCGACGAAGACCCACTGGCACCCACAAGCGACTACTTCTCGGGGCAGACGCTGCTCGAGTACCTCGACGACCGGCATGAGGCGCACGGGCTCGACATCGACCTGATGGACAAGCTGGTCACCTTCTACAGCCGCGCCGTGGTCGACTGGCGCACGCCGTTGGCCGAAGGCACGCTGCGCCACCATGCGTCATTGGCGCGCGTGGCCTTGCGTCATGCGATAGGCGCGGACGACGCCGAACTGATCGCCGCGCTGGCTGCGGCGGGCGTGGGGTTCGACGGCCCCTTGCAAGGCAGCGCGCTGGCCACCGATGTCGCGGTGGGGCATGGTGCCTTTGCAGCGGCTGCAGCGTTGGTGCGGGCGGGTGCACCGGTGGCGCCCGATGCGCTGCGCAACATCGACGGACAGATTTCACCCGAACTCACCAAGGCGCTGTTGGCCAACGGTGCGGAGCCCAACGTCGCGGCGATCGTGAAATGCGCGGCATGCGGCGCGCCGGCCAGCGCTCACCTGATCGCCGAGGCCTGCGCCAAGGCGGGCATCGACGTGCCGCCGGCTTTTGTGGCGGACCGCGATGCGATGCTGCTCGAACTGGAGTCCACGCTTGCCAAGATGCAGGGCGGCTCTTTCGGTCACTACCTTGGGCAGGAAGGGGTTGCGGAGCGGATCGAGCATTTGCAGGGGTTTCGTCTTTGAGCATGGGCGTTCAGGGGGACGTTCAGGGCGACGCTCACGCCGACGGGGTGCTCCCCTCCGCGAATGTCCCCCGGGGCTTCGCCCCTCCTCCTTTATTTCGCTGCGGGGAGCACCCCATCGGCGTGAGCGAGTTCAGAGCACTGGTCGATCAGCCGCACACCGACAGCGTGGTCGTTACTCAGAGTCGGGGTTGATCAGCGAGCACCCGGAGCGTGCCCAGGTGCACAGGGCGTCGGGTGCTCCCCGCAGCGAAATAAAGGAGGAGCGAAGCGGGGGACATTCGCGGAGGGGAGCACCCGGCGGCCTGTGCACACGCCCTGAACGAGAGCGCTGAACAAGCCCCAAAAAATCACCCCCCGTAAAGCCAAGGCTGGTCAAGCAACCGCCTACCAAGCAGGCGCATCGCCACATCGCGCCCCCACCGCACCGGCCCCGTCGCGTGGAAGATCTCGCCGTTGCGCCGCGCCCTCGCCTGAACCTGCGCATTGCGTGCCCATCGGGCCTCGGCGTAGCGCGCGAAGGCGGCGGGCACTGCGGATGCGTTACCGCCACCGAGTGCTTCCGCCAGCGCCACCGCATCCTCGATCGCCATGCCCGCACCCTGTGCCAGATAAGGAACCATCGGGTGCGCGGCATCGCCCACCAGCGCAACACGCTCGTGCGCCATGTCGGCCGCGCAGGTGATGGGCGCGCGGTCGCCGAGCGACCATGCACGCCAGTCGGGCATCGCGTCCAGCAAGGCCTGCAGACCGGCGCAACTGCGGCCCATGGCCTGCTTCAACGCCGCAATGCTGCTGCCCTGGTCCCAGTCGCGTGCATCACCGGCCGGGGCCGATTCGGCGATCACCACCACGTTGAGGCACTCGCCACGGCGCACCGGGTACGCCACCGCATGCAGACGAGGACCCAGCCACACATCGACCTGCTGCCGGCGCAACGCGGCAGGCAGGCTCGCCTGCGCCACCATGGCGCGCCACGCCGTATGACCTGTCACGCGCGGCGGCTCGGTGGCGGAAGGGGTGTCGAGTTGCCGGCGCACCAGGCTCCACAGACCATCGGCCCCGACGATGGCTTCGCCCTCCCACGCGCGCGCGTCGGTGCTCGACAGACAGACCAGGTCGTCGCTGGTCTCGACCTGGTGGATGCGCGCGGCGGTGACCAGCGTGCCGTTGCCGCGTGCCCGCACTGCCGCCAGCAGCAGCCCGTGCAGGTCGGCGCGGTGCACGCAGAAGTAAGGCGCGCCGTAGCGCTGCTGCATGGCGTCGGCCAGCGGCATGCGGGCCAGCTCGGCGCCGCTGTCGGCGCTGCGGACCACCAGCGCGTCGGGCCGCGCCGCAATGGCTGCGAGCTCCGTGCCAAGGTCGAGTTGCTGAAGACGCCGCGTGGCGTTGGGGCCCAGCTGCACGCCGGCGCCGATTTCGCCGAAGGCCTCGGCCTGCTCGAACACGTCGGCGCGGTGACCTTGACGGGAAAGCGCCAGCGCCGTGGCCAGCCCCCCGATGCCGCCGCCGGCGACCAGGATGTGCGCGGGCATCGGGCTCAGCGGCTGTGCGTGGACGACAGCGTGCTGGCGGTGGTGTGGTTGGGGGCCTGTTCGGCGTCCGCTTGCTTGAAAGTCGACTGGGGTGCATGCGGGGCCTTGGGGGCCTGGGGCCCCTTGGGCGCGCAGCTGCCGCAGCTGTCGCACGAGCCGCAGCCCGAGCTCTTGGCCAGCGAGGCGGCCAGCGCCTTGGCGCGTTCTTCGTCGACCCAGCCCGCGCGGTGCGTGCCGGCCGCCAGCTTTTGCGCGGCGCCGCGCCGCCAGCCCGCGGGCATCCAGCGCCAGACCGCGTAGAACGCGGCGGCCGCGACGATCAATCCGACGATCAGTTGCTGTGCCATTTCTTCTTCAAGCCTTTCACTGCGGGTTTTAACCCGCGCCGAGTGCCACCGCAACGCGGTAGGTGATGAAGCAGGCGGCATAAGCCAAGGCAAACAGGTAGCCCGCCATGATCCACACATACTTCCACGAGCCCGTTTCGCGCTTCACCGCGGCCAGCGTGGACACGCACTGCGGCGCAAACACATACCAGACCAGCAGCGACAGCGCCGTGGCCATCGACCAGCTGCTGGCAATCAGCGGCTCCAGCTGGCCGGCAACGTCGTCGCCCGTGGCCGACAGCGCATACACCGTGCCCAGCGCACCCACCGCCACCTCGCGAGCCGCCATGCCGGGCACCAGCGCGATAGAGATCTGCCAGTTGAAGCCAATGGGCGCAAAGATGTGCTCCAGCCCGCGGCCGATCATGCCGGCCAGGCTGTACTGAATGGCCGGCCCCGTTGCGCCCTCTGGCGGCGACGGAAAGGTCGACAGAAACCACAGCAGGATGGTCAGCGTAAGGATGATGGTGCCCACGCGCTGCAGAAAGATCCATGCGCGTTCGTAAAGGCCCAGCGCCAGGTTGCGCGGGCTGGGCCAGCGGTAGGCGGGCAACTCCATCAGCAGCGGCGAATGCGCGGTGTTGTCGCGAAAGCGCTTCATCACCCAGGCCACGGCCATGGCCGAGACGATGCCGAACACATACAGCGCGAACAGCACCACGCCCTGCAGGTTGAAGACGCCGCCCACGGTGCGCGCCGGAATGAAGGCCGCAATCAGCAGCGCATACACCGGCAGCCGCGCCGAACAGGTCATGAGCGGCGCAATCATGATGGTGGTGATGCGGTCGCGCCAGTTGCTGATGGTGCGCGTGGCCATCACGCCCGGAATGGCGCAGGCAAAGCTGGACAGCAGCGGAATGAACGAGCGGCCCGACAGCCCCACGGTGCCCATCACGCGGTCGAGCAGGAACGCGGCGCGCGGCAGGTAGCCGGAGTCTTCCAGCGCCAGGATGAACAGAAAAAGAATCAGGATCTGCGGCAGAAAGACGACCACGCCGCCCACGCCCGCGATCACGCCGTCCACCAGCAGGCTCTGCAGCATGCCTTCGGCCATGTGCGCCTTGATGAGGCCGCCCAGCGCCTCGGTGCCGGCCTTGATGGCGTCCATGGGCAGGTTGGCCCAGCTGAACACGGCCTGGAACATCAGGAACATGGTGACGGCAAGCACCACCATGCCCCACACGGGGTGCAGCACCACGCGGTCGATGCGGTCGCTGGTGGCCAGGCTGCCCACCGGCTCCTGCACCGCCAGCCCGAGAATGCGGCGCACCTCGCGCTGCGTGGCCAGCACGTCGTCGAGCTCGGGCGCCTGCCAGGGCAGCGGCGCGGCGGCGGCCACGGGCGCATCGAGCGCCTCCAGCAGGCCCTTGGCGCCACCGGTGTGCACGCCCACGGTTTCGATCACCGGCATGCCCAGCTCGCGCGACAGCACGGCGGTGTCGACCACGATGCCCTGCTTCTTGGCCATGTCGGTCATGTTCAGCGCCATCACCATCGGCAGGCCGAGCCGCTTGGCCTCCAGCACCAGCCGCAGGTTGAGCCGCAGGTTGGTGGCGTCGGTGACGCACACCAGCAGGTCGGGCAAGGCTTCCTTGCTCTGGCCGGTGACGATGTCGCGGGTCACGGCCTCGTCGGCGCTCAGCGCGTTCAGGCTGTAGGCGCCCGGCAGGTCGAGCACGAACACGCGGCGGCCCGACGCGGTGCGCAGCGTGCCTTCCTTGCGCTCGACGGTCACGCCGGCGTAGTTGGCCACCTTCTGGCGGCTGCCGGTCAGCAGGTTGAACAGCGCGGTCTTCCCGCAGTTGGGGTTGCCCAGCAAGGCGATGCGGCCCGGCTGCGCTGTGGCGGCCAGGCGGCCCGGCCCCTGGATGACGGCTTCAACCATGGTTGGCGGCTCCCGGCGTGACGTGGATCAGCGCGGCCTCGTGGCGGCGCAGCGCAAAGGTGGTGTGGCCCAGGCGCACGGCCAGCGGCTCGCGGCCCGGCAGGCCGCTGGCCACGATGCGCACCGCCTCCCCCGGCACAAAGCCGATCTCGGTCAGGCGCAGCACAAGCTCACGGTCGTCCGCGCTCTCGGGGCGCGCCACGTCGAGCACGGTGGCCCATTGGTTGTTCGGAAGCTGGTCGAGGCGCAGGGCGGCGGATGCCGGCGCTGCGCCAGAGTCGTTGGTTTGCACGGTGAGAGTGCGCCCTGAATATCGGGTGCGCCAGTAAGCAAAACCTGGATGCTAGCAATTCTCACTCGCGAAAGCCTGACCAAACCCCTTCAACCGCGTTCAGCACGGGCCAAATCGGGGGTTTTCGATCAGTTCAGGCCCAGCATGCCGCGCAGTTTGGAGAGGTCTTCGGCCAGCGTGTTGACCCGGCCGGCCAGCAGCTTGCGGTCGCGTTCGGTGAGCTTCGAATAGGTTTCGAAGCCGCCGTCGGCCGTCTTGTACTTGGCCAGCGTGTCGAACACCACCTTGAAGTTGGCGTCGGTCTTGTCCGAGAAGGCCTTGTTCTCCTTCACCACCAGCGGGCGCAGCAGCTCGACGATCTTGAACGCGCCCTCGAAGTTCGACTGAAAGTCCCACAGGTCGGTGTGGCTGTAGCGGTTCTCTTCGCCGGAGATCTTGGTGGCGGCCACTTCTTCCATCAGCACGGCGGCACCGCCCACCACCTTCTCGGGCGGGAAGGTCAACGCGACCAGACGCTTCTGCAGCTCGAGCACGTCGGCCAGCAGCTTGTCGGCCACGGGGTTCAGGTCCTTGGTGCTCTTTTGCGTCCACAGGCCGTACTCGATGCGGTGGAAGCCGCCAAAGCCCGGGTCTTTCTCGGCCTTTTCATGGTCGTCGGCGCGCGAGTCGATCGACTTGTCCAGGTCGTTGAACAGCTCGGCCACCGGCTCGATGCGCTCGTAGCTGGTGCGCGTGGGCGCATACAGCTTCTTCGCCTTCTCGATGTCGCCGGCCTTCACCGCGGCGGTGAAGGCGCGGGTGTCCGCGGCCAGCTTGCGCACGTTCTCGGCCACGTAGATCTTGTAGTCGGAGATCGGCCCGACCAGCTCCAGCGGCGACACGGCGGCCTGTGCGCCCACGGAATAAAGCCCGGCGAAGCCTGCGACGCAAGTTGTGAGAGAGGTGGCGAGAAAGTGGCGGCGAAACTGCACGGTCATGGAACTCCTGGTTCTGGCGGTGGTGAAAAAAACGGGTCGTCCTGGCGGCAATCAGGCGGCAATCAGGCCGCGGTCATGCGGCCATCAGGCTGCGCCCGAGCCAGTCGCGCTCGTCCTGCACGCCGGGCAGCGTGAAGAAGAAGCCGCCGCCGATGGGCTTGATGTATTCCTCGAGCGGCTCACCGTCCAGGCGCTTCTGCACCGCGATGAAACCGTTCTCCAGGTTGGCCTGGTAGCAGATGAACAGCAGCCCCATTTCGAGCTGGCCCGACTTGGTGACGCCGTTCGAATAGTTGAAGGGGCGGCGCAGCATCAGGTTCTTGTCCGAGGCCTTGGTGCGTGGATTGGCCAGGCGGATGTGCGCGTCCATCGGCGTGGCCTTGCCTTCGGGGTCCTTGGTGTAGTCGGGCACGTCGTGCTCGGTTGTGCCGCCGTCCATCGGCGCGCCGGTGGGCTTCAGGCGGCCCATGATGGCCTCCTGCTCCTGCAGCGGCGTGCGGTCCCAGCGCTCCACGAAGTTGCGGATGATGCGCACCGCCTGGTAGCTGCCGCCCACGGCCCAGGCCGGCTCGTCGCCGCCGGGCTGCACCCACACGAGGGTGTCCATGAGCTTTGCGTCGGCCGAGTCGGGGTTGGCCGAGCCGTCCCTGAAACCGAGGAAGTTGCGCGCGCTTTCCGCGGGCTTGCCCGGCACTGCCGCAACAGGCGGCACGGTGCCTTCCTGCTTCCAGTGCAGCACCAGCAGGTCGGGCGTGTTCTTGATGATGTCGCGCAGCGCGTGGATGTTGGTGTCGGGCGTGTTGGCGCAGAACTGGATCGACAGGTCGCCGTGGCACAGCGCGGCGTCCAGCGCGTCGTTGGGGTGGCGCTGCATCTGGTTCAGGCGCACCGGCTTCTTCTTGGCAAGGCCGAAGCGCTCGTCGAACAGCGACGTGCCCGCCGACACCGTCACCGTGAGCCCGTCGGGCTGCACCACCGGCCCCAGGATGCCGGAGCCCGCGGGCGGCAGCTTGGGGTCGGGGTCGGTCTGCGCGCCGCCTTGCGTGAGAAAGGCGATGCGCTCGGTGAGCGTGCGAAACAGCCGCTCCAGGTCGGCGCGGTTCTCGGCCAGCACGAAGAACGACGCGATCATGCCGGCCGTGGGGCGCGGCGTGACGATGCCCGCCTGGTGCTTACCGCGGAACGTCACGCGGTCTTGCGTGTGGGTGCTTTGCGGGGCGTCGGTGACCTGGGGGCCGTTGTCGGGCGTGGTGGCCGTAGTGGCCGCCGTGGCTGCGTGGGCCGTATGGGCCGCGGCTGCGAGCCCCGCAAAAGCCACGCCGGCGGCGCCGAGCATGCGGCGGCGATGCGGGGATGCGGGTTGCCCTTCGGGGGAGGCGTTGTCGTTCTTCGGCTTTTCCATGGGGCGTCTTCCTGGTCTTGCTCTCAACTCATTCCAGGCCGAGCGCGGCATTCACCTTGCCAAGTTCCTCGGCCAGTTCGCGCACGGGCGCGGCCAGTGCCTTGCGTTGCGCCTCGTCGAGCGGCGCGGGCTTGAAGCCCTCGCCTTCGCGGTAAGGCGCCAGTGCGGCGTCGAAGGCGGCAAAGCGCTCGTCCACGCTCTTCTGCAGCGCAGGCGAGGCCTTCACCAGCAGCGGCTGCAACAACTCCGCGATCTTCTTCGTGCCTTCGTAGGTGCCCTGCAGGTTCACCAGCTCGGCATGGCCGTAGTGGTCTTCACCGCCCGCGGGCAGGTTGTCGGCCACGCGGCGCAGCAGCTTCGAGGCCGAACCCGCCAGCCGCTCTGGCGGCATGTTCAGCCCGCGCAGGCGCTCCTTGAGCACGCCGATGTCGGTAATCAATTGCGCGACCACGGGCGCCAGCGGCTTCACGTCGTTCTGGCTGTACAGCGCGTACTCGATGCGGTGGAAGCCGGTGAAGCCGGCGTCGGCCTCGCGCTTCTCGAAGTAGTCGGCGCGCGCGTTGATGCGCGTGTCGAGGTCGGCGAACAGCTCGGCCATCGGCTCGATGCGCTTGTAGGCCTGGTGCGCGGGCGCATACAGCGCGCGTGCCTGCTGCAGGTCGCCGCCCTTCACGGCGTCGGCCAGCGCGTGCACCGCGTCGTCGAGCGTGCCGGCCTCCAGCCGCAGGAACACCTGGTACTCGGCCAGCGCGCCCACGTAGTTGACCAGCGAGGGGCGCGCCGCTTCGGCGTCCGACGCGGCCGAAGGCGTCACGCGCAGCTTGCCGCGCGGGTTGCTCAACAGGCCGCAGGTGATGGCGAACTCGCCCGGCTGCAGCTTCACGGTCATGGTCTGCGAGAAGCCCGGCGCGATGTTCTCGCGCTCTTCCACCACCATCACACCGTCGAGAATTTCCCATTCGAGCGCGCGGTTCGACTTGTTGACGATGGTGAAGGTGGTGCGCCCCGCGGGCACGGTGATCTCGTTGGGCTCGCAGGCGTTGCCCTGGATGGTGACGGTGACGGCGTTGTCGCCCGCTTTGGCCGGTGCCTTCTTGGCCTCCTTGGAGGCGTACCAGAAGGCCGCGAGGCCGGCCACCACCAGCAATGCCGATGCGGCCACCGCCAGGCGCATCAGGGTCGAAGAAGGGGCTTTGGTTTCAGGCGAAGAAGAAGGAGGAGAAGAAGACATGAAAGCGTTTCAGCGGGCCGCGGCCGCGCGTGGCACCGGCGCGGGGGCCGGGCGCAAGAAGAAGAACAGGGCAACGGCCAGAAAGGCCAGGTACACAACCACCTCGCCCACCACGGGCGCGGCCTGGTAGCCCAGCAGGCCCGAGAGCACGGCGCCCACGGGGCTGTCCATCGGCAATGCATTGCTCATGTCGAACACCACCGTCTGCAGGTGGTTCCACACGCCGCCTTCATGCAGCTTGCGCAGCACGCCGGCCAAGAGGCCCGCGGCCACCAGAAGAATGAACAGGCCCGTGAAGCGGAAGAAGCGGCGCAGGTCCAGCCGCACGCCGCCCGAATAAAGCCCCCAGCCGACCACCACCGACACGGCAATGCCGGCCAGCGCGCCCGCGGGTGCTTCCCAGCCGCTGCTCTGCTGGAACACGGCCAGCAGGAAGAACACCGACTCCAGGCCTTCGCGCGCGACGGCCAGAAACACCATGCCGATCAGCGCCCAGCCCTGGCCGTCCGCGCCCTGGTGCAGCGCCTTGTCGATGGAGGCCTGCAGCTCGCCCTTGATGGAGCGCGCGGCCTTGCGCATCCAGAACACCATCGAGGTCAGCATGACCACGGCAATGAGCCCGACCACGCCTTCGAACAGCTCCTGCTGCTTCTGCGGAAACTCCGCCGCCAGCAGTTGCAGGCCGGCGCCCGCGAACAGCGACAGCGCGGTGGCCAGCAGCACGCCGACCCACACCGCGGGCATCAGCGCGCCGCGTCCGCTTTGCTTGAGGTAGCTGGCAACAATGCCGACGATCAGCGCGGCTTCGATGCCTTCGCGCAGCATGATGAGAAAGGGAATGAGCATCGGCTTCGGGGAGTCAGGGCAGAAATGCCCCCCCGGGGCCGCAATGCGAGTCAGCGCTTGTCGCAGGCCCCAAAGAGGAGCGGACGAGGATAACCCATCAAATAAGAGACATTCTCATTTAGGGCCTTTAACTTGCCGAGTGGCAATGACTTCCCTGCCCCCCAAGGCTGCCCAGGCTGCCAAACCCTGCGCAAGGCTCAAACGGCCAGTTCGACGATGCGCGCGCTGACCGCGTCGCCGTCGATCAGCAACTCCGCCACCGCAATGGGCAGGCTGAAACGGCGCGGCCCCGCGCTGCCCGGGTTGACGTACAGCACACCGTCACGCATTTCGACTTTGGGCTTGTGCGAATGCCCCGAGACGACCACGCGCACGCCGTCGCGCTGCGGGTCGATGTCGAGTTGCGCAAGGTCGTGAATGGCGTAGAGCTGCACGCCGCCGAACAGCACGCGTTCAGTCTCGGCGATGCCATGGGCCCACGCTTCGCGGTCGTTGTTGCCGCGCACCACGGTCAGCGGCGCCATGTCGCGCAGCGCGTCCAGGATGCCGGCATTGCCGATGTCCCCGCCGTGCACGATGAAGTCGCTGCCCCGCAGCGCTTCCACGGCCTGCGGGCGGAGCAGGCCATGGGTATCGGAGATGAGCCCGACGCGAATCAAGCGATCAGGCCGCCAGCAGTTGGCGCAGCACGAACGGCAGGATGCCGCCGTGCTTGTAGTAGTCGACCTCGATGGGCGTGTCGATGCGCAGGCGCACCGTCACCTCCTGGTGGGTGCCGTCGGGGCGGTGCACGACCAGCTTCACGTCCATCTGCGGCTTCAGCTCGCTGCCGATCACCACGTCGATCTTCTCGTCGCCGGTGAGGCCCAGCGTCTGCCATGAATCGGCACCGCGGAACTGCAGCGGCAGCACGCCCATGCCCACCAGGTTGGCGCGGTGGATGCGCTCGAAGCTGCGGGCCACCACGGCCTTGATGCCCAGCAGCTGCGTGCCCTTGGCGGCCCAGTCGCGCGACGAGCCGGTGCCGTACTCCTCGCCGCCGAACACCACCGTGCCCACGCCTTGTTCCATGTACTTCATGGCGGCGTCGTAGATGAACATCTTCTCGTTGCCGGGCTGGAACAGCGTGACGCCGCCCTCTTCCTGCGTGCCGTTGGCGTCCGGCGGAATCATGAGGTTCTTGATGCGCACGTTGGCGAAGGTGCCGCGCATCATCACGTCATGGTTGCCGCGGCGCGAGCCGTAGCTGTTGAAGTCCGCCTTGGGCACGCCGTGCGCCTTCAGCCAGATGCCCGCGGGCGAGCTTTCCTTGATGGCGCCGGCCGGAGAGATGTGGTCGGTGGTGATCGAGTCGCCAAACAGCGCCATGATGCGCGCGCCCTTGAAGCCCGCGTCCGACGCGTGCGGCTTCATCTTGAAGCCCTCGAAGAACGGCGGCTCGGCAATGTAGGTGGAGGTGGGCCAGTCGTACACCTGGCCCTCGGTGCCCTTGATGCTGCTCCAGAACTTGCCCGGGTCGGTCTTGACCTTGTCGTAGTTCGTGCGGAACGACTTGGCGTTCATCGCAAAGCGCAGGTTGTCGTCGATTTCTTTCGGCGTGGGCCAGATGTCGCCCAGGTACACGTCCTTGCCGTTCTTGCCCTTGCCCACGGGCTCGGTCATCAGGTCGGTCATCACGTTGCCGGCAATCGCGAAGGCCACCACCAGCGGCGGCGAGGCCAGAAAGTTGGCCTTCAGGTTCGGGTGGATGCGTGCCTCGAAATTGCGGTTGCCCGACAGCACGGCCGCGCCGATCAGGTCGTTCTTGGTGATGGCCTCGTTGATCTCCGGCGTCAGGTCGCCGGCGTTGCCGATGCAGGTGGTGCAGCCGTAGCCGGCCAGGTAGAAGCCGAGCTGTTCCAGGTAGGTCAGCAGGCCGGCCTTCTCCAGGTATTCGGTGACGATGCGCGAGCCGGGTGCCAGCGATGTCTTGATGTGCGGCTTCACCGTGAGGCCCGCCTCCACCGCCTTCTTGGCCAGCAGGCCGGCGGCCAGCATCACGCTGGGGTTGGAGGTGTTGGTGCACGAGGTGATGGCAGCGATCAGCACGTCGCCGTTGCCGATGGTCACCTGCCCCTTGGGGGCAGTAGGCGCGGTGGCGCTGGTGTGCGCGGCCGCCTTGGTCGAGCGGTTGGCCACCATCTCGACCACGTCGCGCGGCGCGCCGGCCGGCGGCGCGGCGGCTTCGTCGTCACCGGTGTTGCCGGCCGTGACCAGCGGGTAGCGCAGCTTGAGCTTGTCGGCGGGCTGGTTGAAGCCGTTGGCGTCGTTGGGCTTGCTGTACAGCTCGGAGAACTTGGTCGACAGGTGGCCCAGGTCGATGCGGTCCTGCGGGCGCTTGGGGCCGGCCAGGCTGGGCGACACGGTGCCCAGGTCGAGGCGCACGATCTTGGTGTAGTCGATGTCGCCGGGGGCGGGCATTCCGTACAGGCCCTGCGCCTTGTAGTAGGCGGCGAAGCGCTCGACCTCTTCCTTGGTACGGCCGGTGCCTTCGAAGTACGCCACCGTCATGTCGTCCACCGGGAAGAAGCCCATGGTCGCGCCGTACTCGGGCGCCATGTTGCCGATGGTCGCGCGGTCGGGCACGGCGATGGACGCGGCGCCGGGGCCGAAGAACTCGACGAACTTGCCCACCACTTTTTCGGCACGCAGGATGGCCGTGACGTACAGCACCAGGTCGGTGGCCGTCACGCCTTCGCGCAGCTTGCCGGTGAGCTCGAAGCCCACCACATCGGGCGTCAGCATGTACACGGGCTGGCCCAGCATGGCCGCTTCGGCCTCGATGCCGCCCACGCCCCAACCGACCACGCCCACGCCGTTGATCATGGTGGTGTGGCTGTCGGTGCCGACCAGCGAATCGGGGTAGTACGTGGGCACGTCGGCCTTGTCGTACTCGCTCTTGTAGACGCCGCGCGCAAAGTATTCGAGGTTGACCTGGTGCACGATGCCAAAGCCCGGGGGCACGACGCGGAAGGTGTCGAAGGCCTGCATGCCCCACTTCATGAACTGGTAGCGCTCGTTGTTGCGCTGAAACTCCAGCTTCATGTTCAGGTCGAGCGCCTTGGGTGTGCCGTAGTAGTCGACCATCACCGAGTGGTCGACCACCAGGTCCACCGGCACCAACGGCTCGATGGTCTTGGGCGACTTGCCCAGCTTGGCGGCCACGCTGCGCATGGCGGCCAGGTCGGCCAGCAGCGGCACACCGGTGAAGTCCTGCAGCACCACGCGGGTGACGACGAACGGAATTTCGTCGGTGCGCTCGGCGTTCGGTGCCCAGTGAGCGAGCTCTTCAACGTGCTTGGGCGACACCTTCTGGCCATCGCAGTTGCGCAGCACCGACTCCAGCACGATGCGGATCGACACAGGCAGGCGCTCGATGGTGGGGTATTGCTTGGCCAGCTCCTTCAGGGACCAGTACTTGCCGGACTTGCCCGATGCGGTCTTGAAGGTCTTGAGGGTGGACGCAAAGGCGTGCGCCGGGGCTTTGGCCATAGAGAGACTCCTGTTTGTTCGTGGAAGCCTCTCAAAGATAGCAGTTAACAGTGTCAACCGTTGTAGTCGGGCTTCCCCGTTTTCGCCTTTCGAGGGCCTGTTTCTTATTGCGAAAACGCTGCGTTCCAGCGTGTTGCCGTCGACCAGCCATTGCAAGCCGGGCCTGCACCGCGTCGATGACCTGCAAGGTCATGGCGGCGCGGCACCATCGCGCCAGAATGCGGCCCTATGAACACCACCCGCCCTCACCCGCCCAAGGTCGCCCATGCCGGCCAGCCCGGCGCGCGCGACCCGTTCGGCGCCCACCTGCGGCACTGGCGCACGCACCGCCGACTGAGCCAGCTCGACCTGGCGCAAGAGGCCGAGGTGTCGACCCGCCACCTGAGCTACGTGGAAACCGGCCGCGCCGCGCCCAGCCGCGAGATGGTGCTGCGCCTGGCCGAGCGGCTGGAGGTGCCGCTGCGCGAGCGCAATGCGCTGCTGGTGGCGGCCGGCTTTGCGCCCATGTACCGCCAGCGCTCTCTGGACGACCCCGCCCTGGCGGCGGCGCGCCGCGCGGTCGACCTGGTGCTGAAAGGCCACGAGCCCTTTCCCGCGCTGGCAGTGGACCGCCACTGGAACCTGGTGGCGCACAACGCACTGGTGCCCATGCTGATGGAAGGCGCCGCGCCGGCGTTGCTGCAAGGCCCCATCAACGTGCTGCGCCTGAGCCTGCACCCCGAAGGCCTGGCCCCGCGCATCGCCAACCTGGCGCAATGGCGCACCCACCTGCTCGAACGGCTGCAGCAGCAGATTGCCGCCACCGGCGACCCGGTGCTGCAGGCACTGCACGACGAGCTGGAGGCCTACCCGCCCCCCGCCGTGCACCACGACCTGCCGGCCATCGACACGGCGCTGTCGGCGGTGGCGGTGCCGATTCAGTTCGTCACGCCCAACGGCGTGCTGAGCTTCATCACCACCATCACCATCTTCGGCACGCCGGTGGACGTCACATTGCAGGAACTGGCGGTGGAGTCGTTCTTTCCGGCCGACGAGCAGACAGCGGCTGCGCTGGCTGCATTGGCGGCGCAAACGGCGCGCTGAGCGGAGCATCGGCATCGGCGCCGGCCCGTTTGTGCGTCGGGCCTTCGAAGTCGTCCACCTGAATGACCCTGTCCGCCGCCTTCAGATAGGCCAGCGCCAGTGCGGGGTTGGGCGCTGTGCACGCAGCTTCTTCGAGCGAGTTCGTGCGGCGCAGCACCTTGTTGAGCGCCATGGTGGTGTCCCCGAGCTGCGCGCCGAGTTCCATCGCATGCATCAGGTCGCGCAAGCCGCCCGCCGCGGGCTCGCTGAGGTCGGGTGCCAGGCGCTCCACGATGCGCGGGTTCTTGCGCAGCAGGTCGGCCAGTTCCAGCAATTGCACATCGCGCAGCGGCGCCAGGTGGCCCGTGCGCCGCAGCACCACGGCGCCGATCACGCGCCGGCCGCCCGTCGGCAGGTTGGCATACAGGTCGCGCAGGATCTTGCCGGCCTCGTCGAGCTGCAGGCGAATGGCGGCGCGCGCAAAAGGCAGCATCTCCGGCGCCGCGTCGACGTGGTAGCGCCAGATGCTCGCGCTGGCGAGGTACAGGTGCGCCAGCACGTCGCCCAGCCGCGCCGACAGCAGCTCCATGCGCTTGAGCTTGCCCCCGAGCAGGCCCATTGCCAGGTCGGCCGTCAGTGCGTACTTGGCGCTCATGCGCGCGAGCAATTGGGCTTCGTGCATCAGTGCTTCGGGCGGCTCGCCCAGCACCGGCGCACCGAACACGCTGTGCCACAGGTTGAGCGCCACATGCTTGCCGTGCGCAATGAGCGCCTTGCCCAGCGCCTCTTCGTCGTTGGCCTGCACCGCGGCCATTTCGTCGAGCACATGCGGGTGGCAGCGCACCGCGCCCTGCCCAAAAACGATGAGCGCCCGCGTGAGGATGTTCGCGCCCTCCACCGTGATGGCAATGGGCGCCTGCCGGTAAGACACGCCCAGCAGGTTGGAGGGGCCCGAGATGATGCCCTTGCCGCCCAAGATGTCCATGCCATGGTTGACGGCACGCCGGCCGGCCTCGGTCAGTTGCACCTTCAGGATGGCGCTGGCCACGCTGGGCTGCTCGCCCTTGTCGAGCGCGGCGGCAGTGAAGCGCCGCGCGGCGTCGCTCGCATAGAGCTCGGCCGACATCTGCGCCACGAGCCCCGCGATTGCATGGAACTTGCCCACCGGCATGCCGAACTGCTCGCGAATCTGGCCGTAGCCGTTGCTCACGTACAGCGCGGTCTGCTGCATGGCGGAGCCCAGCGCCGGCAGCGAAATGGCGCGGCCCGCGGCCAGGCATTCCATCAGCATGCGCCAGCCCTGGCCCACCTGCGGCTCGCCGCCGATGATCCAGTCCATCGGCACGAACACCTGCCGCCCGCGGATGGGGCCGTTCATGAAGGCGCTGTCCATCGGGCGGTGCCGCCTGCCGATCTCCATGCCCGCGTGCGGCACCGGGATCAGCGCGCAGGTGATGCCCAGCGCGCGCTCGCCTTCGGGCCTGCTTTCGTCCACGGCATGAAAGGCCAGGCCGACCACGGTGGCGACCGGTGCCAGCGTGATGTAGCGCTTGTCGAAATCGACCAGAAAGCCGCGCGTCATGCGGCCGTTGAATTCGCGCTCGACCAGCACGCCGCGGTCGGGAATGGACGCCGCGTCGGAGCCCGCATAGGGCGATGTAAGGCCGAAGCACGGCAGCTCGCGCCCGTCCGCCAGTCGCGGCAGGTAATGGTCTTTTTGCGTGTCGGTGCCGTAGCGCAGCAGCAGCTCGGCTGGGCCGAGCGAGTTGGGCACCATCACCGTGACGGCGGTCGCCACATTCACCGTGGCAATGCGCGTGACCACGGTGGCATGCGCGAAATGGCCGAAGCCCAGGCCGCCGAACGCTTCGGGAATGATCATTCCGAAGAAGCGCTTCTCTCGCAGGTAGCGCCACACCTCGGGCGGCAGGTCGCGCGCCTGGTCGATGGCGTGGTCGTCGAGCATGTGGCACAGCTCGCGCACTTCGCGGTCCAGAAAGGCCTGCTCTCGCTCGGTGAGCTGGTTGGGGCCCGTGCCGCAGAGCACGTCGAAGTCGGGGTTGCCTGCAAAGAGCCGGCCCTCGAAGCCGACGGTGCCGGCCTCGAGCGCGGCGCGCTCTGTGTCACCCAAGGGCGGAAGCGCCTTGGAAAACGGATGCATGGCCCATCGACCGATGAGTTTCGCCAGAGGCATGGTGCGTCTCCTTCCGCGCCAGGTGGCGCGGATGTGGGCTCATCGTGCGGCTGGCCACCCCTTGCCGAGCGCCGGTCGAGCGCCTCCCTGCGTGTGGGACGGGTGCGACTAACGCTTGGCGGGAGGCGGCCCTGCAGGCCTCGCGGCCGGGTCTTTCCAGCCGTACTCCACATACCTGCGAACGACCAGGCAGCCCGGCGGCGAATCGATCAGCGAGACCGACGAAGTGGGCTCCTTGTCGTCGGTGTACACGGCGTAGTTGGGCAGCAGCCGGGTCATTTTGTAGCTGGCCAGCTCCTGCTGCGCCACGCTCTCGCAGGTGAAGGGCGCCACCGAGATGCGCTCGGCCGACACGGTGCAGTTGCCGCTGTCATCCGGAATGGCGGTGATGGACGCCGCCACGCCCGCGTTGGGGTACTGGATGCCGATGAGCGAGAACATGGGCCCGGCGTCGGGGCGCTTGCGGTCCCAGTCGAGCAGCACGTCATGGCTGCGGCTGCCCTGCACCGTGAGCGCCGACAGGCGCGAGATGGCCGGCAGGCAGCGCTTGATACCCACGCTGGTTGCGGCGCGGGTGAGCATGTCCTGCGGCGCGGCCGGTGGCGCAGCGGGCACCAGCACGCCTTGCGCGAGCGCTGTGCCGGCGGCGGCGCAGGCAAACACTGCGGGCAGCCACCGCAAAAGACGCAACAGGAGATGGACGGTTTTCATGGCGTTCCTCATGCCCAAAGGCGCTCGATGGCCGCTGTGTAGACGCGCACGTTCTCCTCGCCCTCGGGGTCGAGCGTCGCAATGAAGCGGCGTGCGTCTTCTCGGTAGGCCGGCAGGTTGGCGTCGTGCTCGGCAAAGGCGCGCTGCAGGGCGCGCCCGCCTTCTTCGCAGTCGAAGCCGTGGTAGCGGTAGCCGCAGGCGCCCAGCAGATGCGAGTTGTGCACCAGCGGGTAGCCGCCATACAGCGCCTCGTAGTAGACGTAGTTCTGCGCGTTCTCCCAGTGGTGCGAGAACACCGCGTCGATCTTGCCGGGCATCACCTGGTGCACCGGAAAGCGCCCCTCGAAGGTGGCCAGCCCATGGCGCACGATGTCCAGGCTCTGCGCAAAGCCCACGAACAGCGGCTTGTCCTTGAGGTGCAGGCTGTTGTAGACCCATATCTTCTCGATCAGCCGCGGCTGCGCGCGGTGCGCCGCCTCGCAGCCGAGCATGGGAATGAAGCTGGTCTTCACCAGGCAGATGTTGGGCTCGAAGATGGCGATGCGCCATTGCGCGCGGCCGGGTTCATAGGCGAAGGCGGGGCTGTCGGGGGCGTTGGCAACGTCCCGGGCCATGGCACGTTCGAGCACCATCGGGCTCCACAGGTGCGGCAGCAGGCGCACCGGCGCACGAAAGGTGCTCTCGAAATACGGCTTGCACGACACCTCGTACTCGGGAATGGTCCACACCTCGTCGTAGGGCGCGCCTGAGATCAGCAGGCCGTGCGGCTTGTCGAAGATCATGCGTTCGATGTCGATCACGTAGTCGTTGCCCACGCGCATCGAAACGATCTTGCCGCCCTTCTCCCGAAAAGCCACCGACCACTCGCTCGCCAGTTGCGCGCTCATCTCGATCATGAGGTCCAGCTCCTGCGCGGCGGTGGCCATGTCGACAACGGGCACCGGCGAATCGGCCAGGAAGCGGACGGCGTCCGCGGGGCCGCCGTCACCGCCGCCGGCCACCAGCACGGCGCTTTGCACGCGCGGCGAGCGCAGCAGCAGCATCACCAGAAACAGGCAGTTCTGGTAGACGCCGTTCTCCCACAGGCTCTGCTCGCCCTTGCGGATGAAGATGGACACGCCAACCTTCAGGCGGGCCGGCATCGGGGTGCTTGGCGTGTCGTTCATTCGGCCTTTGCTGCATCGGCGCGAAAGGCCGCATTGCCGCCCACCAGGTGCAGCAGGCGCTGCGCATAGCTGTCGACATTGGCGGGGCCGAGCGGGTCGAGCGCGTCGAACACACGGTGCGAACGTGCGCGGTAGTCGTCCAGCTGCGCGTCATGCCCGCGCACGGCCTGCAGCAGTTGCCGCGCGCCGGCGGCAATGTCGAAGTCGGGGTAGTAGTAGCCGGCCTCGCGCAGCCAGGGCGCGTTGTGCACCAGCGGGTAGTTGCCGTAAAGCGCGTCCAGGTGGCTGTAGTTCTGCGCGTTCTGCCACTGGTGCGACACCACCGCGTCGGCAAACTGCACCATGAAGCCCGCAAAGTCGTTGCGCCCATGAAAGACCGCCTTGTGCGCGCGCACCAGGTCCAGCGAGTTCGCCAGGTACAGCATGGTCGGGTGGTCCTTGAGGTGCAGGGTGTTGAGCACCTGCATCGAAACAACCGCGTCGCGGTCGGCCCGGTAGGCGGCGTCGCAGACCAGCATGGGCACGCTGCTGGACTTCACCACCGAGATGTTGGGCTCGAAGATCGCCACCCTGAAACCCGGCTGCTCCGGGGTGCGCGGCATGTAGCCGAAGCGGTGGCCCAGGGCCTCGACCTCGGCCACGCGCTGCGCCAGAAACTGCCGCGACCAGAGGTACGGCACCTCGAACACCGGGCAGCGGTGCAGCGTGCGCATCATGGGCGTGAACACCTCGTCCTTGGGCAGCAGCCACACTTCGTCGCAACGCTCCGGCGGGCTGAAGTGGCCCTTGTCGGTGAACACGATGGGCTCGGCCAGCGACACGAAGGGCTGGCCCACGCAATGGAACACCACGCGGCCGCCGCAGGCGCGAAAGTACGACAGCCACTGCACGTCGAGCGCACCTGCCATCTCGATCACCACGTCCAGCGCGCCGGTCAGCTCGCGCGCGCGGCCAAAGCCCAGGCCCAGCGCGGCCGGGTCGACCTGGGGTGGCATGGCCTGCTGGTCGCCGGCATCGACCAGCGTGACCGACTCCACGAAGCCGATGCGCTGCAGCAAACGCGCCAGAAACAGCACGTTCTGGCCGATGCCGTTCTCCCAGATGTTCTGGCCGGCGTGGGTGAGGACCGAAATGCCGATTCGCATGGTTTGCCAGTGTGGATCAAAAGCGCAAAACGCGACACCATGGCGGACCATGACGCCCGCATCGCCAAATCACCCGATGACCGCTGCAAGCCCCCTGCGCATCGGCATCACCATCAGCCTGCACCAGGAGGCCGAAACGCTGTGGAACAACGGCATCAAGCAGAACGCCGTGTTTCTTGCGGAAGCGCTGAAACACTGCCCCGCAGTGGGTTCGGTCGTGCTGGTGAACACCACCGCCACCCCCATCACCCCCGCCCTGCCCTGGGACCAGGCGCGCTGGCCCACCGTGAGATTCGAGGCGGCCAAGGACAGCGTGGACGTGCTGATCGAGCTGGGTGGCCAGGTCGACGCGGCGCAGACCGACTACCTGAAACAGCGCGGCGTGCGGCTCGTGTCTTACTGCTGCGGCTTCGAATACGTGCACGCCATGGAGGCGATGCTGTTCAACAAGCCGCTCTGGGGCGCCAACCTGTTCGTGAACCAGCGCTACGACGACATCTGGATGGTGCCGCAGGTGGCGAACATCAGCCAGCCGTACTTCGAGGTGCTGCGCCGCGCCAAGGCGCGCGCCGTGCCCTTCGTGTGGAGCCCGGTTTTTCTCGACGAGCGCACGCGCGACCTGCCCCACGCCGGTGTCTACCAACCACGCAGCGGCCCGCGCAGGCTCAGCGTGATGGAGCCGAACATCAACGTGGTGAAGTTCTGCCTCTACCCCGTGCTCATTGCCGAACTGGCGTACCGCGCGCGACCCGAGGCCATCGCGCTGCTGCAGGTGACCAACGCCGAGCGAATGGCCACGCAGAACATGGAGTTCATCACGCTGATGAACCAGCTCGACCTGGTGCGCGAGCACAAGGCCGTGTTTCTGGGCCGGCACGAAACCCCGGCGTTCCTGGCGCAGAACACCGACATCGTGGTCTCGCACCAGTGGGAGAACCCGCTGAATTACTTCTACCTGGAGACGTGTTGGCAGGGCTACCCGCTGGTGCACAACGCGCATTTGTGTGCGGACCTGGGCTATTTCTACGAAGGCAACGACGTGGCCGCAGGTTGTGCGCGCGTATTGCAGGCCATCGACACGCATGATGCGCAGGCCGCCACCTACCGCGAGCGGCAACGCAGCCTCATCGCGCGCTACCTGCCCGGCAATGCAGCGGTCACCGAGGTGTACGACACGCTGCTGCTCGACCTCATTCAGCGCCCCGCCAGATAACCGGACCCCTTCCATGCTCGAAACCTCCGCCCTGCGCCAGTTCTTCCCCGTGATCGTCACGCCCAGCCACGACGGCAAGTACTTCCAGAACTACGTGACCTCGATGATGAATTTCGCCATAGAGGCCGAGCGCGCCGGCATGCGCATGCAGGTGCTGTTCCATCAAGGCGAGAGCCTGGTCACGCGCGCGCGGAACAATTGCGTGGCCCAGTTCCTGGCCAACCCGCAGTGGACGCACCTGTTCTGGATTGACGGGGACATCGGCTTCTCGGCGCAGGCGGCCTTCCGGCTGTTGCTGTCCGGCCATGACATTGCCGCCGGCGTCTATCCGCTGAAGCGCGAGAACTGGCCCGGCGAAGGCGTACCCGCCGGCATGACGCAGCAGCAGTTCGAAGCCACCTTCACGCGCTACACGGTCAACGCCAAGGCGTCCGCAATCACCTCGCAGGTCGAGCTCGACGTGCAGCCCGACGGCTTCATGAAGATGGAAGAGGCGCCGACCGGCTTCATGGTGATCAAGCGTGCCGTGTTCGAGCGGCTCATCGCAAGCTACCCGGAATTCAACTACGTGCCCGACAGCATCGGCGAGGCCGACCAGGGCCTGCACTACCGGTTCTTCGACGTGATGGTCGATCCTGAAACGCGCCGCTACCTCTCGGAAGACTACGGTTTCTGCCGCCTGTGGTCGGGCCTGGGCGAATCGGTCTACATCGACGCCAACTCGAACCTCACGCACCAGGGCGCCAAGCTCTACCGCGGCGACTTCGCGAGTTCATTGCTCACCTCGCTGCCCCACGCGGTGGGAGGACCGGTCGGCGCGACCATGGTGCTGAGCGGCAAGGAGCACCTGCGGCCCAACGTGCCGCCGGGCTGAGCGATTCGCTCACGCACCCGAGGCAAAAAAAAGCCCCGCAATGCGGGGCTTTTTCAATGCGGCAAAGCCGCGCGGATCAGCAGGCCGGAACGGCTTCAGCCACCTTGTAGTCGTCGATCTTGTCGAAGTTCAGGTACTGGTAGATCTGCGCGCTGGACGCGTCGAGCACGCCCGTGGCGGCCATGTACTCTTCTCGCGTCGGGATGCGGCCCAGGCGCGAGCAAATGGCGGCCAGCTCGGCCGAGCCGAGGTACACGTTGGTGTTCTTGCCCAGTCGGTTGGGAAAGTTGCGCGTGCTGGTCGACATGACCGTGGCGCCTTCGCGCACCTGGGCCTGGTTGCCCATGCACAGCGAGCAGCCCGGCATTTCGGTGCGGGCACCGGCATTGCCGAACACGCCGTAGTGGCCTTCTTCGGTCAGTTGCTGCGCGTCCATCTTGGTCGGCGGTGCAATCCACAGCTTGACCGGAATGTCGCGCTTGCCTTCGAGCAGCTTGGAGGCCGCGCGGAAGTGACCGATGTTGGTCATGCAAGAGCCGATGAACACTTCGTCGATCTTGGCGCCTGCCACGTCGCTGAGCGTCTTCACGTCGTCGGGGTCGTTCGGGCAGGCCACGATGGGCTCGTGGATCTCGGCCAGGTCGATGTCGATGACGGCGGCGTATTCGGCGTCTGCGTCACCGGCCAGCAGCGACTGGTCGGCCAGCCATGCTTCTTGCGCGGCGATGCGGCGGGCCAGCGTGCGCGCGTCGGCGTAGCCTTCGGCAATCATCCACTTCATCAGCGTGATGTTGCTGTTGATGTACTCGGCAATCGGCTCCTTGTTCAGGTGCACGGTGCAACCGGCGGCCGAGCGTTCGGCCGAAGCGTCGCTCAGCTCGAAGGCTTGTTCGACCTTCAGGTCGGGCAGGCCTTCGATTTCCAGGATGCGGCCCGAGAAGATGTTCTTCTTGCCTTGCTTGGCCACCGTCAACAGGCCCGCCTTGATGGCGTACAGCGGAATGGCGTTGACCAGGTCACGCAGCGTGACGCCGGGTTGCATCTTGCCCTTGAAGCGCACGAGCACCGACTCCGGCATGTCCAGCGGCATCACGCCGGTGGCGGCCGCGAAGGCCACCAGGCCCGAGCCCGCCGGGAAGCTGATGCCGATGGGGAAACGGGTGTGGCTGTCGCCGCCCGTGCCCACGGTGTCGGGCGTGAGCAGGCGGTTCAGCCAGCTGTGGATCACGCCGTCGCCCGGGCGCAGCGACACGCCGCCGCGGTTGGCCATGAACTCGGGGAGTTCGTGGTGCATCTTGACGTCGACCTTCTTGGGGTACGCCGCCGTGTGGCAGAACGACTGCATCACGAGGTCGGCCGAGAAGCCCAGGCACGCCAGGTCCTTCAGCTCGTCGCGGGTCATGGGGCCGGTGGTGTCCTGCGAGCCGACCGAGGTCATCTTGGGTTCGCAGTAGGTGCCCGGGCGAACGCCCTGGCCTTCAGGCAGGCCGCAGGCGCGACCGACCATCTTCTGTGCGAGCGAGAAGCCCTTCTTGGTGTCGACCGGGCTGCTCGGCAGGCGGAACAACGTGGACACGGGCAGGCCCAGCGCTTCGCGCGCCTTGGTGGTCAGGCCGCGGCCGATGATCAGCGGAATGCGGCCGCCGGCGCGCACTTCGTCGAACAGCACCTCGCTCTTGACGGTGAATTCGGCAATGACCTTGCCGTCCTTCAGTGCCTTGCCTTCATAGGGACGCAGTTCAACCACGTCGCCCATGTTCATCTGTGCCACGTCGAGCTCGATGGGCAGAGCGCCCGAGTCTTCCATCGTGTTGTAGAAGATGGGAGCAATCTTGCTGCCCAAGCAGACGCCGCCAAAGCGCTTGTTGGGCACGAAGGGAATGTCTTCGCCGGTGAACCACAGCACCGAGTTGGTGGCGCTCTTGCGCGACGAACCCGTGCCGACCACGTCGCCCGCGTAGGCCACCAGGTGGCCGCGTGCGCGCAGGTCTTCGATGAACTTCACCGGGCCGCGCTTGCCGTCTTCTTCGGGCACGATGCCGGGGCGCGCGTTCTTGTGCATCGCCAGGGCGTGCATGGGGATGTCGGGACGGGTCGTGGCGTCGGGCGCGGGCGACAGGTCGTCGGTGTTGATTTCGCCAGCCACCTTGAAGATGCTGACGGTGATGCTCTGGGGCACTTCGGGGCGGCTGGTGAACCACTCGGCGTCGGCCCAGCTTTGCAGCACGCCCTTGGCGTGCACGTTGCCCTTGTCGGCCTTTTCCTTGACGTCGTGGAACTGGTCGAACATCAACAGGGTTTTCTTCAGGCCTTCGGCTGCCACGGCGGCGACTTCGGCGTCGTCGAGCAGGTCGATCATGGGGCTGATGTTGTAGCCGCCGAGCATGGTGCCGAGCAGTTCAGTGGCGCGGGCGCGCGAAATGAACTCGCTCTTCTCGGTGCCGTGGGCCACGGCAGCAAGGTAGCTGGCCTTGACCTTGGCTGCATCGTCCACGCCGGCAGGCACGCGGTAGGTGAGCAGGTCGAGCAGGAAGGCGCCGTCTTTGGCGTTCGCGCTCTTCAAGAGCTCGATGGCTTCAGAGGTCTGCTTCGCGCTCAAGGGCAGCGGCGGGATACCGAGCGCGGCGCGTTCGGCAACATGATCAACGTAGGCTTGCAACATCTTCTTTTCTCCGGAAACTGGTCTTTCGGGCGTGCGGAGCGCTCATGCAAGAGCCGCGCCGCACCCCGGGGTTCGGTACCGCTTACTTTGCGCCGTCGGCACCTTCGAACAGGGCCTTGGGCGGGTTCTTCTTCATTTCTGCGGCAAACGCGACTTGCGCGTCGGTCTGGCATTCGTCGGCAATGCGCAGGCCGGCCTTCTGGTTCATCAGCATCGACTTGTTGCCCAGCTGCAGCCACATGGCGCCGGCACGCGGGTCTTCCAGGCGGATGGCGCCGGTACGGCTTTCGACCGGGTGCATGCGGTACTTCAGGCCCTTGGTGGTGACCGAGAAGAAGCCTGGCTTCTTTTCGTCGGGCGTGACGGTCACGTCGGCGCCCAGCTCGCATTGAGCCCGGCCGATGGACACGCGCTGGGCCACGGCCAGGTCGGCGTCGTTGAGCGTCACGTCGGTGTCGGTGTTGATGGGGGTGACTTCTTCCACGGCCTTGGCGGCGCGGCGGGTGACCTGGCGCTTGGGCGGAGCCTTCTTGGCCTCCGCCTTGGCTGCAGGCTTGGCGGCCGGCTTGGCCGGGGCCGCCGCGGTCTGCGCCAGGGCAGCGAAGGGCAGTGCCAGGGCAACGGCAGCGATCAGGGCAATTTTCTTCATGTGTGGGTTTCCTTGAGACTGGATTCGGTTGGGTTTCAGGAGGCCGCGGCTGCAAACCAGGCTTTCGCCTCGGAGGGCAACGCGCGCCCTGTTGCGTGGGCACGCGTCAGAACTTGCCAGAAATGGCGGTAGCTCGCGCGGTCGTGCAATGTGCCATCAATTTGTGTCGGAGCCCAATCAGCCGTTGCCGCCTTTACAAGGATTTGTGTGGCAATTTGAATCTGGGCCTCGTCGGGCGCAAAGGCCTCCAGGATGGGGCGGATCTGGTTGGGGTGGATGCTCCACATGCGCGTGTAGCCGAATTCGGTGGCCGCCTTGCGGGCCGCCGTGCGCATGGCGTCGGTGTTGTTGAACTCGGTGACCACGCAGTGCGAGGGCACCTTGCCGTAAGCGTGCGCGGCGGACGCAATGGCCAGCTTGGCGCGCACCACCAACGGGTGGCTGAACTGCCCCGCCGCGCCCATGCCGTCGGCCGGAATGGCGCCGGCGTGGGCCGAAACGAAGTCCATCAGCCCAAAGCTCAGCGACTGCACGCGCGGATGCGCGGCGATGTCGAAGGCGTTGTGCACGGCCAGCGGCGACTCGATGAGCACATGCAACGGCAGCGCGGCGGCATCGGCAGCGTCGAGCGCGGCCACGGCCTGCAGCACGTCGGCCAGCGACTCCACCTTGGGAATCATCAGGTGGCTGAGGCGATCGGCGGCGCGCCCGGCGATGGTGATCACGTCGCCCACGAAGGCCGGGTGATCGACCGGGTGCACGCGCACACCGACCCGCATGCCGGGCCTGGCGGCCAGCGCGAGCTCGGTGACGAGCGCGGCATGCTCGGCCTCGCCGCCCACCGGGGCGCCGTCTTCGCAGTCGAGGGTGACGTCGAACACGCAGGCGCCGAACTCCTCGGCCATCTCGGCCTGGAGCGCGAGGCTCTTCTTCATGCGCGCTTCGACGCCGCTGTAGTGGTCGCACACGGGCAGCGTCACGGCGCCGGCCTGGGCACCGAGCAGCACCTGCGCGGGATGGACTGTGGTGTTCGTCATGCCTTGCTCTTTTGCGCCACGATGAACATGCGCGGGAAGGCGAGCAGCCGCTTGCCGTCGGCGCGGGCCGGATAGGCTTCACTGACGCGGCGCAGGTACTCGGCCAGATAGCTGGCCTGCAGATCGGCCGGCAGACGATCGACAAAGGGCTTCAGCCCGGTGCCGCGCACCCATTCGACGATGGATACGGCGTCGGCCATGCGGTGCTGATAGATGGTGTGCCACACATCGACGTTTGCCGCGCGGGGCGCCAGCAGGTCGTAGTAACCGCCCAGTTCGAGCAGCAGCGTGCGCAGCCGGTCGGCGTCACCGATGGGCTCGGCCCAGGGGGCTTGCGCGGCCACGGCGCGCATCAGCCGGTGCGTGGGCTCCTGGCGGTTGTCGGGCATCTGGATGGCAAGCACGCCACCCGGGGCCAGCGCGTCGAACAGGCGCGGGATCAGCTTTTGGTGATCGGGCACCCATTGCAGGGACGCGTTGGCATAAATGAGGTCGGGCGCTTCTTCCTTGGAACGCGGCGCCCAGGTCGCGATGTCGCTCAACTCGAAGGTGGCCTGGGGCAGGCGCTCGCGCGCGCTGACCAGCATGGCCTCGGAGTTGTCGGTGCCGGTGACTTGCGCCGCCGGAAACCGGTTGACCAGCAGCTCGGTGGAATTGCCCGGCCCGCAACCCAGATCGACCACGCGGGCGGCCTCGGTCAGGGGCACCCGCGCCAGGAGTTCCTGTGCGGGGCGGGTGCGCTCGTCCTCGTAGCGACGGTAGAGCGCGGGGTTCCAGTCGAGCATGCTGCGGAGTTGCCTTACAGCAGGTGGGCGACGCCGGCGCGTTCGCCTTCGAGCTCTTCGAGCGTCTTGTTGATGCGTTCCTGGCTGAATGCGTCGATCTCGAGGCCTTCGACCAGCTTGTACTCACCGTTTTCGCAGGTGACCGGGAAGCCGAACATCACGTCGTTGGGAATGCCGTACTGGCCGTCCGACGGAATGCCCATGGTGACCCACTTGCCGTTGGTGCCCAGGGCCCAGTCGCGCATGTGGTCGATGGCGGCGTTGGCGGCCGAGGCAGCCGACGACAGGCCGCGTGCTTCGATGATGGCCGCGCCGCGCTTGCCCACGGTGGGCAGGAACGTGTTGGCGTTCCATTCCTGGTCGTTGATCAGCTTGGCAACGCTTTCGCCGTTGATGGTGGCGAAGCGGTAGTCGGCGTACATCGTGGGCGAGTGGTTGCCCCAGACGGTGAGCTTTTCGATGTCGGCCACGGCCTTGCCGGTCTTGGCGGCGATCTGGCTGGCGGCACGGTTGTGGTCCAGGCGCAGCATGGCGGTGAAGTTCTTGCGCGGCAGGTCAGGCGCGCTCTTCATGGCGATGTAGGCGTTGGTGTTGGCGGGGTTGCCCACCACCAGCACCTTGACATTGCGGCTGGCCACGGCGTTGAGGGCCTTGCCTTGCGCAGTGAAGATGGCGCCGTTCACGGCCAGCAGTTCGGCACGTTCCATGCCGGGGCCGCGGGGACGCGAACCGACCAGCAGTGCGTAGTCGGCGTCCTTGAAGGCGGTCATCGGGTCGCCGTGGGCTTCCATGCCGGCCAGCAGCGGGAAGGCGCAGTCGTCGAGCTCCATCATCACGCCCTTGAGCGCCTTCTGGGCCTTCTCGTCGGGGATTTCAAGCAGTTGCAGGATGACCGGCTGGTCTTTGCCGAGCATTTCGCCGGATGCAATACGGAACAACAGGGCGTAACCGATTTGACCGGCGGCACCGGTAACGGCAACGCGAACGGGCTTTTTGCTCATGGGAAGACTCCAGAAGGTAATGAAACGGTGTCGGCGCTCTCGTGGGGCGCCAGGGGCTCCGGCGGGGCGAAATACCCTCCCGCAGCGAAACCGCAATATTTTAAGCCGATTCAATGAGGGCCGTCTTATGTCTTATATAAGATATCCTCTCGGGGCCCCGCCAAGGCGCACCCCACCGCTGCCATGAACACGCCCACCACCCTCGACGAGCCCACGACGCCGTCCTTCAGTCCGCTCTACCAGCAGATCAAGACCCTGATCCTGCAGAGCCTGCAGGCGGGCGAGTGGAAGCCCGGCGAGCCCATCCCCAGCGAGATGGACCTGGCCGCGCGCTACCGCGTGAGCCAGGGCACGGTGCGCAAGGCCATCGACGAGCTGTCGGCTGAAAACCTGGTGGTGCGCCGCCAGGGCAAGGGCACTTTCGTGGCCACGCATGCCGAGCAGCATGTGCAGTACCGCTTCCTCAAGCTGCTGCCCGACGCGGGCGACCCGAGCACCGAGGGCCCCGCGGTGCGCACCATCGTCGACTGCAAGCGGCTGCGCGCCTCGGCCGACGTGGCGCGCGCGCTGGGCCTGCGCACCGGCGACGCCGTGCTGCAGGTGGGCCGCGTGCTGGCCTACGGCGGCGTGCCGACCATCCTCGAAGACCTCTGGCTGCCCGGCACCCCGTTCAAGGGCCTCACCGCCGAGCGGCTGCGCGCGTGGCCCGGGCCGATGTACGCGCTGTTCGAGACGGAATTCGGCGTGCGCATGGTGCGAGCCGAGGAAAAGATCCGCGCCGTGCTGCCCGACGCCGAACAGGCCCGCCTGCTCGACGTGCCGCGCCAGATGCCCCTGCTGAGTGTGGAGCGCGTCGCGCACACCTACCATGACATGCCGATGGAGCTGCGCCGCGGCCTCTACCGCACCGACACGCACCACTACAGAAACCAGCTGGGCTGACCCCGATGATGCAGACGACACAGGCCGAACCTTGGTGCGCCAACGTGCGCACACAACCCGTGCGACGTGCTACGAAGTCAATAGCATCCGACTGCAATGGTGCGCCGACTCGTGCGTGTCCGCTGCCCGATGGTGCATTGCAATAGAATTTTGCGTTGTTTGCATTTCCGCATAAGAAACAAAAGCGTTCGCTCTCAGAACAAGTCACCAAGCCACGAAAGCAATCCCCCATGTCAGAGCTTGCAACACCCCCCCGGCCGCCGCGTCGCGAATTCCGCAACATCAATGCGTTCACCGACCTCACGACCTACCGGCTGCCGCCGGCCGGCATCGTGTCGATCCTGCACCGCGTGAGCGGCGTGATCATGTTCCTTCTGCTGCCGTTCATCATCTGGATGTTCGACACGTCGCTGTCATCTGACTACTCGTTCGCCAGATTCAAGGCCGCCTTCAACATCGGCGTCGGCTTTGCGCCGGGGTGGTTCTTCAAGCTGGTCGCACTCGCGCTCATCTGGGCCTACCTGCACCACTTCATTGCCGGCCTGCGCCACCTCTGGATGGACGTGAGCCACGCGGCGGTCACCAAGGAATTCGGTCACAGCTCCGCCCTGGTCACGCTGTCCCTGAGCATCCTGCTCACCGTGGTGCTCGGCGCCAAGTTGTTCGGCCTGTACTGAGAAGAAAAGCCCACCATGTCTGTGAATTACGGTTCCAAGCGCATCGTCGTCGGCGCGCATTACGGTCTGCGCGACTGGCTCAGCCAGCGCATCACCGGCGGCCTGATGGCCCTCTTCACGATCATCCTGCTCGCGCAGCTGATCTTCTCCCGCGGCCCCATCGGCTACGACCTGTGGGCCGGCATCTTCGCCGCGCAGTGGATGAAGGTGCTCACGTTCTCCGTGATCATCGCCCTGCTCTATCACGTGTGGGTTGGCATGCGCGACGTGTGGATGGACTACGTCCAGCCCGTCGGCATCCGTCTCGTGCTGCAAATTTTCACCATCGTCTGGCTTGTCGGTTGTGCGGGTTGGGCGATTCAAGTGCTTTGGAAGATCTGAGCTCCCCATGACTTACACAAAAGACAAAATCACCAAGCGCAAGTTCGACGTCGTGATCGTTGGTGCCGGCGGCTCCGGCATGCGCGCCTCGCTGCAACTGGCACGTGCCGGCCTCAACGTGGCCGTGCTGTCCAAGGTGTTTCCCACGCGTTCGCACACCGTGGCGGCCCAGGGCGGCGTGGGCGCATCGCTCGGCAACATGAGCGAAGACAACTGGCACTACCACTTCTACGACACGATCAAGGGCTCCGACTGGCTCGGCGACCAGGACGCGATCGAGTTCATGTGCCGTGAAGCACCCAAGGTGGTGTACGAGCTCGAACACTTCGGCATGCCGTTCGACCGCAACCCCGACGGCACCATCTACCAGCGCCCGTTCGGCGGCCACACCGCCAACTACGGCGAAAAGGCCGTGCAACGCGCCTGCGCCGCGGCCGACCGCACCGGCCACGCGATGCTGCACACGCTCTACCAAAAGAACGTGGAAGCCCGCACCCAGTTCTTCGTGGAATGGATGGCGCTCGACCTCATCCGTGACGACGAAGGCGACGTGGTCGGCGTGACCGCACTCGAAATGGAAACCGGCGACCTGCACATCCTGCAGGCCAAGACCGTGCTGCTGGCCACCGGCGGTGCAGGCCGCATCTTCGGCGCCTCGACCAACGCGTTCATCAACACCGGCGACGGCCTGGGCATGGCCGCACGTTCGGGCATTCCGCTGCAGGACATGGAGTTCTGGCAGTTCCACCCCACCGGCGTGGCCGGCGCGGGCGTGCTGCTGACCGAAGGCTGCCGCGGCGAAGGCGCCATTCTGCTGAACAGCAACGGCGAACGCTTCATGGAGCGCTATGCGCCCACCCTGAAGGACCTGGCACCGCGCGACTTCGTGTCGCGCTCGATGGACCAGGAAATCAAGGAAGGCCGTGGCTGTGGTCCCAACAAGGACTACATCCACATGAAGCTGGACCACCTGGGCGCAGAAACCATCCACAAGCGGCTGCCGTCGGTCTACGAAATCGGCATCAACTTTGCCAACGTCGACGTCACCAAGGAGCCGATTCCGGTGGTGCCCACCATCCATTACCAGATGGGCGGCATCCCGACCAACATCAACGGCCAAGTCGTCATCCAGAAGGGTGAAGAGAACAGCGCCGTGGTGAACGGCCTCTACGCCGTGGGCGAATGCTCCTGCGTGAGCGTGCACGGCGCCAACCGCCTGGGCACCAACTCGCTGCTCGACCTGCTGGTGTTCGGCCGCGCGGCCGGCAACCACATCGTGCAGTTCAACGACAAGCTCAAGGAACACAAGGCCCTGCCGACCGACGCGGCGGACCGCTCGCTGGAGCGGCTGAACCGCCTGGAGTCGACCACCGAGGGCGAATACGCGCAGGACGTGGCCGGCGAGATCCGCGCCGTCATGCAGCAGCATGCCGCCGTGTTCCGCAAGCAAGCCTCGATGGACGAAGGCGTGCTCAAGATCGCCGCCGTGCGCGAGCGCGTCAAGGCGATCGGCCTGAAGGACAAGTCCAAGGTGTTCAACACCGCGCGCATCGAAGCGCTGGAAGTCGACAACCTGATCGAAGTGGCGCAGGCCACCATGGTCTCGGCGGCCGCCCGCAGGGAATGCCGTGGCGCCCACACGGTGGAAGACTACGAGCGTCCCGCGGACGATCCGGTCGCACCGCTGGGCCGCGACGACGTCAACTGGATGAAGCACACGCTCTGGTACAGCGAGGACAACCGCCTCTCGTACAAGCCCGTCAAGCTGCAGCCGCTGACGGTGGCTTCCGTGCCGCCCAAAGTCCGCACGTTCTAAGAATATTTACAAGGTCCATACGATGAAGCGCACATTCCAGATCTACCGCTACGACCCGGACAAGGACGCCAAGCCCTACATGCAGACGGTCGAGGTCGAACTCGACGGCCACGAGCGCATGCTGCTGGACGCCCTGATGAAGCTCAAGGCGCAGGACCCCACGCTGTCGTTCCGCCGCTCGTGCCGCGAAGGCGTCTGCGGCTCCGACGCGATGAACATCAACGGCAAGAACGGCCTCGCCTGCCTGACCAACATGCTCACGCTCAAGGGCACGATCGTGTTGAAGCCGCTGCCGGGCCTGCCCGTCATTCGCGACCTGATCGTGGACATGACGCAGTTCTTCAAGCAGTACAACTCCATCAAGCCGTACCTGCAGAACGACAACGTGCCGCCCGAGAAGGAACGCCTGCAGTCGCCCGAAGAGCGTGAAGAGCTCGACGGCCTGTACGAGTGCATTCTTTGCGCCAGCTGCTCCACGAGCTGCCCCAGCTTCTGGTGGAACCCCGACAAGTTCGTGGGCCCCGCCGGCCTGCTGCAGGCCTACCGCTTCATCGCCGACAGCCGCGACGAAGCCACCGCCGAGCGCCTGGACAACCTGGAAGACCCGTACCGCCTGTTCCGCTGCCACACGATCATGAACTGCGTGGACGTGTGCCCGAAGAACCTGAACCCGACCAAGGCCATCGGCAAGATCAAGGAACTGATGGTGCGTCGCGCCATCTGAGCCTGATTCATTGCACAGAGACGCCACCATGCAAACCGCCGCCGACTCCGACCAGCCGCTCAGCGAACGTGCGCTCAGCAAGCTGAAATGGCGCTGCCGGCGCGGACTGCTCGAGAACGACCTGTTCATCGCCCGCTTCTTCGAGCGGCACGAAGCCCGCATGACCGTCGGTCAAGCGGGAGCGATGGAGACACTGATGGACCTGTCGGACAACGACCTCCTCGACTTCCTCCTGCGTAGAAAGGAGCCCGAGCCCGAATGGGCCGGGGCCGAAGTGGCCGCATTGCTGCAGCTGATGCGCACCGACGGCGCTCAGCGTCCCGTCATTTCTCCTTCGTCCTGAATCCACCTCTGAAAGTAAACCGAAATGAAAGCATCCGATACCAAGGCCACGCTGTCGTTCAGCAACGGCGGCGACAGCGTCGACCTGCCGATCTACAAGGGCACCGTGGGCCCCGACGTGATCGACATCCGCAAGCTGTACGCACAGACCGGCATGTTCACGTACGACCCGGGCTTCATGTCGACCGCTGCCTGCCAGTCGGCCATCACGTACATCGACGGCGACAAGGGCGAGCTGCTGTACCGCGGCTACCCCATCGAGCAGTTGGCCACCAACTGCGACTTTCTGGAAACATGTCACCTGCTGCTGTACGGTGAACTGCCGGACCAGGCCAAGAAGGAAGACTTCACCAAGGTGGTGACGAACCACACCATGGTGAACGAGCAGATGCAGTTCTTCCTGCGCGGTTTCCGTCGCGATGCCCACCCGATGGCCATCATGACCGGCCTCGTGGGCGCCCTGTCGGCCTTCTATCACGACAGCACGGACATCAACAATCCGGAGCATCGCGAGATTGCCGCGATCCGCCTGATCGCGAAGATGCCCACGCTGGTGGCCATGGCGTACAAGTACACGATCGGCCAGCCGTACATGTACCCGAAGAACGACCTGAGCTACGCGGGCAACTTCCTGCACATGATGTTTGCCACGCCGTGCGAAGAGTACAAGGTGAACCCGGTGCTCGAGCGCGCGCTCGACCGCATCTTCATCCTGCACGCAGACCACGAGCAGAACGCATCGACCTCCACGGTGCGCCTGTGCGGCTCGTCGGGCACCAACCCCTTCGCGGCCATTGCGGCCGGCGTGGCCTGCCTCTGGGGCCCTGCACACGGCGGCGCCAACGAAGCAGCACTGAACATGCTGTACGACATCCAGAAGGAAGGCGGCGTCGAGAAGATCGGCGAGTTCATCAAGAAGGTCAAGGACAAGAACTCGAACGTCAAGCTCATGGGCTTTGGCCACCGCGTGTACAAGAACTACGACCCGCGCGCCAAGCTGATGCAGGAAACCTGCAACGAAGTGCTGACCGAGCTGGGCCTGGAAAACG
The DNA here is from genome assembly GCF_046156345.1 of Variovorax sp. H27-G14. Lineage (NCBI taxonomy): Bacteria > Pseudomonadati > Pseudomonadota > Betaproteobacteria > Burkholderiales > Comamonadaceae > Variovorax > Variovorax sp. H27-G14. The sequence continues at coordinate 398,245 of NZ_JAYLVN010000001.1, forward strand.
ACCCGCTGTTCAAGCTGGCCAAGGAACTGGAAAAGATCGCCCTGGAAGACGAATACTTCGTGTCGCGCAAGCTGTACCCGAACGTCGACTTCTACTCGGGCATCGTGCAGCGCGCCATCGGCATCCCCGTGCCGCTGTTCACCGCGATCTTCGCGCTGGCCCGCACCGTGGGCTGGATCGCCCAGCTGAACGAAATGATCGGCGACCCCGAGTACAAGATCGGCCGCCCGCGCCAGCTGTTCGAAGGCTCGCCCAAGCGTGATGTGAAGCCGATCACGGCCCGCTGATCCGCGCTGTTGCAAGCCAATGAAAAAGCTGCCTTCGGGCAGCTTTTTTCGTTTCAGGCGTTCGATGCGTCGGCAAAGTGCAGCAGGCTGCGCACCACCAGCGGCGCGCCCGTGGCCAGCATGGGCTGCCAGCCTGGGGGCGCCGCGTTGAAGACCGAATCGGCATCGGCATCGAGCAGGCCGTAGAACACCTCGGCCACGATGCGCCCGCCGACCCATCCCAGCTGGGTCTGCGCGCCGGGCCCCGTGAGCAGCAGGTCTTCGTTGAACTGCTTGTGGCCGAGCGCCGCGACAAGCGGCGCCTGGGCCTCCGCCAACACGTAGAACCACAGCGGCGTGGCGCTTTCGAGCGCGGGCGTGATCGGCACGAACTTGAAGGTGCCGTCCGCCGTGCCGGGCCGGCGAATCACGAGCTGCGCCTTGTGCAGCGGCGTGCACGGCAGGCCGGCCGCCATCAGCGCCGCAGCCACGGCCTGGCCGCTGGCAACGCGATAGCTGTTGCCGCGCAGCAGGTTCAGCAACGCGAGCGACGGGCGCGGCGGCGTCACCACGGTGTCGGGCAGCTTGGCGGGCGCGATGAGCTCGCCCGCCTGCTCGGCCGTGCCCTCGCCGGCCACCTGGGCACGCGGCAGCACGCCCAGTGGATCGACCAGCGTCGGGTCGAGCTTGTAGGCGAACTGCAGCCGCACGGCCACGCTCTCTGTTTCGTCGGCAGCGGTGGCGCGCGATTCGGTCGGCAACACCAGCGGCAGCGTCTTGGGAAAGAAGCGCCCCCAATCGTCGATGACCTGGTTGTTGGTGATCGGGTCGAAGCCCAGCAGGCTGTCGGCGCCGGCCGTGGTCGTCGGATCGTTGCTGGCCGGAAAGATGCTGAAGCGGTTGCCCGTGCCCGCGTTCATGCGGTAGCCGGTGCGCACGCCCGAATGCCCGAAGCGATAGGCGGCGGCCACGAACTCGCGTGGCAGGTTGTAGCGCTTCTCGGGCGGATAGAGCGCGTAGTTGGGTGCGCGCTCGTCGGGGGTACGGTGGTGCAGGTTGTCGAGCACCTCGGCGTGGATGATGCGCGGCAGGAAGTCGTCGACCAGCAGGCGCTGGTACGTCCAGCGCACCTCGTTGCGCGCCGACGGAAAGAGCCGGTCGGGCACGCTCCAGGTCGACGGGGCACGCGTCTTCAGCGCATCGACCACGGCGTTGTGATACTTCACGAACGCGAGCTGCAGCTGGCTCACGATCGAGTTCTCGTCGTTGCGCTTGTCGCCGATGATGGCGCGCCCGTTCGGGTTGCGCAGCAGGTCGCGCGCGGCCACTGCCTTGGGGCCTGTGGACGAGCCCGGCGGGTCGTTCTTGAACAGCAGCTTTTCGCCCGCCGCGTCGTACATGAAGGGCTGGGCATCGGGGCCGTCGCCGTAGAGGCAGTCGAGGTCGAAGCGCGGGGTTCGCAGGTTGGTGGGCGCGCTGCCCGTTTCGGGGTCGAGCGTGGAGGTGCTGTCGAAGGTCAGGTCGTGGTCGACCATTTGCCCGAAGTAGGTGTAGCCCGCGGGCACCAGGATGTTTTCTTCCGGGTCGGGTCCGTCCTTGACGGTGTCGACGTCGCCCTTCATGTCCGCTGCCAGCTTGGCCAGCGCCTGCATGTCGTAGCTGGCCGCGCGCAGCGGCAGCATCGACGTGAATTCCGTTACGCGTCGCCCGACGACGCCATGTCCCATGTCACTCATGCTGAACTCCTCGATGGATTGGTCGAGTCCCTCCCGGCGCGCGATAGAGCGCGGGAGAGGCGATTGGCATTGGCGACCTCTGGCCGGGAGAGCGCGATTTGCGTTGTACGTTGACGTCGGAGGCGATTGGAGACCCGGTGCGCGCCCGCGTCCATAGTGCTAACGCACTAGCGGCGAATGGCCGAGGGACACGCCAAGCACCATGCATTCGATGCTCCGGCGGGCGCAAATGGCGAGGTGGCTCATCGTGAAGCGGAAATCGACCCCTCTCGGATTGCGATGAATAGGCGTCAAAAAACAGGGAAAATAGCCTTCCCCATCGCCAGCCGCGATGCCCAACCCCATGAGTACTTCTGAACGCAACTTTGCCCGTCGCATCGACCTCACGTCGCTGCAGCTGTTCGTTGCCGTGTGCGAACTGGGCAGCATCGGCCGCGCGGCGGAGCGCGAGTTCATTGCGGCGTCGGCCATCAGCAAGCGGCTGTCCGACCTGGAGGCCACGCTCGGCACCACCCTGCTCTACCGCCATGCACGCGGTGTAGACCTCACGCCCGCGGGCGAAAGCCTGCTGCACCACGCGCGCTCGGTGCTGTACAGCCTGGAGAAGATGCAGGGCGAGCTCAGCGAATACGCCGACGGCGTGCGCGGCCATGTGCGGGTGCACGCCAACATTTCGGCCATCGTGCAGTTCCTGCCCGAAGACCTGGGCGTGTTCACGCGCGCCCATGAAGCCATCAAGATCGACCTGGAAGAGCACCTGAGCAGCGAGGTGATTCGCGCGGTGCAGGAAGGCGCGGCCGACCTTGGCGTGTGCCACGTGGCGGGCGGCGCGGGCGAGCTGCAGAGCCTGTCTTACCGCCATGACCGCCTGGCGCTCATCGTGCCCACGGGCCACCCTCTGGCGGCGCAGCGCGCAATCGATTTCGTCGATTCGCTGGCCTTCGACCACGTCGGGCTGCACACCAACAGTTCGATCTATGTCGCCATGCACGAGGCCGCGCTGGCGGCCGCGCGCAGCGTGAAGCTGCGCATTCACGTGACGGGCCTGGACGCGATGTGCCGGATGATCGAAAACGGCCTGGGCATCGGCGTGATGCCGCAGCGCGCGTTCGAGTTGATGCGCGATGGCATCGGGCGCGGGCTGGTCAGCGTGATGCTCAACGACGCCTGGGCTGCGCGCGAAATTCGCCTGGTGGCGCGCGATTTTTCGACGCTGCCCGTGGCGGCGCGCACGCTGGTCAATCACCTTCACGCCGCGGCCGCAGACACTGCCGCGGACGGTCAGCCGCTCGCGGCCTGACGCACAAGAACAGACAATCCATTTCCCCACGAAAGACAAAAATGGCACGCACGCTCTACGACAAGATCTGGGACGAACACGTCGTCCACACCGAGGACGACGGCACCGCAATCCTCTACATCGACCGCCACCTGGTGCACGAAGTGACCAGCCCGCAGGCGTTCGAAGGCCTGCGCGAAGCCGGCCGCAAGCTGTGGCGCATCAGCTCGGTGGTGGCCACGGCCGACCACAACACGCCCACCACCGGCTGGGAGCGCGGCTATGAAGGCATTGCCGACCCGACCAGCAAGGAGCAGGTCACCACGCTGGACAACAACATCGCCGAATTCGGCGCGGCCGCGTTCTTTCCGTTCCTGAGCAAGCGCCAGGGCATCGTGCACGTGATCGGGCCCGAGTCGGGCGCGACGCTGCCGGGCATGACGGTGGTCTGCGGCGACTCGCACACCTCCACGCACGGCGCGTTCGGCGCGCTGGCGCACGGCATCGGCACCAGCGAGGTCGAGCACGTGATGGCCACGCAGACGTTGCTGGGCAAGAAGGCGAAGAACATGCTCGTGAAGGTCGACGGCAAGCTGCCCCTGGGCTGCACGGCCAAGGACATCGTGCTGGCCATCATCGGCAAGATCGGCACCGCCGGCGGCACGGGCTACACCATCGAATTCGCGGGCCAGGCCATTCGCGACCTGAGCATGGAAGGCCGCATGACGGTGTGCAACATGGCCATCGAGGCCGGTGCGCGCGCCGGTCTGGTGGCGGTCGACGAAAAGACCATCAGCTACGTGAAGGGCCGCCCGCTCGCGCCCACCGGCGTGGAGTGGGAACAGGCCGCCACCTACTGGCGCACGCTGCAGTCGGACCCTGGCGCGAGCTTCGACGCCGTGGTCGAGCTCGACGCCGCGCAGATTCCGCCGCAAGTCACCTGGGGCACCTCGCCCGAGATGGTGGTCGACATCAACGGCCGCGTGCCCGACCCCGACAAGGAAAAGGACCCCAGCAAGCGTGGCGCCATCGAGCGCGCGCTGGTCTACATGGGCCTGGAGCCCAACAAGGCCATGAACGACATCTTCATCGACAAGGTGTTCATCGGCTCGTGCACCAACAGCCGCATCGAGGACATGCGCGAAGCCGCTGCCGTGGTGAAGAAGCTGGGCCAGAAGGTCGCCAAGAACGTGAAGCTCGCGATGGTCGTGCCTGGTTCGGGCGTGGTGAAGGAACAGGCCGAGCGCGAAGGGCTCGACCTGATCTTCAAGGCCGCGGGTTTCGAATGGCGCGAACCCGGCTGCTCGATGTGCCTGGCCATGAACGCCGACCGCCTGGAACCCGGCGAGCGCTGCGCATCGACCAGCAACCGCAACTTCGAAGGCCGCCAGGGGGCCGGTGGCCGCACCCACCTCGTGAGCCCGGCCATGGCCGCCGCTGCCGCGGTGCACGGCCACTTCGTCGACGTTCGTACGTTCGCCTGAACACACAAGAGATCCACATGCAGAAATTCACCGTGCACAAGGGCCTCGTGGCCCCCATGGACCGCGAGAACGTCGACACCGACGCGATCATTCCCAAGCAGTTCCTGAAGTCGATCAAGAAGACCGGCTTCGGCGTGAACCTGTTCGACGAATGGCGCTACCTGGACGCCGGCTTTCCGGGCCAGGACCCGGCCAGCCGCAAGCCCAACCCCGACTTCGTGCTGAATCAGCAGCGCTATGCCGGCGCCTCGGTGCTGCTGGCGCGCAAGAACTTCGGCTGCGGCTCGTCGCGCGAACATGCGCCGTGGGCACTCGACCAGTACGGCTTTCGCGCGATCATTGCGCCCAGCTACGCGGACATCTTCTTCAACAACAGCTTCAAGAACGGCCTGCTGCCGATCGTGTTGCCCGAGGCACAGGTCGCCCAGCTGTTCGACGAGGCGTTGGCATTCCCCGGCTACACGCTGACAGTCGACCTGGAACGCCAGGTGGTGGTGAAGCCCGACGGCGGCGAGCTGGCATTCGACGTGCAGGCTTTTCGCAAGTACTGCCTGGTCAACGGGCTGGACGACATTGGCCTCACGCTGCGCCACAAGGACAAGATCAAAGCCTTCGAGGCCGAGCGCCTGGCGCAGAAGCCGTGGCTCGCGCACACGATGCTGCCGAACGCCTGAGCGTGGCTCCCCTTCATCTCTTCAACACACGACAAAAATGAAAATCGCAGTTCTCCCGGGTGACGGCATCGGTACCGAAATTGTGGCCGAGGCCGTCAAGGTGCTCGACGTGCTCGACCTGAAGTTCGAAATGGAATCGGCCCTGGTCGGCGGCGCGGCCTACGAGGCGCACGGCCACCCGCTGCCCGAGTCGACGCTCAAGCTCGCCAAGGAATCCGACGCGGTGCTGTTCGGCGCCGTGGGCGACTGGAAGTACGACAAGCTCGACCGCCCGCTGCGGCCCGAGCAGGCCATCCTGGGCCTGCGCAAGAACCTGGGCCTGTTCGCCAACTTCCGCCCCGCCATCTGCTACGAGCAGCTGGTGGACGCGTCGAGCCTGAAGCCCGAGCTGATTTCGGGGCTGGACATCCTGATCATTCGCGAGCTGACCGGCGACATCTACTTCGGCCAGCCGCGCGGGCGCCGCGTGGCCACCGACGGTCACTTTCCGGGTGCCGAGGAAGCCTTCGACACGATGCGCTATTCGCGCCCCGAGGTCGAACGCATCGCCCGCGTGGCCTTCGAAGCAGCCCGCAAGCGCAGCAAGCGTGTGACCAGCGTGGACAAGGCCAACGTGCTGGAGACTTTCCAGTTCTGGAAGGACATCGTCACCGAGATTGGCAAGGAGTATCCGGACGTCGAGCTCGACCACATGTACGTCGACAACGCGGCCATGCAGCTCGTGAAGGCGCCCAAGAAGTTCGATGTGGTGGTCACCGGCAACATGTTCGGCGACATCCTCTCGGACGAGGCCGCGATGCTCACCGGTTCCATCGGCATGCTGCCCTCGGCGTCGCTCAATTCGAGCAACCAGGGCCTGTACGAGCCGAGCCACGGCAGCGCACCCGACATTGCGGGCAAAGGGGTTGCCAATCCTTTGGCTACAATCCTGTCCGCTGCCATGATGCTCCGCTTCTCACTCAACCAACCCGAGGCTGCCGACCGTATCGAGTCGGCGGTGAAGCATGTGCTTGCCTCCGGGCTGCGCACGGGCGACATCTGGTCGGAAGGCACGAAGCGCGTCGGCACCCGCGAAATGGGCGACGCGGTCGTTGCAGCAATCACCAAAAAGACGATTACCGGCTAACCGCAGCCCGCTTCGTCACGCCCCTCCCCGGCTCGACGAGTCGGGGGCAAAAAAGAGCAAATTTTTTCTTTTTTCATCAAAGGGCAAACTGAAATGGCGAACGCATCTCAACCTCTGGTCGGCCTCGTAGGCTGGCGCGGCATGGTCGGCTCGGTCCTGATGGACCGCATGCAGGCCGAAGGCGACTTCGGGCTCATCGAGCCGATCTTCTTCTCGACCTCCAACGCCGGCGGCAAGGCTCCGGCAATGGCCAAGAACGAGACCGCGCTGAAGGCTGCGAACGACATCGAGGCACTGAAGAAGTGCGACATCGTCATCACCTGCCAGGGCGGCGACTACACCAGCGAGGTGTTCCCCAAGCTGCGCGCCGCCGGCTGGAACGGCCACTGGATCGATGCCGCCTCCACCCTTCGCATGAAGGACGACGCCATCATCGTGCTCGACCCCGTCAACCTGCCGGTGATCGAGAACGCGCTGGCTAAGGGTGGCAAGAACTGGATCGGCGGCAACTGCACCGTGAGCTGCATGCTCATGGGCGTGGGCGCCCTCTACAAGGCCGGCCTGGTCGAGTGGATGACCAGCATGACCTACCAGGCAGCCTCGGGCGGCGGCGCGCAGCACATGCGCGAGCTGCTGACCCAGTTCGGCACCCTGAACACCGAAGTGCGCGCCCTGCTGGACGACCCGAAGTCGGCCATTCTCGAGATCGACCGCAAGGTGCTGCACAAGCAGCAGAACCTGAGCGCGGCTGAAACGGCCAACTTCGGCGCGCCGCTGGGTGGTTCGCTGATCCCCTGGATCGACAAGGACCTGGGCCTGGGCAAGAGCCAGGACGATGCCGAATGGGGCATGTCCAAGGAAGAGTGGAAGGGCGGCGCCGAAACCAACAAGATCCTGGGCCAGGGCGCGGGCTTCGGCACCGCCGCCACGCCGGTCGACGGCTTCTGCGTGCGCATTGGCGCCATGCGCTGCCACAGCCAGGCCCTGACCTTCAAGCTCAAGAAGAACGTGCCGCTGGCCGACATCGAAGCGCTGATCGCCGCCGACAATCCCTGGGCGAAGGTGGTGCCGAACACCCGCGAAGCCACGGTGAAGGACCTGACGCCGGTGGCGGTGACGGGCACCATGGACATTCCGGTCGGCCGCATCCGCAAGCTGGCAATGGGCCCCGAATATGTGGGTGCCTTCACCATCGGTGACCAACTGCTGTGGGGCGCCGCAGAACCGCTGCGTCGCATGCTGCGCATCCTGCTCGAAGCCTGATATGGGTCGCTCAGCGCCTTTTGAAACACGAATTGTTGCCAATTGGCAACAGTGAATGTGATCGTAAGTATGCGCGCACTGGGTAGAACGGGCGCAGTGCCTTGTCAGTGCACGATGTTGATGCTAACGTCCTCTTACAAATTCTGGGCCTGAGCCGCCCCCTATCAGCATGACAAGACATCTGTTGCCTGCGGCCAGCCCATCGGCCGCTCGCCCGCCTCTGCCATCGAACGGTTGGCGCCTTTCCATTCTGGGTGCGGCGGCAGCTGTGGCCCTGGGCATTGCCAGCACCGACGCCAGCGCTTTTGCGCTGGGTCAGCTGAAAGTGCAATCGGCGCTGGGCGAACCGCTGCGAGCGGAGATCGACGTGACCGAAATAGCCGCCAACGAGGCGGACGGTCTGAAGATCAGCATCGCCACCGCCGAAGCCTTCAAGAGCGCCGGCGTGCCCTACAACGCAGCGCTCAGCGACGTCAAGGCGACGCTGCAACGCCGCGCTGGCGGGCAGTATGTGGTGCGCCTGAGCGGCAACCGCCCGCTGAACGATCCGTTCATCGACCTGCTGCTGGAAGCCAACGGTTCGTCGGGCCGCATCGTGCGCGACTACACCGTGCTGCTGGACCCGCCCAGCGCGCGCCAGCCGGCCGCCAGCACGCAGGCCGCGCCTGCTGCACCGATCCCAGCCCAGATTGCTACGCCCGTCGAGCGCCCCGCAGCCGCGGCACGCGCCCGCCGTGAGCGCGCTGCACCGCCGGTCGCCGTCGCACAGGCCTCGCCGGCCCCGTCGGCACCTGCCGCAACGGCACCCGCCCCCGTCACGGCTGCCGCACCGGCACGCACTGGCGGCGGCAGCGGTGACCAAGTCACCGTGCAGCGTGGCGACACCGCCAGCAAGATCGCCGGCGCCCACAAGTCGGCCGACGTGTCGCTCGACCAGATGCTGGTGGCGATGCTGCTGTCCAACCCCGACGCGTTCGTCGGCGGCAACATCAACCGCATGCGCGCCGGTGCCGTGCTCGACCTGCCCACCGCAGCCGAAGCCGCCGCCGTGCCGCCCACGGAAGCGCGCCGCACCGTCACCGCACAAAGCCGCGATTTCGGCTCGTACCGCCAACGCCTGGCCGAAAACGCGCCCACCGCGAACGTGGCGGCCGCAAGCCGCAACGCCTCGGGCAAGCTGCAAGCCAACGTCGAAGACCGCAATGCCGCGGCCAACGCGCCGGACAAGCTCACCATCTCGCAAGGCAGCGCCTCCACCCGTGCCGCCGACGAAAAAGTGGCACAGACGCGCCAGGCGCAAGACAGCAAGACCCGCGTGGCAGAGCTGTCGAAGAACATCGAGGAGCTGAACAAGCTCAAGGCCGGCGCAGGCACAGGCACCGGTGCAGCGGCACCCGCCGCAGGCGCAGCCCCGGCCACAGCGCCGGTCACGCCTGGTATTCCGGTGCCGGCACCGACCACCGCAGCCACAACCACGCCAACGGCCACTCCCGCAGCGGTAGCTGCTGCGCCCGCACCGACACCGGCCCCGGCGCCAGCCCCCGCAGCGGCACCTGTTGCCGCGGCACCGGCCGCTCCCACGCCTGAAGCAACGGCCGCCGCGACCGCAGCAGCCCTCGCCCCGGTCGCTGGCACGCCGTCGACCACCGATGCAACGGCAACGCCCGCGGCAGCGACAGCAAGCGCCGCTGCGGCCCCGAAGCCAGCACCAAAGAAGGCGGTCGCACCCCCGCCTCCGCCAGAGCCCACTTTCCTCGAAGAACTGCTCGACAACCCGTTGATGCTCGCCGGCGGCGCGCTCATCGCGCTGCTGATCGGCTTCCTGCTGTACCGCGTGCTGGGTCGTCGGCGCGAGGAAATGAGCGAGAGCGTGTTCCTCGAAAGCCGCATTCCGAAGGACTCGTTCTTCGGTGCCAGCGGTGGCGAATCGGTCGACACCAAGAACCGCGGTGACTCCACCGTTTCGTCGCTGTCGTACTCGCCGAGCCAGCTCGACGCGGGCGATGTCGACCCTGTGGCCGAAGCCGACGTGTACCTGGCCTACGGCCGCGACCTGCAGGCAGAGGAAATCCTGCGTGAAGCGCTGCGCCTGAACCCGGACCGCACCGCCATCCACCTGAAGCTGCTCGAAATCCATGCCAAGCGCCGCGACGTGCGCGCCTACGAAAGCCTGGCCACCGAAGTGCACAAGCTGACCGGCGGCGCGGGTTCCGACTGGAACCGCGTGGTCGACATGGGCAAAGACCTCGACCCAGGCAACCCGCTGTACGAATCGGGCGCCCCCCGCAGCGGTGGCGCCAGCGCCGCCGAAACGGCCGCCTTCGCAGGCGCCCTGGCTGCAGCCGCCAAGCCGGTGGCACCGCCGCCGCCCGCGGCACCGGTCGCATCGGCGCCGCCGGCGTTCGTGCCCTCGGTCGCACCGCTGGACTTCGACCTCGACCTGACCGCGCCGCCCGCACCAGCCCCCGCCCCGAGCCATGCACCCGTCGGCGCCAGCTTGCCGAAGTCGGCCTACGCACCCGCACCGACGGCTGCACGCCCCGCCGCGCCTCTGTCGAACGGCCACGCCGCCACGCCGGTCGATCTCGAAAACGACTTCGACACCGCCCCCGGCGCGCTGACCGCCAACACGCTGCCCGGTTCGCTGAGCGACGTGGACAACACCCGCCCCGCCATGCTGCGCAATGCGCTGCCGGCCGATTCGGGCTTCATCGAGTTCGACATGAGCGCACTGGCCGGCCTGCCCGCTGCCCGCGCGCCCGAACCCGAGCCGGTCACCCGCCCGGCGGCCATGGCCTCGGACGACGAAGGCGACGAAAGCCCGCACGCCGTCAAGCTGTCGCTTGCACGCGAACTGCAGGCCATCGGCGACGTCGAAGGCGCCCGTTCGCTGGTCGAGGAAGTCGAAGCCGAAAGCGCTGGCGACGTCAAGACGCAAGCCCGTCAACTGCTCGCCGAGTTGCGCTGAGCGGTTGCTGTTTCTGTCCGTGAATCCGTGAGGCCGGCGTCTTGAGACTGGCGCTTGGCATCCGATACAACGGCCAGGCGTACGAGGGCTGGCAAAGCCAGCGCTCGGGCCGCACGGTGCAGGACAAGCTGGAGGCGGCGCTCGCGAAGTTCACCGCTCAGCCGCCCGGCACCATCGGCACGCTTTGCGCCGGGCGCACCGACGCCGGTGTGCACGGGCTGATGCAGGTGGTGCACTTCGACACCACCATCGAGCGCGAGCCCTTCTCCTGGATGCGCGGCACCAACCGCTTTCTGCCCGCCGACATCGCGGTGCAGTGGGCCCAGCCGGTGCCCGACGAATTCCATTGCCGCGCCAGCGCCCTGGCCCGCCGCTACCTCTACGTGCTTTCTCAGTCGCCGGTGCGGCCCAGCCTCGACGCCGGCCGGGTCGGCTGGTCGATGCACCCGCTCGACGGCGACGCGATGCGCAAAGCCGCGGCCGTGCTTATCGGCACGCATGACTTCAGTTCGTTCCGCGCCTCGGCCTGCCAGGCCAAGTCGCCCGTGAAGAATCTGCGCCGCATAGAGATCACGCGCGTAGGCGAAGGTGAACGCTGCCGCTGGCATTTCGAGTTCGAAGCCGACGCCTTTCTGCACCACATGATCCGCAACCTGATGGGCTGCCTGGTGCGCATCGGGCGCGGCGACGAGCGCGTCGAATGGATCTCCGAGGTGCTCGAGGCGCGCAGCCGCAAGGTGGCGGCCCCCACCTTCTCCGCGGACGGCCTGTACTTCGTGGGCCCGTTGTACGACGCCAAGTGGGGGCTGCCGGCCGAGGCCACGCTGCAGGCCGGCGGCGCTGCTTATGATGGCCCGCCATGACCGCGCCCACCCTCCCCGCCCCGCGCACCCGCACCCGCATCAAGATCTGTGGCCTGACGCGTGAGACCGACGTCGATGCGGCCGTCGAAGCCGGCGCCGATGCCATCGGCTTCGTGCTGTATCCGAAAAGCCCGCGCGCCGTGACGCCCGAGCGCGCCGCCGAACTGGCCGCGCGCCTGCCCCCGTTCATCACGCCCGTGCTGCTGTTCGTGAACGAGGATGCGCCCAAGGTCATGGCGGCACTCGCACGCGTGAAGGGCGCGATCGCCCAATTCCATGGCGAAGAGTCGCCCGAACAGTGCGAACAAGCCAGCGGCCCGCAGCGCTTTCGCTACCTGCGCGCCGCCCGCATTCCACTGGGGGCTGCCGGGGTCGGCTTCGACCTCGTAAAATACGCGTCCGATTACTCCCACGCCCAGGCCATCCTGCTCGACGCCCATGTCGAAGGTTATGGCGGTGGCGGCAAGGCTTTCGATTGGTCACTTCTTCCACCCGCCGTCGACGCTCACCTCGTCTTGAGTGGTGGGCTCACACCTGCAAACGTGAGCGATGGCATTCGCATTCTGCGGACGCGCTGCAAGTCGCTGTCCGTTGATGTGAGCTCGGGCGTCGAAATCGACGGCCCGGGGAACAAGGGCCTCAAGGACACCGGAAAAATCCGGCAGTTCGTCGCCGCTGTCAGGGCAGCCGACGCGTCCTTCTCCAGTTAGCCGCCGCAGCCGATCGATGTCGGGCTGCGGCCCACCGATCGAGAACCATGCAAAGCAACTACCAGCAACCCGATGCCTCCGGCCACTTCGGCAACTACGGCGGCACCTTCGCGAGCGAGACGCTCACACACGCCATCAACGAACTGCGCGACGCGTACGCGAAGTTCAAGGACGATCCGGCCTTCCTGGCCGAATTCCACTACGAGCTGAAGCACTTCGTCGGGCGCCCGTCGCCGGTCTACCATGCCGCGCGCACCAGCCGCGAAATGGGCGGCGCGCAGATCTACCTGAAGCGCGAAGACCTGAACCACACCGGCGCGCACAAGATCAACAACGTGATCGGCCAGGCGATGCTCGCGCGGCGCATGGGCAAGCCCCGCATCATTGCTGAAACCGGCGCCGGCCAGCACGGCGTGGCCACGGCCACCATCTGCGCGCGCTACGGCCTCGAATGCGTGGTCTACATGGGCAGCCAGGACGTGAAGCGCCAGAGCCCCAACGTCTACCGCATGAACCTGCTGGGCGCCACCGTGGTGCCGGTGGAGTCGGGCAGCAAGACACTGAAGGACGCGCTCAACGAGGCGATGCGCGACTGGGTCACCAATGTGGAAAACACTTTCTACATCATTGGCACCGTGGCCGGCCCGCACCCTTACCCGACGATGGTGCGCGACTTCCAGAGCGTGATCGGCACCGAGTGCATCGCGCAGATGCCCGCCATGCTTGCCGCCGACGGAATCACCGGCGAGGCAGAGGGCAAGCAACCCGACGTGGTGGTTGCCTGCGTGGGCGGCGGCAGCAACGCCATGGGCATCTTCCACCCCTACATTCCGTTCGCCGGCACGCGCCTGATCGGCGTGGAGGCGGCGGGCGAAGGGCTGGACAGCGGCAAGCATTCGGCTTCCATCCTGCGTGGCAGCCCCGGCGTGCTGCACGGCAACCGCACCTACCTGCTGCAGAACGAAGACGGCCAGATCACCGAGACCCACAGCATCAGCGCCGGCCTCGACTACCCCGGCGTGGGACCGGAGCACGCGTATCTGGCCGACATTGGCCGTGCCGAATACGTCGGCATCACAGACATGGAGGCGCTCGAAGCCTTCCACTACCTGTGCCGCACCGAGGGCATCATCCCGGCGCTCGAATCCAGCCATGCTGTGGCCTACGCCATGAAACTCGCCAAGACCATGCGCCCCGACCAATCCATTCTGGTGAACCTCTCGGGCCGTGGCGACAAGGACATCGGCACCGTCGCCGACCTGTCGGGCGTCGATTTCTACGACCGGCCTTCGATGCGCGGTCTGAGCGTGAAGGGAGGCAAGTGATGAGCCGCATTGCAGCAACCTTCGAGGCACTGAAAAAAGACGGTCGTCGCGCCCTCATTCCGTACGTGACCGCCGGCTTCCCCTTCGCAGACATCACGCCGGAGCTGATGCACGGCATGGTCGAGGCCGGTGCCGACGTGATCGAGCTGGGCGTGCCCTTCTCCGACCCGATGGCCGATGGCCCCGTGATCCAGAAGGCCGGCGAAGCCGCGCTGGCCATGGGCGTGGGCATGAAGCAGGTGCTGGCCATCGTGGCCGCGTTCCGCAAGAAGGACTCCACCACACCCGTGGTGCTGATGGGCTATGCCAACCCGGTCGAGCGCTACGACCTGGTGCACGGCAAGCAGGCCTTCATTCGCGACGCGGCCGCCTCCGGTGTGGACGGCTTGCTGGTGGTCGACTACCCGCCCGAAGAGTGCGAAGCCTTTGCCGCCGAGCTGAAAGCAGCTGGCATCGACCTGATCTTTCTGCTGGCGCCCACCAGCACCGACGAGCGCATGGCCCAGGTCGCGCGCATTGCCACCGGCTACGTGTACTACGTGTCGCTCAAGGGCGTGACCGGTGCCGGCCACCTGGACACCGAGGCGGTCGGCCGGATGATTCCGCGCATTCGCCAGCATGTGGGCATACCGGTTGGCGTGGGCTTCGGCATTCGCGATGCGCGCACCGCACAGGCGGTTGGCTCGGCTGCCGACGCGGTCGTGATCGGCACCAAGATCATTCAACTCATCGAAGACCAGCCGCGCGAACGCGTGGTGCCGGCGGTGCGTGAATTTCTCGCGGGCATCCGCGAGGCGCTCGACGCGCTGCCGGCCGCTACCCCCAAGAACGCGGCTGGCCGATAATCGCCGTTGCCCTCACCCCCAGCCCCTCTTTCGCCATGCGAAAAAGGGGAGCTAATTCGGAGTCCTATGAGCTGGCTTGAAAAACTGCTACCCGCCAAGATCGCACAAACCGACCCCTCCGAGCGCCGCCAGGTGCCCGAGGGCCTGTGGATCAAGTGCCCCGCCTGCGAGACCGTTCTGTACAAGACCGACCTCGAACACAACCAGAATGTCTGCCCCAGCTGCAGCCATCACCACCGCATCGGCGCCCGCGCGCGGCTCGACGCGTTCCTCGACCCCGAGGGCCGCTACGAACTCGGCCAGGAAGTGCTGCCGGTCGACGCCCTGAAATTCAAGGACAGCCGCAAGTACCCCGAGCGCCTGAAGGAAGCCCTGGAAAACACCGGCGAAACCGACGCGCTGGTCGTGCTGGGCGGCTCGGTGCACAGCATCAACGTGGTCGTGGCCTGCTTCGAATTCGAATTCATGGGCGGCAGCATGGGCAGCGTGGTCGGCGAGCGCTTTGTGCGCGGCGTCGAGACGGCCATCGAACAGAAGGTGCCCTTCATCTGCTTCACCGCCACCGGTGGCGCGCGCATGCAGGAAGGCCTGCTCTCGCTCATGCAGATGGCCAAGACCAACGCCTCGCTCACCCGCCTGGCGAAGAAGGGCCTGCCCTACATCAGCGTGTTGACCGACCCGACCATGGGCGGCGTGAGCGCCGGTTTCGCCTTCGTAGGTGACGTGGTGATCGCCGAGCCCAAGGCGCTGATCGGCTTTGCCGGCCCGCGCGTGATCGAGTCGACCGTGCGCGTGACGCTGCCCGAAGGCTTCCAGCGCGCCGAGTTCCTGCAGACCAAGGGCGCCATCGACTTCATCAGCGACCGCCGCGAACTGCGCAAGACCATTGCCAGCACGCTGGCCATGCTGCTGCGCCAGCCGGCCGACGCGGTCAGCTGAGCGACACGCTCCAAGACGAAAAAAGGGCCCGGGTAGCATTGCACCCGGGCCCTTTTTTCATGGCGTCTTCAGAAGGTCAGTTGGTAGGCGAACACCAGCAGGTTGCTCAGCACGATGGCAAGGATCTGCAGCACCACGATGGCCGCCAGCGGCGACAGATCGACCCCGCCAATCAGCGGAATGAAGCGGCGAAACGGCCGCACCAGCGGATCGGCCAGGCGCGAGATCAGGTCGAGCAACACGGGTGAGGCACCTGGAATCCACGACAGCACCGCATAGACAACCAGCAGCGCCGTGAGGCCCGAGACGGCCAGCTGCATCAGCCCGACCAGCGACACCAGCGGCAAGGTGGCGATGTGCCCCAGGTTGCCGATGAGCATCCACAGCAGCAGGAACTTCACCATCACCAGCAGCCAGGCCGCGATCAAGCTCGCCAGGTCCCAGCGCTTCACCGACGGCACGATGCGCCGCAGCGGCAGCACGATCCAGTCGGTGATGCCGAAGATGAAGCGCCCGAGCGGGTTGCCGAATGGCACCCGGTGGTACTGCATGTAGAGCCGCAGCAGGCAGGCGCCGCCGAGCAGGCCGACGATCACGTCGAGGAGGAATGAGGGGATCTGATAGAGCATGAGAACGCAGCCGTGAGCGGAGTGCGATGATAGCCACGCGAGGTTCTTCGATGACGACACAACCCCTTTTGCATTCACTGCCATTGTTTCCGCTGGGCACGGTTCTGTTCCCGGGCGGCCTTCTTCCGTTGCGCATCTTCGAGGTGCGCTACCTCGACATGATCGGCAAGTGCCGCAAGGCCGATGTGCCCTTCGGCGTGGTGAGCCTCACCAGCGGCAGCGAGGTGCGCAAGGCCGGCGCCGGCGCGGAAAGCTTTGCCACCATGGGCACGCTGGCGCACATCCGCGAGTTCGAGTCGCCGCAGAGCGGGCTGCTGCAGATCGAGTCCGTGGGCACGCAGCGCTTTCGCATCCGCGACACCGAGCTGCAAAAGCATGGCCTGTGGGTGGCCGAGGTCGAGGCTGTGGCCGACGACATCGCCATGGAAATTCCCGACGACCTCAAACACACCTCGACCGCGCTGCGCCGCCTGATCGACACGCTCGAGGAGCGGCGCCGCGCGCAGGACGAGTCGGCGCGCTTGCCCATCGGCGAGCCTTACCAACTCGACGATTGCGGCTGGGTGGCCAACCGCTGGTGCGAGCTGGTGCCGATGCAACTGCAGCTGCGCCAGCGCCTCATGACGCTCGACAGCCCGCTGATGCGCCTGGAGCTGGTCAGCGATCTGCTCGCACGCACGGGCATCACTGAATAGCTTGCTCCGTTTTTTGTAGCGTATTGCGCAGGATGGACGGGCGGTAGGGGGCGGTTTTCGCCTTGAACCCATGGGCTAAAATGCCAGCCCCGCGCACGCTCCGTGTTGCGCGCCATGCGCCACCCGTTTCCCGCCCCAGGCCCTGCACCCCGTCCCTCCGCTTCGCCCCATGTCCGACCACCTGACTCCCCACACCCTCACGCCCGCAGTGGCACCGGCAGCCCTCACGCCAGCCGTCGACGACAACAAGCTGATCGCTGAACGCCGCGAAAAGCTCAAGCTGCTGCGCACCGCGCAGGCCGAGGGCAAGGGCGTCGCGTTTCCCAACGACTTCAAGCCGGGCCACCGCGCCGCCGCGCTGGGCGAGGCGCACGGCGCCACCGAGGCCGAGCCGCTGGAGGCCCAGGCCGTGGCCGTCAGCGTGGCTGGCCGCATGATGCTCAAGCGCGTGATGGGCAAGGCCAGCTTTGCGACCCTGCAGGACGCCACCGGCCGCATCCAGCTCTACGTCACGCGCGATGCGCTGGGCGAAGAGGCCTATGCGGAATTCAAGCGCTGGGACCTCGGCGACATCCTCGGCGCCGAAGGCACGCTGATGAAGACCAAGACCGGCGAACTGTCGGTCAAGGTCACGCGGCTTCGCCTGCTCACCAAGAGCCTGCGCCCCCTGCCCGGTGACTTCTACGGCATGGCCGACCAGGAGCAGAAGTACCGCCAGCGCTACGTCGATCTGATCACCGACGAGTCGGCCCGCGTGCGCTTCACGGCGCGCAGCAAGGCCGTGAGCGCGCTGCGCGAGTTCATGGTGGCCAACGACTTCCTCGAAGTCGAAACGCCCATGCTGCACCCCATTCCGGGCGGCGCCAACGCCAAGCCGTTCAAGACGCACCACAACGCGCTCGACCAGGAGATGTTCCTGCGCATCGCGCCCGAGCTGTACCTCAAGCGCCTGATCGTGGGCGGCTTCGAGCGCGTGTTCGAAATCAACCGGAGCTACCGCAACGAGGGCATCTCGGTGCGGCACAACCCCGAGTTCACGATGATGGAGTTCTACGCGGCCTACTGGAACTACCGCGACCTGATGGACTTCACCGAGACGCTGATCCGCACCATCGCCGACAAGGCGGTGGGCACGCAGCAGCTCAGCTACGGCGGCAAGCCGGTCGACCTGACGCAGCCCTTCCAGCGCCTGACGATCCGCGAAGCGATCCTGAAGTACACCGAGGCCGCGGACGTGGCCCAGGGCGTGGACGACAGCGCCTGGCTGATCAACGCGTTGCGCAAGCTCGGCCTGAACGAAGAAAAAAACAAGCTCTCGCAGCGCAGCCTGGCCAGCCTGCAGGTGATGTTCTTCGAGGAAACCGTGGAAGAAAAGCTCTGGCAGCCGACCTTCATCATGGAGCACCCGACCGAAATCTCCCCGCTGGCGCGCGCCAACGACGAGCGCCCCGAAGTCACCGAACGCTTCGAGCTGTACATCACGGGCCGCGAATTCGGCAACGGCTTCAGCGAGCTGAACGACGCCGAAGACCAGGCCGCGCGCTTCAACGCGCAGGTGGCCGCCAAGGACAGTGGCGACGACGAAGCCATGTTCTACGACCACGACTTTGTGCGGGCGCTCGAATACGGCATGCCGCCCACCGGCGGCTGTGGCATCGGCATCGACCGGCTGATGATGCTGCTGACAGACTCGCCAAGCATTCGCGACGTGATTCTGTTCCCGGCACTGCGCAGGGAATCTTGAGCATGAAGTCACCGTCGTCGCTGCCGACGATCGGCATCGACTTCGGCACCTCCAATTCCGCCGTGGCCTGCCGGGTCGACGGCGTCGCCCGGCTGCTGCCCATCGAGGGCGCGGCCACCACGCTGCCCACCGCGATCTTCTTCAACGCCGAGGACCGCACCACGCACTTTGGCCGCGAGGCCGTGGCGCTCTATCTCGCGGGCTACGAAGGCCGCCTGATGCGCTCGCTGAAGAGCCTGCTCGGCAGCGCGCTGATGCAGGAAAAGACCGCCATTTACGATGGGCTGGTGAGCTTCGAGGAAATCATCGCGCGCTTCCTGCACGAGCTGGCCCAGCGTGCCGGCAAGGAGCTGGGCCGCAAGCCCGAGCAGGTGGTGATCGGCCGCCCGGTGCACTTCGTGGACGACGACAGCAAGCGCGACGAACGTGCCGAGCAGAGCCTGCGCGTCGCGGCGCGCGCGGCGGGCTTTCGCGACATCTCGTTCCAGCTCGAACCCATTGCGGCGGCCTTCGACTACGAGCAGCGCATCACCAAGGAATCGGTGGTGCTGATCGTGGACATCGGCGGCGGCACCTCCGACTTCACGGTCGTGCGCGTCGGCCCCGAGCGCGCCACGCACGACGACCGCAGCAGCGACGTGCTGGCCACCACCGGCGTGCACATCGGCGGCACCGACTACGACCAGCGCCTGAACCTCGACCGCGTGATGCCGCTGCTGGGCTTTCGCCACCACGGCCCGCAGGGCCGCGAAGTGCCCAGCGGCGTGTTCTTCGACCTCTCGTCGTGGCACCTGATCAACTGGCTCTACGCCGCCAAGGCCACGCGCCAGGCGAAGGACTTGCGCACCAGCTACATCGACCTGCGGCTGCACGACCGGCTCATGACCGTGCTCGAGGAGCGCCATGGCCACCGCATTCTGGCGGCCGTGGAGCAGGCCAAGATCGATGCGTCCGTGGGTGACGCGCCGGCCACCATCGACCTGTCGTGTGCCGAGCCCGGCCTGAGCGCCGTGCTGTCGCCCGACGACATGGTGCAGCAGCTCAGCAGCCAGTTCGACGACGTGATCGCCTGCGCCCACGCCTGCGTCAAGCGCGCGGGGCTGCGCAGCAACGACCTCGACGCGATCTACCTCACGGGCGGCTCGTCGGCATTGCGGCCTTTCCAGCAGGCGTTGCGCAAGAGCTTTGCGGGCGTGCCGCTGGTCGAGGGTGACCTGTTCGGTGGCGTGGCGGCGGGCCTGGCCTGCGCGGCGCGCACGGAGCGCGGCGCGTGAAGTACCTGGCGGGCTATCCGGCGTCCTTGCTGGAACAGGTCCGCCAACTGGTCGCCGATGACAAGCTCGCGGCGCTGCTCGGCCAGCGCTACCCCGAGGGCGTGCACGACATTCAGACCGACCGCGCGCTCTACGAGTACGTGAGCGAGCTCAAGAGCGAGTTCATGCGCAAGGCCGAACCCCTGTCGAAGGTGATGTTCGACAACAAGCTGCATGTGATCCGCAACGCACTGGGCACACACACCACGGTGTCGCGCGTGCAAGGCGGCAAGCTCAAGGCCAAGCGCGAGATTCGCGTGGCGGGCCTGTTCAAGGGCGTGCCGCTGCCGTGGCTGCGAATGATCGTGGTGCACGAACTCGCACATAGCAAGGAAAAGAGCCATGACAAGGCCTTCTATGCGCTGTGCGCGCACATGGAGCCCGATTACCATCAGCTCGAATTCGATCTGCGGCTCTACCTGACGCACCTGGAGACCGGCGGCGGGCCGCTCTGGTCGACGGCCTCGAAGGCGCCGTGACCGCCTGCGTTCCTTTTTTCATGGATCGACCGCACCCATGTCCAATCCGCCGACCGAAGCGATCTTCTCGAACATCTTCAACACCAACACCTGGGGTTCGATGGAAAGCGTGTCGGGCGCGGGCTCCGAGCTGAGCAACACCGCACAGATCATCCGCGAGCTGCCGGCCCTGTTGCGCGAGCTGCGCGTGCAGACCTTCCTCGACATGCCCTGCGGCGATTTCAACTGGATGCAGCACGTCGACCTCGAAGGCATCGACTACCTGGGCGCGGACATCGTCGAAGAACTGGTGCAGCGCAACAACGAGCGCTTCAGCCGCCCCGGCCGGCGCTTCGGCAAGCTCGACCTGCTCGCGGGCGGCCTGCCCAAGGTTGACCTGGTGCTGTGCCGTGACTGCCTCTTTCATTTCTCGCACGCGGATGTGTTCCGGGCGCTGCATGTACTTGTCGACAGCGGCTCCCGGTGGCTGCTGACGACCACCTTCACCTACCGCACGCTGCCGCGCAACGGAGACATCCAGACGGGCAGCTGGACGCCGATCAATCTCGAGATGGCGCCCTATCACCTGCCGCCGCCGCGCCGCCTGATCGTCGAGGGGAACGTGACCGAAGCGATCGTCTATCCCTCGCTGGAAGGTTCTCCGCAGTTTGCGCAGACCGACCGCTGCCTGGGGCTGTGGCTGCTGGACGACGTGCGCGAGACGCTGGCGCGCATTGGCCGCTGAAGACGGCCCGACGGCTCGCTTCGCCCTCAGGCCGCCGCGGCCTTGACCTGCTCGACGCTGGCAACGGCCAGCCAATGGCAATAGCCGCCCGACGTGCGCCGATCGATGGCTTCGAGCGTCATGCCGTCGTACTTGCCGGCGCGATACTGGTGCTTGGACCAGTACTGGTCGGTGTGCCAGGCATGAATGTGCAGCACGTCGCTGCCCAGCGCACGGCTCGCATACGGCAAATGGTCCAGCAGACCGAGCGAACATTGCTGCGGATAGGTACGGCGCAAAGCCAGTTCGCCCGCATACATCGTGACGACGTTCTTGCACCACCCAGGCCATTCGCCCTGGAAATGGCGGAACTCCTCGTCGAGCAACCGGTTGCAATAGTCGAGTTGCGCTTCCACGAAGTTGCACACGAACTCGGACGGGCCGAGCACCGACGCGCCCACGTTGTGCAGGCCCGAATGCGGGAAGCCCCAGCGCTCGCTGCATGCCGAGAGCTTGCGGCGCACCTCTTCCTGGTACGCGTAGGCGCCGAAGCCGAAGCACAGGCCGCTCGGCGTGAAGCCGGTGAGCGCGGGCGTGACGAAGGTGTCGCAGTCGGTCTTCAGCAGGGTTTCGTACTTTCTGCACTCCTCGATGACGGCGGGTTCGCAGAGATTGGCTACCGAGTTGATGTAGCCGTAGCCCGCCCAGTCGGTGTTGCGCTGCGCATAGGGCTCACTCGGAATCACGATGATGCGATCGTCCTTGGGCAACGCCCCAACGGCACCTGGATGACAGACCGCGATGATCTTCGCCCGGGAGAACAGGTTCGAGAAGATCATGCTTTTGTAGAGCCATGAAAACTCATCGATGATTTCCTGCTTGTCGTCGACGTAGATCAGCACCCCCATGGTCATGTCGATTCCTTTCGAGGCTTCGCTGAGGCGCTACCGGGCCCGCTGCGACCGGGCGTCCATGGCGGCCATGTACTCAGAGCGATACGGCTCGCCAAGATTGATGAAGTGCACCAGCAAGGTGTCGTCGCTCGCCAGATGGGGCGGCGTGTTGATGCTGAGGTTGTCCAGGATATGTTGCTCGCCAACGAGGCCCTCTTCCATCAACACCTCGTTCGTGTAGTACTGGTCGCCCTGGCTGCTGTAGACGGCAGACTTGTCGGCCACGCCGCCGATGCGCTCCCAGATGCGATCGAGCAGGCGCGCGTTGCCGGGCGTGTTGCGAAACCCCATGACGCCGGAGTTGAACTGCCAGGCGCCAATGTCCTTGGCGAGCAGCAGGTCTCGGCCCTCGAGCAACGGCTCGATGCGTCTCGCCTGGTTGAAGAAGATGACATCTGCGTCCACCCAGATCACCCATTCATGGCGCGCCAGATGCTGGTTGACGAGCCAACTGCGAATCCACGAGCCGTTGATGTCCGGGCCGATCGCTGCGGGGATGTCGCGGTACACGTGGTACGCGTAGCCATGCCGGTCGCAATAGCGGCGCACGTTGTGCTCCGACACGCGGGCATAACCCTGGATGTGCGGCGTGTACAGCGTCAGGAAGGCGATGGGCGCCTCGGGGTTGTAGCTGTCCATCACCGCTGGCGACATCTCCGGATACGGCAGCGGATGCAGCACCGGCTGGCCACTGGCCAGCGACTCGTTCACCTGGTCCACCAGCAGACGCTGCAGGTTCAGGTCATGCAGCATGTCTTCGCCCGGCTCACCATCCACCTCGACCGGCAACGGCCCCAGGTTGACCACGAAGATCGGCGCCTGAAACCACTGCCCGATGCGCCAGGACACGTTGACGTAAACGCCCTGCTCCATCGCGTTGCATCCCAGCATGCCCGCCGGCCGCAGGTGCGCTGCCTCGTCGACGCGCTTCGCCGTCCGGGCGATCACATAACCGAAATCGATGATGAGCTGGTGCAGCATCGCCCGGTTGGCGGCCGTGTTGCGCAGCACCATCATGTTGGTCATGGCCAGGCCGGCCAGGCTGCCCGCGGGCGGGCTCTCGGCCACGAGCAGGTCGCGCCCGTGCATCAGCAGGTCGATGGCCACGGAATGAAAGACCACCGAGTCACCGTCGATGAAGAACAGCCAGTCGCCTTCCGCCAGGGTGCGCAGATGGCGCAGGATCTCGCTGTACTTGGCGCTCGCGCGAAGCGCCGGGTGCAGGATGCGGTCGCTCTCGACCCATTGATGGGGATAGCCGTGGAGCCTGCAGTAGTGCGCGTGATTGCGCAGCACCGCTTCGTCGCGACGCTGGAGAAAACTGAGGCACAGCGGCATGGCCTGCTCCCTTTGCTTCTACAAACCCGCCTTGGCCAGCACGCGCCTGGCGCCACGATAGGCCAAGGCATCCGTCAGCTCATTCCAGGTGGGCGCGGGCGCGCCCGGCAGCAGGCTGCGGCGCCGCGCTTCACTGCGTGCGTCGGGCTGCCAGCGCTGCGTGCGTACGGCAAGCGCGAAGCCGTCGAGCAACTCGTCCAGCAGCGCACCGTTGCCGATGCTCTGGTTGCACAGCAGCGCCAGGTCGCAGCCCGCGGCCAGCGCCGCCAGCGCCGCGTCGGTGTAGCTGAGCAGTTGTCCGTCGATGTAGCGGCCGGCCTCCATGCTCAGGTCGTCGCTGAACACCGCGCCGTCGAACGCAAAGCGCTGGCGCAGGATCTGCTTGAGCCATTTCGAAGAAAAGCCCGCCGGCCGCTTGTCGACCTTCGGATAGATCACGTGCGCAGGCATCACCGCGGTGAGCGTTCCGGCAAGCCAGTCGTACGGCCGCGCGTCGTCGTTCAGAATTTCTTTCAGGCCCCGCTTGTCGAGCGGAATCTCGACATGCGAGTCGGCGTGCACGAAACCATGCCCCGGAAAATGCTTGCCGCAATTGCGCATGCCCTGCTGCAGCATGCCGTGCATCACGCTCTTGGCCAGCAGCGCCACCACGCGCGGGTCGCGGTGAAAGCTGCGGTTGCCGATGACGCTGCTGCCGCCAAAGTCGAGGTCGAGCACCGGCGCGAAACTGAAGTCGACGCCGCACGCGCGCAGTTCGCCCGCCAGCACCTGCCCGGCCGCCGTGGCGGCCTGGGTGGCGTGCATGGCGTCGCGCATCCACAGCTCGCCCAGCGCGCGCATCGACGGCAGGTGCGTGAAGCCGTCGGTGCGAAAGCGCTGCACGCGGCCGCCTTCATGGTCCACGCAAATCAGCAGGTCGGGCCGGATCGCCTTGATCTCGGCATTCAGCGCAGTCATTTTCGCGCGGTCCTGCCAATTGCGGGCGAAATGAATCACGCCGCCGACCAGCGGATGGGCCAGTCGCCGGCGGTCAGCGTCGTTGAGTTCGGTGCCCGCCACATCGATGACGAGCGGCGAATGCACGGCGCGGGGGCGATCGAGCCCGGGGGTCATAGCTTCTCCACCACCACGAAGCTCGCGGCGTATTCGGTTTCGTCGGTCACTGTCACATGGGCCGTGAGGCCCTGCGCCTCGAACCATTCCTTCAGCTCGCCATGCAGCACGATGACGGGCTTGCCGCTGCGCAGGTTGGCAATTTCGCACAGGCGCCAGCTCATCGGCATGCGCATGCCCATGCCCACGGCCTTGCTGAAGGCCTCCTTGGCGGAAAAGCGCGTGGCAAGGTAACTCAGGCCGCGCTTGGGCCAACGCGCGCTGCGCGCCTGCCAGACCGCGAATTCGCCGTCGCTGAGCACCTTGCGGGCAAAGCGTTCGCCCTGGCGCTCGAAGGTCGCGGCGATGCGACGCAGGTCGCAGATGTCGGTGCCAATGCCGTAGATCATGCGGCGCCGGCGTTCATTGCGCCTCGCTGATGCAACGCAGGTAGTCGCGCGTGGCGGCGGTGTAGCCGAGTTCGAGCGCGTCGGCCACAAAGGCGTGGCCGATGGAGACCTCCTGCACACCGGGCACGGCGCGCAGAAAGGCAGTGAGGTTGTCTCGGCTCAGGTCGTGGCCGGCGTTCACGCCCAGTCCGGCGGCCAGCGCCGCGCGCGCCGTTTCGGCGTAGCGCGCCAGCACGGCCTGCTCGTTCGGCGTGCCGCGCGAGGCGGCATAGCCTTCGGTGTAGAGCTCGACACGGTCGGCGCCCACGGCCCTGGCCGCGGCCATCATCTCGGGAATCGGGTCCATGAACAGGCTCACGCGCACGCCCAGCGCCCTGGCCTCGGCGATCAGCGGGCGCAGGCGCTCGGCGTCGTCGGGAAAGGTCCAGCCGTGGTCGCTGGTCGACTGGGTTTCGCTGTCGGGCACGAAGGTGGCCTGGTGCGGCTTCAGTTCGCGCACGAAGTCCATCAGGTTCTGGAACGGGTTGCCTTCGATGTTGAACTCGACGCCCGGCCAGTCTTTCGCGAGCAGCTCCGACAGGTCGCTCACGTCGTGCGCGCGGATGTGGCGCGCGTCGGGACGCGGGTGCACGGTGATGCCCTGCGCGCCGGCGGCCAGGCAGGCCTGGGCAGCTTTCAGCACGCTCGGAATGCCCAGGTGGCGCGTGTTGCGCACCAGGGCGACCTTGTTGAGGTTGACGGACAGCGAGGTGGCGGTGCCAGCGTGGGCTGAAGTGCTCATAGTGCTTGCAGATCTCTCATCATTTGCCGCGTGCGCAGCGTGGACACGCCGCAATGGTAGTTGAGCAAGGTGCGCAGCTGGTTGCGCAGCGCGCTGTTGCTGCCGGCGTTCATGGTGGCCACGTCACGCAACGTGGCGGTGAAAGGCGCGCGGTCGTCCAGCATGTCCTGGAGCCCGCGCCATTCGTCACCGGCCAGCGAGGCTTCGTTGTCGGCCGCGTGCCGCAGGCCGGCCTCGGGCACCAGGCTGTAGCGCGTGGCGGCTTCGAGCGGCGCCAGCGTCAGCGTCTGCACGTCGAGCGCCGGCAGCAGGCCCACCGCGCGCAGCAGCAGCAGCTCGAAGGCGCGCAGCGCGGCGGCGTGGGTGGCCGCCTGGGCCCCGGCGTGGTCGCCGGCCAGCACCTGTACCACGCCGGCATAGGCGTCGAACAGCGCCTCGTGCGCGTCGTCTCGCGCCAGCAGGCGCAGCAGCAGTTCGTTGACGTAGTAGCCCGACATCAGCGCCTCGCCGGTCGGCATGACGTGCCCGCCCATCCATTCGGCGCCCTTGAGCGTGCGGATCTCGGCGTCGCCGCCGTAGTTGAGCTGCAGCGGCTGCAGCGGCAGCAGCACCGGGCGAAAGTTGGAACTCGGGCGCTTCGCCCCCTTGGCGACGAGCGCAATGCGCCCGTGGTGGCGGGTGAACACCTCCAGGATCAGGCTCGACTCGCTCCAGTCGTAGCGATGGAGCACATAAGCCGGCTCGTGCGAAACGCGGTGGGTGGCCATGTCAGTGCGCTATGAGGCATCGAGGCTTGAGGCCGGCAAACGCCGCGGAACCGGCTTTGCCGGACTGCTGGCGTTGCCCCCTGCAAGGGGGTTGGCGGCTACGCGAAGCGAGCAAGCCTGGGGGTTTGCTTATTGCCTATTGCTTATTCGTAGCCGAACGAACGCACGCGCGCTTCGTCGTCGGCCCAGCCCGAACGCACCTTCACCCACAGTTCGATGAACACCTTGGCGTCGGCCAGCTTTTCGAGCTCGACACGGGTTTCCATGCCAATGCGCTTGATGCGTTCGCCCTTGTCGCCGATCACCATGGCCTTGTGGCTGTCGCGCTCGACCACGATGGTGGCGGCAATGCGCAGCAAGCGCTTGTGGCCCTTCTTCTGCGGCGGCTCTTCCTCGAACTTGTCGATGATGACGGTCGAGGTGTAGGGCAGCTCGTCGCCGGTAAGGCGGAACAGCTTCTCGCGCACCAGTTCGCCGGCAAGGAATTTCTCGCTGCGGTCAGTCAGCTCGTCTTCGTCGTAGAACCACGTCTGCTCGGGCAGATACTTTTCGCAGATGCCGAACAGGCGCTCGACGTCCTTGGCGTTCTTGGCCGACATCGGCACGAACTCGGCGAAGGCGTGCTTGCCCTGCATGGTCTGCAGCCAGGGCGCGATGTCGCCGCGACGGTGCACGTTGTCCAGCTTGTTGGCCAGCAGTACCGTGGGAATGCCCTTGCCCAGCAGCTTGAGCACGCGCTCGTCGGCCGGCGTGAAGCTGCCGGCCTCGACCACGAAAAGAATCAGGTCCACGTCGCCGACCGCGCCCTGCACGGTCTTGTTGAGCGACTTGTTCAGCGCGTTGGCATGCAGGGTCTGGAAGCCCGGCGTGTCGACAAACACGAACTGCGTGGCACCCCGCGTGCGCATGCCGGTGATGCGGTGGCGCGTGGTCTGCGCCTTGCGAGAGGTGATGCTGATCTTCTGGCCGACCAGCGCATTGAGCAGCGTCGACTTGCCCACATTGGGCTTGCCGACGATGGCGATAAGGCCGCAATGCTGCGGCCCGTTTGCGGCGGTATCGCCTGCTGTGTCTTCGGGTCCCGCTACGGGATTAATAGCATCGTTCATTCTGATTTCACGCGGCGCCGCGTGCCTTGAGGCGTATCAACATGGCGGCGGCCGCCGCCTGCTCGCCAGCGCGGCGCGAGCCGCCGATGCCGCGTTCGCGAAGGCCCAACTCGGGCACCTCGCACTCGACATCGAAAGTCTGTTTGTGCGCAGCACCCAGTGTGGCTGCCACGCGGTAGGCGGGCAGCTTCATTTTGTGACCCTGCAGCCATTCCTGCAATTCGGTCTTCGGGTCTTTGGCGGCCGCGTCCATACGCGCATTGATCTCGACCGCCTCGTAAAGCCGGCGCACCAGCGCCTCGGCGGCCAGGAAGCCGGCATCGAGGTAGACCGCGCCAATGAGCGCTTCGAGCGCATCGGCCAGGATAGAAGGCCGGTTGGGGCCGCCGGAGCGCGCCTCGCCCTCGCCCAGCTTCAGCAACGGCGACAGCGCCAGGCCCACGGCCAGGCGGTGCAGGGTGTCCTGCTTGACCAGGTTGGCGCGCACCCGCGACAGATCGCCCTCGGGCAATTCCGACAGCCGGATGTACAGCAGGTGCGAGACCGCCAGGTTCAACACCGAGTCGCCGAGAAACTCGAGACGCTCGTTGTGGTCGGACGAAAAGCTGCGGTGCGTGAGCGCGAGCTGGAGCAGCCGCGGGTCGGAAAAGGTGTGCTGAAGACGCGCTTGCAGCGCGACGAGGCTGCCGTCCACCTTTTTGAGTGCCGCGTTCAGCGGGACTCGCCCTTGTACTTGAGGGTCAGGTAGGCCGGGCCGAACAGGGGAATCTCGCGCTCGTACGCATACGACACGACCACCTTTTCGCCGACCTTCTTGATGTCCAGGTCCTTGCCGCTGACCGACTTGAAGTCGTCGATGGCCTGGGCACGATCGAAGATGGCGCGCACTTCAGGCACGGTTGCGCCTTCCTTGGCCTTGTTGGCGGCCTTGTCGATCGCCTGCCATTCGATCAGCGTCGGAATGACCTGTGCCACCACGACGCCCAGGCAGGCGAGCACCACCGCGACGAACACCAAGCCGATGAACGAAATGCCGCGCTGCTGCGCAGCGCTGCTGCGGATTGACCGATGTGTTCTCATGCCCTCTTACCCCTCGAACTGTGCAGATGACTGCTTATTGAAATGGACCGATGCGACCCAGATCGCCGAAGTTCATCCAGACAAAGAACGCCCTGCCCACGACGTTGCTGTCCGGCACGAAACCCCAGAAACGAGAGTCGGCCGAATTATCGCGGTTGTCGCCCATCATGAAGTAGCTGCCCGCGGGCACCTTGCACACGACGCCTTCCACCGAATAACGGCAGTTTTCGCGGCCCGGAAAGTCGCTGGCGCCGGGCACGAAGGACGGCGCGGATTCGTCGTTCAGGATCTTGTGCTGCTTGCCGAACAGGTTCTCGTCGTACTGCTTGAGCAGGCGCATCGACTCGTTGTCGAGGTAGTCGGCCTCGGCCTGCTTGGGCACCGGCTGGCCGTTGATCGTGAGCTTCTTGTTCAGGTAGGCCACCTCGTCGCCCGGGATGCCGACCACGCGCTTGATGTAGTCCATGCTCGGCTTGGGCGGGTAGCGGAACACCACCACGTCGCCACGCGCCAGCGGCGTACCGGCGGTGATCTTGGTGTTGATGACCGGCAGGCGCAGGCCGTAGGTGAACTTGTTGACCAGAATCAGGTCGCCGGTCAGCAGCGTGGGCATCATCGAACCCGAGGGAATCTTGAAGGGCTCGTACAGGAACGAGCGCAGCAGAAACACCACCAGGATCACCGGGAACAGGCCCGCGGTCCAGTCGAGCCACCAGGGCTGCATCAGCAGCCGCTCGCTGGCCTTCGTGTCGGCGGTGTCGACCTGCTTGATGCCCTGCTCGGCCAGGCGCGCATTGCGCTCGGCAAGCGAGGCCTCGAGCTTGACCGCGGCCCGCTCCCGCTTCGGCAGAAAGTAGAAGCGCTCGGCCACCCAGTAAAGACCGGTGATCACCGTGGCCAGGAACAGCAGCAGTGCGAAGTTGCCTTCGATCGCGCCGAAATACCACGAGCCGACATAGGCGATGAAAGCCGCAAGGACCAGGGAGGTGATGAATGCCATTTTTGTGATCAGTCTTCGACTTGCAGAATCGCGAGGAAGGCCTCTTGCGGGACCTCGACGGAGCCGATCTGCTTCATTCTTTTCTTGCCGGCCTTCTGCTTCTCGAGCAGCTTCTTCTTGCGGGAAATGTCGCCGCCGTAGCACTTGGCCAGCACGTTCTTGCGAAGGGCCTTGATTGTCTCACGCGCAATGATGGTGACCCCGATGGCCGCCTGGATCGCCACGTCATACATCTGGCGCGAAATGATCTCGCGCATCTTCGCGACCACCGCCCGGCCGCGGTACTGCGACTGGCTGCGGTGCACGATGATGGACAGCGCGTCGACCTTCTCGCCGTTCAGCAGAATGTCGACCTTCACCACGTCGGAGGCGCGGTACTCTTTGAACTCGTAGTCCATCGAGGCGTAGCCACGGCTCACCGACTTCAGCTTGTCGAAGAAGTCGAGCACGATCTCGCCCAGCGGCATCTCGTAGGTCAGCATGACCTGGCGCCCGTGGTAGGCCATGTTCAACTGCACGCCGCGCTTCTGGTTGGCCAGCGTCATGACCGAGCCCACGTATTCCTGCGGCATGTACAGGTGCACGGTGACGATGGGTTCGCGAATTTCCGACATGCGCCCGACGTCGGGCATCTTGGACGGGTTCTCCACCATCATCACTTGGCCGTCGTTCTTGACCACCTGGTAGACCACGCTGGGCGCGGTCGTGATCAGGTCCTGGTCGAACTCGCGCTCCAGGCGCTCCTGCACGATCTCCATGTGCAGCAGACCGAGAAAGCCGCAGCGAAAGCCGAAGCCCAGCGCCTGGCTCACTTCGGGTTCGTAGCGCAGCGACGAGTCGTTGAGCTTGAGCTTTTCGAGCGCGTCGCGCAGCGAGTCGTACTCGCTCGCTTCGGTCGGGTAAAGGCCAGCGAACACCTGTGGCTGGATTTCCTTGAAGCCGGGCAGCGCCTCGGTCGCGGTGGCTGCGGCGCCGCCGGTGCCGGGCCGGATCAGCGTGACCGTGTCGCCGACCTTGGCGGCCTGCAGTTCCTTGATGCCCGCGATGATGTAGCCCACCTCGCCGGCTTCGAGCGACGGGCGCGCCTCGTTGGCGGGCGTGAACACGCCGATGCTGTCGGCGTTGTACATCGCGCCGGACGCCATCATCTTGATGCGCTCGCCCTTCACCAGCCGCCCGTCGACCACGCGCACCAGCATGACAACGCCGACATAGGCGTCGAACCAGCTGTCGACGATCATCGCGCGCAGCGGGCCATCGGGGTTGCCGCGCGGCGCGGGCATGCGCGCGACCACGGCTTCGAGGATGTCCTCGATGCCCACGCCGGTTTTCGCTGAACACGGAATCGCATCAGTTGCATCAATGCCGATGACGTCTTCGATTTCGGTGCGCGCGTTGTCGAGGTCTGCGTTGGGCAGATCGATCTTGTTGAGTACCGGTATCACTTCAACGCCCAGGTCGAGCGCGGTGTAGCAGTTGGCCACCGTCTGCGCTTCGACGCCTTGCGATGCATCGACGACGAGCAGCGCGCCTTCGCATGCCGACAGCGAGCGACTCACTTCATACGAGAAGTCGACGTGACCCGGCGTGTCGATCAAATTGAGGTTGTAGATCTGCCCATCGAGGGCCTTGTAGCGCAGTGCAGCGGTCTGCGCCTTGATGGTTATCCCACGCTCTTTTTCGATGTCCATCGAATCGAGCACCTGCGCTTCCATCTCGCGGTCCGCGAGGCCGCCGCAACGTTGGATCAAACGGTCCGCTAGCGTCGACTTGCCATGGTCGATGTGCGCAATGATCGAAAAATTTCTGATGTGATTCATCAACGGGAACGCTTAAGTACTTGAATTGGCTCGGACGCAGAGTGCGACGGGCAAGAAAAAAGGGCGCGTCTTCTGGAGACGCGCCCTGAACCAACAAGCAATGGCAACTGCAGTAGTTGGAACTTCATTGTAGGCAAAAAGGGAAGCACGTACATCCGGGAACGGGTCCAAAGGGGTCGTTGCAGGTCCACAACATCAAAGATATGAACAGGTTATCAACAGGATCGGTGGAGCACTCACTGAACAACTTGTGGGCGATCTGTGGAGCACCGGTGGACTGCTGTCTGACATCTCGCATCGTGAAGGCCATGGCCCTCCTTATGCGCTGACCGGCCGCCGACGGAGCTCTATTCTACCGAAATCCGTCCTTAGCCTGTTTTTAAGTTAGTAAACGCAAACGTAAATCGACACTTTCGAGCTCAAAGATTTTTTTGATGGGCACCGCAAGAACGTCGTAAACACCTCAAAAAAACGGCCCCAAACCCGACTGCCGGGTGGGGCCACTTGACGCCAGCGTCAGATCAGCGTGCGGGCCGGATCAGGGCGTATTGCGCCCAATCGCCCCGACGGAACAGCACGCTGAGCGCCTTGCTCTTGTCCGCCTTGCCCACGACAGCCTCGAATTCGCGGCTGTTCGCCACCTCGGCATTGCCCACGGCCAGGATGATGTCGCCCTCGCGAAGGCCGGCACGGGCAGCGCCCTCGCTGGCCGCGTCGACCTTCACGCCGCCCTTGACCTTGAGCTCCTTCTTCTGCGCATCGGTGAGATCGCTCACCGCCAGGCCCAGCGACTTCGCGGCGGCGGACACGGGTGGCTTGGGTGCGGGCTCGTCGCGATCGCTCGCGCGCTTGGCCGGCTTGTCGGGCTCGATCTCGGCAATGGTCACGCTCAGGTCGCGCGACGCACCGCGGCGGAACACCGTCAGCGTGCTCTTGGTGCCCGGCTTGGTGTTGCCCACCAGGCGTGGCAGGTCACTCGGCTTCTCGATGGCCTTGCCGTCGAACTTGGTGATGACGTCGCCAGGCTCCACGCCGGCCTTCTCACCCGGCGAACCGGCTTCCACGCCGCGCACCAGCGCGCCTTGCGCCTTGCCCAGGCCGATGGCTTCGGCCACGTCCTTGGTGACCTGGTCGATCTGCACGCCAATGCGACCGCGCGAGACGCGGCCGGTGGTGCGCAGCTGGTCGCTCACGCGAATCGCTTCGTCGATGGGAATCGAGAAAGAGATGCCCATGAAGCCGCCCGAGCGCGAGTAGATCTGGCTGTTGATCCCAACCACCTCGCCGCGCATGTTGATCAGCGGACCACCCGAGTTGCCGGGGTTGATGGCCACGTCGGTCTGGATGAACGGCAGGTACTCGCCGGTGTCGCGCTGCTTTGCGCTCACGATGCCGGCGGTGACGGTGTTCTCGAGGCCGAACGGCGAGCCGATGGCCATCACCCACTCGCCCACGCGCAGCCGGGAGATGTCGCCCACCTTCACGGCGGGCAGGCCCGTGGCCTCGATCTTCACGACCGCCACGTCGGTGCGCTTGTCGGCGCCGACGATCTTGGCCTTGAACTCGCGCTTGTCGGGCAGCGTGACCATCACCTCGGAGGCGTCTTCCACCACGTGCGCGTTGGTCATCACGTAGCCGTCGGCCGTCAGGATGAAGCCGGAGCCCACGCCGCGCGGGCGCTCTTCTTCCTGCGGCTGCTGGGGCCGCTTGGGGGTCGGGCCCTGGCGGGGCGTCTGACCCGGCGCCGGCTGGCCGAAGAAGCGACGGAAGAACTCCTGCATTTCCTCGTCCATCTCGCCGTTGCCGTTGCCAGCGCCGCGCTGCGCAACTTTCTCGACGGTGCGGATGTTCACGACGGACGGGCCGACCTGGTCGACCAGATCTGTGAAGTCGGGCAGCGTGCGCGTCTGCGCATGCACCGACTCGACGGGCAGGAACGAAGCGCTCGCTGTCAGCGCCAGCGCAAAAGCCAGCAGACCGGAACGAAGCGTGTGTCCCTCGACTTTGAAGATCATCGGTTTTCTTTCAAAAGAACAGATCGGCTGGAAACAGTTGTTATGAGTCTGCGCTGCATGCTTGGTTCAGCGCAACCGGCGCGCATGCCGCGAATCAGCGCGTGCGCGCAAGACTCTGGGCAAATGCGTTGAGTGTCTGCTGCGGCACTTCGCCGACAGCGGTCAGCCACCAGTCGCTGGCGGGCGCCGGAAGGCGCCGGCGGATGGCGTTGGTGGCGCCGATGGTCAGCACGCCGTCGCGCGGTGCGCGCGCAGCGTCATAGCGCTCGATGAAGAGCGACACCGAGGCCAGCCCGTCGGAGAAGGTCCACTGGAACGTGGTCGCGTCCTGCTTGGCCTTGCCAGTGTCGTCGGTGGCGGCCGCCCGGCGGAAGAAACTGCGCGGCTTGAAGCCGGCCACGGGCGCGTTGAGCGTCCAGCCTTCGTCCTGCGCACTGCTGCGCTCCAGCTCGAGCTTCTCGATGCGGTAGCCCGCGGTGTTGGCCATCATCTGCGAGAGCGCCTGGGCCTTCACGGGCGCATCGAGCTGCAGCTCGGAAAATGCCGACTGCTCGACCACGCGCGAATCGCTGTCGAGGGTCTGCAGCTTCACCACCAGGCCCGAGCGGCGTTCGCTCCAGATCCGATAACCGAAGCGCAGGCCATCGTGCGGCACCAGCTGCACCACGTCGGCGTCGAAGCCCGCCACGCGGTCCTTGCCGATCGCGCGCACGTCGTAGAAATCGCCGATGGTGGAATCGGGCTTTTCCGGCAGGTTCGGGAAGAGATCGAGGTTCTCGCGCTTCTCGACCTTGACGACCTTGGCCTCCGGCAGGAAGGTCATGACATTGCGGTTGCGCCGGAAGGTGGAGCGCGGCGGCCCCGACAGCGCCTCGATGCGCTCGATCTGATGCTCGCCGTCGCGCACATGCCAGATGCGCGCGCTCGACAGGTCGCCGCCCGGCGCCGACACCACGAAAGTGCCGATGTAGTTGCGCTGGCGCGCACCCGCATGCATGCGCTGCAGCCACTCGGTCACATTCATTGCCGGCGGCTCGTCGGTCTGGGCCGGCGCTGCAGCGCTCTTGGCAGTTGCGGCACCCCCGCGGGTCTGCGCGGTCGCAGCGTGCGCAAGACAAAAAGCAGCAAACACAAGCACGCAAGCGCGCGCGGAGATCGGCATCTGAACGGTCATTGCGGGCGGCTGCGGGCGCGCGCTGTCAGCGCGTCGGGCCCTCGAAAGTGGCATTGCGCAGGAAGCCGGAAGGCATTTGCGAAGCACCGCCAGCTTGCTGGTGCGCTTCGAGCAACTGGTCCAGGCGCGGATCGCGCAGCATGACCTGCGGGTTGCCGCTGCCGACAATCACGCGGGTAGGGGTGAGCACGTTGCCGGCGGGCTGGTCGCTGCCGATGGCGGCTGCGGCCAACACCGAGTTGACGGCCGGTTGCTGTTGCTGTTGGACCGACGCGATCTGGGCACCGGATTGCGAAACGGCCGAGCCGTTTCCCACCAAGGTCCAACTGATGGCGGCCACGGCCATCAAAGACGCGGCGCCAGCCACCAGCTTCCAGCGGAAGACCGGCTCGTTGGCCGCCTCCACACGGCGTCGGACGGGCAGCGCAATGGGCGCGGCGACCGGTGCCGGCACGGGCGTGAGCACCACCGGCTCGGCCGCCAGCCGCTGCTGAAAGCGCGCCAGGAATGCCGACGTGTCGCTGCACGGCGAATGCGACCCCGAGCGCAGCACATCGCCCGCCACGTGAAAAGCCTGCCACGCCGCGCGCGCCTCGCCGTCGTTGCAGACCGCTTCGATCGCCTGGGCAAAGGCCTCGCCCTGCAAATGACCATCCGCAAGTGCGGACACCTGTTCCCGAACCGTCATCGTCTGATTCATTTCATTCACCTGCTTGCTTACCAACGTTTGCCGGTCTGGTTGTCCAGCAGCGGCTTGACCCGGGCCGAAATGGCCTCGCGCGCCCGGAAAATACGCGAACGCACCGTGCCGATAGGGCAATTCATGACCTCGGCAATTTCTTCGTAACTCATGCCCTCGATCTCACGCAGCGTCACCGCCTGCCGCAATTCGGCAGGGAGCGCTTCCATGGCTGCCTCGACGGCGCGGGCGATTTCGTTCGCCGCCAGGATGGATTCGGGGGTTTCGTCGGTGGTTGGTTCGTTTCCAGGACGGTAAGTTTCATCATCGTCTTCAGAAGACGGCCTCAGGGCCGCTTCGGAGACAGTCGGGTCGCGCTTCATGTCCACCAGCGCCTTCTTGGCGGTGTTGACGGCAATCCGATAGAGCCATGTATAGAACTGCGCCTCGCCGCGGAACTGATGCAGCGCGCGGTAGGCGCGAATGAAGGTCTCCTGGGCGATGTCCTCGACCAGGTCGACGTCGCGCACCATGCGCCCGATCAGTCGTTCGATGCGGCGCTGGTACTTGATGACCAGCAGTTCGAACGCCTTCTGGTCGCCCGCGACGGTGCGCTGGACCAACTGGAAATCGACCTCGCCCGGGCGCGGCGCTTCAGCGGGCGCGTCGGTCAGGCCGGAGTCCGGCGGCACGGGCGGCGGAGAAGTGGTCATCGAGGAAGGTTCAGGGCGCGTCGGCGGGAGCCGTCGCACGCCAGGTGTCGGCCGCGGGCGCCGCGGACGGGGGGCGCGAATATACCGCACGGCGCACGTCGCGCCAGCGTTCGGGCATGGCCCGCTGCTCGGCCCACACCCAGCGCCGCGCGCGGCCCGGCTCGCTCAGGCGAAGCAGCATCAGCGACTGGAAATCGAGCGCCACCATGGCGCGTGCCGCGTGCACCGAACGGGACGAATGAGCCCCGCTCAGCGACCAGTGCAGGCCGTCGAAATGAAGCAGGCCGGCGCCATCGCGCCGCAGGCCGAAGCCCGCGGCAACACCAGAGCACGCGACACTGAGAACCAGCAACAGCTGACGCCATCCGGCGCTATCGATCAGATAGCAGGACGCGCCCGCGCAGCAAGCGCCCAGCGCCCAAAGAACAACAAGAATCCGGGTGGCGCCGCGCGAGCGCCCCACCGGATAGGTCACCGGTGGCGCGCTGTGCATGAAAGAGCCAGGCTCAAGCGCGCTTGAACACCAGCGTGCCGTTGGTGCCCCCGAAGCCGAAGTTGTTCTTGACCGCGACATCGATCTTCAGATCGCGCGCCTCGTTGGCGCAGTAGTCGAGATCGCACTCCGGATCCTGGTTGAAGATGTTGATGGTCGGCGGACTCTTCTGCTCGTGCAGGGCCAGCACCGTGAACACCGATTCGATGCCGCCCGCGCCGCCCAGCAAGTGGCCGGTCATGGACTTCGTCGAATTCACGACCAGCTTCTTAGCGTGATCGCCGAACGCCAACTTGACCGCATTGGTCTCGTTGAGGTCGCCGATCTGCGTCGAGGTGCCGTGCGCGTTGAGGTACTGCACCTGGTCGGCATTGACGCCGGCGTTGGCCAGTGCCATGACCATCGAGCGGCGGGGGCCGTCGACGTCGGGCGCGGTCATGTGGTACGCGTCACCCGTCAGGCCGAAGCCCGCGACTTCCGCGTAGATCTTGGCACCGCGCGCCTTGGCGTGTTCGTACTCTTCGAGCACCAGCACGCCAGCGCCCTCGCCCAGCACGAAACCGTCGCGGTCCTTGTCCCAGGGACGCGAAGCCGTGGCGGGATCGTCGTTGCGGGTGCTCAACGCGCGAGGCGCGGTGAAGCCACCGATGCCCAGCGGGGAGATGGTCGACTCGGCACCGCCCGCAATCATGACGTCGGCGTCGCCGTACTCGATCATGCGTGCCGACGTGCCAATGGCATGCAGGCCGGTGGTGCAGGCCGTGACCACGGCGATGTTCGGGCCCTTGAAGCCGTACTTGATCGACACGTGACCGGAGATCATGTTGATGATCGACGCCGGCACGAAGAAAGGCGACACGCGGCGTGGGCCGCGTGCAACCAGTTCCCCGTGCGTCTGTTCGATCATTGGCAGACCGCCGATGCCGGAGCCGATGTTGCAGCCGATGCGCACTGCTTTTTCATAGGGCAGCGCTTCGCCTGTCGGCAGTCCGCTGTCCTGTACCGCTTGCATGGCAGCGGCCAGACCCAGATGAATGAAGCGGTCCATGTGACGCGCTTCTTTCTCCGAGATGTATTGGGTGATGTCGAAACCCTTGACCTCACCTGCGAACTTGCAGGCGAAGGCACTTGCATCGAACGCGGTGATGTTCGCAATGCCCGAATTCCCGGCCAACAAGTTGGCCCAGGATTCGGTTGCGGTGTTTCCGACAGGAGCGATGCAACCGAGTCCGGTCACGACGACGCGGCGTTTGGTCATGCCGGCAAACCTTTCTGGAAGCGCTGAACAGTTGACTGTCGGCGCATGCGGGTTATGAAAAATCCGCCGGCCGCAGTCGCAATCTTGTCAGCTGGCCTGTCAGGCCTTTTGATTCTTGGTGGCGTAGTCGACGGCGTTTTGCACCGTGGTGATTTTTTCGGCATCTTCGTCGGGAATTTCGATGCCGAATTCATCTTCGAGTGCCATCACGAGTTCGACCGTGTCGAGCGAGTCCGCGCCCAGGTCGGCCACGAAGGCCTTTTCGTTCGTCACTTGGGACTCTTCCACGCCGAGTTGCTCGGCGATGATTTTCTTGACACGTGCTTCGATATCGCTCATTTGGTTCCCTCTGAGGGTTGTAGGTAATCGGTGGATTTTAGCCGGGCGCATTGTGGCATTTGCCGTGCACCCGGTACGGGAAAGATTGCGCCTTGCGGCTACATGTGCATGCCGCCGTTGACGTGCAGCTCCTGCCCCGTGACGTAGGACGCCTGGGGCGATGCGAGGTAGGCCACTGCATGCGCGATGTCTGCCGGCTTGCCCAGGTGGCCCAACGGGATCTGCTGGAGCAGCGCCTGTTGCTGGGCTTCGGGGAGGCTGGCGGTCATGTCGGTTTCGATGAAACCGGGCGCGACGCAGTTGACCGTGATGTTGCGGCTGCCGAGCTCTCGGGCCAGCGCGCGGGTCATGCCCGCCACGCCGGCCTTGGCGGCCGCGTAGTTGGCCTGGCCGGCATTGCCGGAGGCGCCAACCACGCTGGTGATGCTGATGATGCGGCCGTAGCGCTGCTTCATCATCGGACGGATGACGGCGCGCGAGAGCGAGAAGACGGCCTTGAGGTTGGTGTCGAGCACCGCGTCCCAGTCGCTGTCCTTCATGCGCATGGCGAGCGTGTCGCGCGTGATGCCGGCGTTGTTGACCAGCACGTGAATGGCGCCGTAGGCCTTCACGATTTCGTCGATCAGGGCTTCCACAGCCGCACCGTCGTTCACATCGAGTGCGCGGCCGCGGCCGCCGAAGGCGCTGAGCGCCGAAGTGATCTTGGCCGCGCCGTCGTCGGTGGTGCCCGTGCCCACCACCTTCACGCCGCGCTGCGCCAGCTCCAGCGCAATGGCCGCGCCAATGCCGCGCGTAGCGCCGGTGACCAGGGCGACTTGCCCTTCGAATTTGGGAATGCTCATAAGAAAAAGTGTCGGGGCCTTGCTGTTCAGGCAGCGAGCGATTGTCGGGTGTCCGCGAGCGAGGCCGGGTCGTACACGGACGCGGCTTCCAGATCGGGGGCGATGCGCTTCACCATGCCGGCCAGCACCTTGCCAGGCCCACACTCGATGATGGCGGCTACACCGCGCAGTTTCAAGGCCTGCACGCTCTCGACCCAGCGCACCGGTCCGGCGGCCTGGCGCACCAGGGCGTCACGAATGCGGTCGGCATCGGTCTCGACGGCAACGTCGATGTTGTTCAGCACGGGAATCTGCGGCGCCGCCAGCACGATCGAGCCCAGCTTCTCGCGCAAGGCTTGCGCGGCGGGTTTCATGAGGCTCGAATGGAAAGGCGCCGACACCGGCAACAGCAACGCGCGCTTCGCGCCATTGGCTTTGAGCAGCTCGCAAGCCTTGTCGACGGCCGCCTTGCTGCCGGCGATCACGGTCTGCATCGGGTCGTTGAAATTCACGGCCTCGACGATCTCCGCGCTGTCCACACCAAAGCTGGCCGTAGCCTGCGCACAGCCTTCCACCACCTTGTCCGACGCCATGCCGAGCACCGCGGCCATCGCGCCGATGCCCACGGGCACCGCCTGTTGCATCGCTTGCGCGCGGAAACGCACCAGCGGCGCGGCCTGCGAGAGCGTCAGCACGCCCGAGGCCACGAGCGCCGAGTATTCGCCGAGCGAATGACCGGCCACGACGGAAGGCGTGGCGCCGCCTTCGGCAAGCCAGGCGCGCCATGCGGCAACGCCCGCCACAAGCATCACGGGCTGGGTGTTGGTCGTGAGCGCCAGTTCTTCCTTGGGGCCGTTCTTGATCAGCGCGCCGATGTCTTCATCCAGCGCATCGGAGGCTTCGCGCAGGGTTTCGCGCACGGCGGGGTGATCGCTCCAGGCGTCAAGCATGCCGACCGCTTGCGAGCCCTGACCCGGAAAGACAAAAGCAAAGGATTTCATTGTTTGGTGTGTCGTCTCACGTTGCAGCCGCCCTTTTCAGGCCGCCGCAACACACTACAGAGTCAGCAGGACTGCGCCCCAGGTGAAGCCGCCGCCCACGCCTTCGAGCATGAGCGTTTCGCCTTTCTTCACCTTGCCGGAACGCACGGCCTCGTCGAGCGCCAGCGGAATGGAGGCGGCAGAAGTGTTGCCGTGTTCGTTCACCGTGACGATCAGCTTCTCGCGTGGAAGCTTCAGCTTCTTCGCCGTGCCTTCCATGATGCGGATGTTGGCCTGATGCGGAATGAGCCAGTCGATGTCGGCTTCGGTTTTTCCGGCCTTTGCCAGCGTGGTGCGCGCCGCCTCTTCGAGCACGCGAACCGCGAGCTTGAAGACAGCCTGACCGTCCATGTGAAGCAGCGGCGTGCCCACCACGTTGCCGCCGGACACATGGCCCGGCACGCAAAGAATGCCGACATGTTTGCCGTCCGCGTGCAGGTCGCTGGCCAGGATGCCGGGCTCTTCGCTCGCCTCGAGCACCACCGCGCCCGCGCCGTCGCCGAACAGCACGCAGGTGGTGCGGTCGTTGAAGTCGAGGATGCGGGAGAACACTTCGGCGCCGATCACCAGAGCGCAGCGCGCGCTGCCCGTACGGATCATCGCGTCGGCGACGGTCAACGCATAGACAAAGCCGCTGCAGACCGCCTGCACGTCGAACGCCGGGCAGCCGGCAATGCCGAGCTTGTGCTGGAGGATGGCGGCCGATGACGGAAACACCATGTCGGGCGTCGAGGTGGCCACGATGATCAGGTCGACATCGCTGGCCTTGCGACCGGCGGATTCCAGGGCATGCCTGGCGGCCTCAAACCCAAGATCGCTGCTGGTGACATCAGGCGCGGCGAAATGCCTCGCATGGATGCCG
This sequence comes from Variovorax sp. H27-G14, assembly GCF_046156345.1. Lineage (NCBI taxonomy): Bacteria > Pseudomonadati > Pseudomonadota > Betaproteobacteria > Burkholderiales > Comamonadaceae > Variovorax > Variovorax sp. H27-G14. The sequence goes on from NZ_JAYLVN010000001.1 coordinate 439,030, forward strand.
GTGCGCTCGACGATCCATTGATCGGAGGTCTCGATGCCGCGCACCGCCAATTCCTTGGCAAGGTCGTCGTTGGTCACGCGGCGTGGGGGCAGGTAGCTGCCGGTGCCGGTAATGCGTGAGTAAGGAGTCATCAAACGTGAAGGGCCGTCGCGTCGACCGGCGCCGCCGGTTCCTGCCGCGCGAGCAAAGGCGCGGCGTGGGCGATGCGGGCCCGCACGCGATCGAGCAGGTTGTTGCGAGCGGCATCATAAGCGCGATCCAGCGCATGACCGAAAGCCACTTCGTCTGCCGAACCATGGCTCTTGAAGACCAGCCCGCGCAGACCCAAAAGTGCCGCACCGTTGTAACGACGGTGGTCAAGGCGACTTTTGAACGCTTTTAGCACCGGGTAAGCAACAATTGCGGCAGCCTTGGTGAAGATGCTTCGCGAGAATTCGACGCGAATGAACTCGCCGATCATCGACGCCACGCCTTCGCTGGCCTTCAGCGCCACGTTGCCGACGAAGCCGTCGCACACAACGATGTCGGTCGTGCCCTTGAAGATGTCGTTGCCTTCCACGTTGCCGTAGAAGTTCAGATCCTTCGAGTTGGCAGCCGTACGCAGCAGCAGGCTTGCTTTTTTGATTGTTTCGCTGCCCTTGATGGCTTCTTCGCCAATATTGAGCAGGCCGACCGAAGGCGACTCGTTGCCGGTCAGCGCCGAGACCAGCGCGGAGCCGAGCACGGCGAACTGAAGCAGGTCTTCGGCGTCGCAATCGACGTTCGCACCCAGATCGAGCACGGTGGTTGCACCGCCCTTGGCATTGGGAAGCTGCGGCGCAATCGCGGGGCGATCGATGCCGTCGAGCGTCTTGAGCAGGTAGCGCGCAATCGCCATCAGGGCGCCGGTGTTGCCGGCGGAGATGGCGGCTTGCGCAGCACCATCCTTGACCTGCTGGATCGCCACGCGCATCGAAGAGTCTTTCTTCTTGCGCAGCGCAATTTCAATTGGGTCGTCCATGCCCACCACTTCGCTTGCGGCGACGATGCGGGCACGTGGATGCGCGGCAAACCCCGCCAGTGCGGCCGGCGCACCGACCAGCAACAGCGAGGCTTCGCTGTGCCGCTCGAGAAACGCGCGGCAGGCCGCGAGCGTGACACGCGGCCCATGATCGCCCCCCATGCAATCCACGGCGAGCGTGATTGCGGAAGGCGCAGCAGTGATTTCGAGGGAAAAAGGCGTAGCCATCAAAACAAAGGCCCGACGCTACAGCAGAAGTAGCTTCGGGCCTTGGCCTTGGGATGCGAGATCAGGCTTCAGACTTGTTCTTGAGCACCTGACGGCCACGGTAGAAACCGTTGGGGCTGATGTGGTGACGCAGATGGATCTCGCCGGTGGTCGATTCCACGGCGATGCCGGGCACGACCAGCGCATTGTGGGAACGGTGCATGCCGCGCTTGGAAGGCGACTTCTTGTTTTGCTGGACGGCCATGATGGCTCCTGGACTGTGAGGTGAGTGAAAGGATGCGGGCTCACGCGGTGGCAATGCAGAAACATGTATGGAATGTCTTTACCTGCATTGCTGCTCACGGCGGCGCGCGCGAAGCCCATGAGTATAGCCCAGACTGCGAGAAAGAGCTACTCGCCCTCTTTCGAGCCATCTTCCGGCTTGCGCGCGCGCAACGCTTCGAGCGCGGCAAACGGGTTGGGTTTGGCCTGTTCGGCCTCGTTGAAGTCTTCGTCGCTCGAAGACAACTGCACGGGGACGGGGCAGACGTCGTGGACGGGTGTGGCGGGAATCTCCATCAGCAGCTCGTCCTCGATCAAGGTGTGCAGGTCGAACTCGCGACTCAGCACAAGCAGGTCTTCATCGGCTTCGTCGTCCTGAGCGTCCGCAGTGGCCTCGTCGGCCACGAAACGGAACCAGCGATCTACAAAAAGCTCGGCGTCCACGGGCGTCAGGCAGCGCTGGCAGACCAGCGGCACTGTTGCTTCGGCTCCCAGATGCATCCACGCCACGGGCTTGCCGTCTGCGCCGGGACGTTCTTCGCCGGTGGCCTCCCAATGGACGATCGCATCGGTGGCCGGCGTTGCCAGCTCGGCAACGAGGCGGGCGTAGTTGGGAACCGGATCGGCGGCTTCCAGGGTGGCTGCAGCGGCGGTAAAACCGGGCACGTTGAGCCGTTCGGGGGCAAATTCTCTCTTCATCCGCGGCAGTCTATCTCGACTGCCCGATCGCCGGGCTGGAACAGGCCCTGGCGTCTTGGGCGGCTCACGCACAATCGCCCTCATGCAACGCACCGTGATCCTCGCCTCGACCTCGCGCTACCGCCGCGAACTGCTTACCCGCCTGCGACTGCCCTTCGACGTGCAGTCGCCGGAAGTCGACGAAACGCCCCTGCCCGGCGAAACACCGCGTGACCTGGCCGTGCGCCTGGCACTGGAAAAAGCCAATGCCGTGGCCGCGCGCTTTCCGCAAGCCGTCGTCATCGGCTCCGACCAGGTGGCCGACCTTGCCGGCGAAGCACTCGGCAAGCCTGGCGACCACGCCCGGGCCACCGCCCAGTTGCGCCGCATGCGCGGCCAGACGCTCATCTTCCAGACGGCGGTTGCCGTGGTCTGCCAGGCCACCGGCTTCGTCCAGCGCGACATAGCCCCCGTGCGCGTGGTCTTCCGCGACCTGACGGACGCCTCCATCGAACAGTATTTGCTCGCCGAGCAGCCCTACGACTGCGCAGGCAGCGCCAAGAGCGAAGGCCTTGGCATCGCGCTGCTGAGTGCCATCGACAGCGACGACCCGACCGCACTGGTCGGCCTGCCGCTGATCCGCACCTGCCAGATGCTGCGCGCAGCGGGGGTCGAACTGCTGTGACCACACCCAAAGGCAAGCTCTACCTCGTTCCCGCGCCGCTCGACTTCGGCTGCGACGTGCAGGCCCCGCTGCAGGACGCCCTGCCGCTGGGCACCCTGCAGACGGCCGCCGGCATCACCCATTGGATTTGCGAGAACGCGAAGTCCGCGCGCGCCTATCTGAAACGCATCGACGCCGTCGCGCCCCTGGCGGCGCCCCTGCAGGCCCAGAACATCCAGGAACTCCCGCGCGAAGTGCACAAGAAAGGCGACCATGCAGGCCAGTTCGACGCCCGGCCGTTGCTGGCCGCGGCACTGGAAGGCCACGACATCGGCCTGCTGAGCGAAGCGGGCATGCCTGCGGTTGCCGACCCGGGTTCGTCGGTGGCACGCGCCGCGCACGACCTCGGCCTGACCGTGGTGCCACTCACCGGCCCCGTCTCGCTGCTGCTGGCGCTGGCCGCGAGCGGGCTCAACGGCCAGAACTTTGCGTTCGTCGGCTACCTGCCGCAGGACGCCGTCGAGCGCCAGACGCGCATCCGCGAACTCGAGGCACTGGCGCTCAAGACGGGCCAGACCCAGCTGTTCATCGAAACGCCCTACCGCAACGCCGCCATGCTCCAGGCGCTGGTGCAGACCCTGCAGCACAACACGCGCCTGGCCGTGGCGCGCGGGCTCACGCTCTCCAGCGCGCAGGTGCGCAGCGAGACCGTGAAAGCCTGGCGCGCCAAGCCGCTCACCGCAACAGACGAACGCCTGCCCGCCGTGTTCGCGATCGGCCGCTGAAGATGCTGGCCGTTACCGCAGGCACGCGCTGGGCGTCGCGCGCGCAGTTCTTTTCCGCCGGCTTCATCTTCGCGACCTGGGGCGTGCACGTTCCCACGGTCAAAGCGCACTACGGCATCGACGAGGCGCAGCTCGGGCTGGCCATGCTCGCAGCCGGGGCGGGCGCCATGATCGGCCTGACCAGCGCCGGCCGTTGGATCGGTCGCCACGGACCGCGCCGCGTGGCCGGCATTTGCGGCTGCATCTATGCATTGCTGCTGGCCGGCCTGATCGCCATGCCGGGCTATGCCGCTCTCCTGGGCCTGCTGGCGGCCTTCGGCCTTGTGACCAGCGTGTTCGACGTGTCGATCAACACCGAAGCCGCGCAGCTCGAACTGCACGGCGGCACGCCGCTGATGAGCGGCATGCACGGCATGTTCAGCCTGGGCGGCATGGCCGGCGCCGCGAGCGGCAGCGCGGCGCTTGCAGCCGGGCTCGGTGCGCAGACGCACCTCTTGATCGTCTCCGCGGCGATGGTGCTGCTGGTGGCCGTCGCCTCGACGCGCATGCTGCCCCGGCCCGCCACCAGCGGCGCGGCGGAAGCCGACCACGGCTTCCTGCTGCCGCGCGGCACGCTCGCGGTGCTGGGCGTGCTGGCTGCACTGGGCCTGATCGCCGAAGGCGCCATCTACGACTGGAGCGTGCTCTACATGCAACAGGAAATCGGCAGCCCGCAGCAACAGGCCGCGCTGGCCTATGCGAGCTTTTCGGCCGCCATGGCCGCAGCCCGCTTCGGCGGGGACGCGATGCGCCAGCGCTTTGCACCGGCCACGCTGCTGCTCGGCAGCGGCCTGCTGGCGGCCGCTGCAATGACCCTGGTGCTGATCACCGACCTGCCCTGGCTGGCGCTGGTCGGCTTCGCGGGTGTGGGCGTGGGGTTTGCGAACGTCGTGCCCATTCTGTTCTCGGCCTCGGCCAAGGTGCCGGGCGTGGAGCCGGCACTCGGCATTGCGTCGGTGTCGGCTTTGGCCTATGCGGGTTTCATGGCAGGCCCGGCGGTGATCGGGCTGCTGGCGCGGGCGACCTCGCTGACCGCCGCGCTGTATGTGGTGGTTGCTTTCGCCCTGGCGCTGGCAGCGTCCGCGCGCTACACCGCCAGCGGCGAAAACAAATAGGCGATCAGCGCAGCGCGGGCGTGGTCTGCATCAGGCGCACGGTGGTTTCGGCCATTGCGGCGCCGAACTTCTTGGCCAGCTTTTCGGCCACGTTGTCGCGGCGCGTGTAGTCGATCACCTCTTCGGCCTTGATGACCTCGCGGGCCACGTAGTCGACATTGCCCAGCTGGTCGGCCAGGCCATAGGCCACGGCTTGCTCGCCGCTCCAGAACAGGCCGCTGAACAGGCCGGGCGTGTCCAGCTTCAGGCGATCGCCGCGGCCGGTCTTCACCACGTTGATGAACTGCGCGTGGATCTGATCGAGCATGGTCTGCGCGTGGGCGCGCTGCGCGTCGCTCATCGGGCTGAACGGATCGAGGAAGCCCTTGTTCTCACCGGCCGTCAGCAGGCGGCGCTCTACGCCGACCTTTTCCATCACGCCCGTGAAACCGAAGCCGTCCATCAGCACGCCAATGCTGCCGACGATGCTGGCCTTGTCGACATAGATCTTGTCGGCGCTGGCCGCAATGTAGTAAGCCGCCGACGCGCAGGTTTCTTCGACCACCGCGTACACCGGCTTCTTGTACTTGGCCTTCAGGCGCTTGATTTCGTCGTTGATGATGCCGGCCTGCACCGGGCTGCCGCCGGGCGAGTTGATCAGCAGAATGACGCCCTTGGCGCCCTCGTCTTCGAAGGCGGTCTTCATCGCCGCCACCACGAACTCGGCGCTGGCGTCGCCGCCGTTGGCAATTTCGCCCTTGATCTCGACGACCGCCGTATGGGCCGTGGTCTTCGCGGTGCTCGGCGCGCTGCGCGACAGCGCAAACCAGGCCAGGAAGACGAAAAACGCGAGCCAGGAAACCCGAACGAAGGTCTTCCAGCGGCGCGAAGCCTTCTGTTCGTTCAGCGCGGCAAAGGCGAGCTTCTCTAGCGTGGTGCGCTCCCATCCGGGACGCTGCGTGGGGTCTTTGGCCATGTTCTTGGGGGGTGCCGGCTCAAATGGTTCGAACCCTTCGGGTTCGGTTCTGGTTGGGTCGGTCATGTCAGAAGGTCAGGGGGGTGGAGGTTCCAGTCAGTATGCCAGTGCACCACGCCGTCATGCTCGCTCAGGGCGATCTTCACGAGGCCGCCGCGGCAGGGGCCGCCCGCGCATTCGCCGGTGTCGGGCTTGTAGACCGCGCCGTGCGTCGCGCACAACAGCCACTGGCCGGTGTCGTCGAAGAAGCGGTCGGGCTGAAAGTCCATCTCCATCGCGACATGGCTGCAGCGGTTGAGAAACGCATGCGGCTGGCCCTCGAAGCGCACCGCAAAGGCGCGGCAGGTTTCGCCGGCATGAACCACGTCGAAAGGCACGGCCAGGCTGCCTTCGATCAGCTCCTCGGCATTGCACAGCGGAATGCGTTCTTCGCTCACCGCCAGCCTCTCAGGCGTTGCCGAGGAGCCACGCCTCGAGGTCGGCCACCGAGTGCGCGATGTGCAGCGGCTTGAATTCGTCGAAGCTGGCGGGCTCGTGTGCGCCGTAGCTCACACCCACGCTGGCAGCGCCGGCGTTCTGCGCCAGCTGCAGATCGTGCGTGGTGTCGCCGATCATCAGCGTGCGCTCCGCCGTCACGTCCAGCTCTTCCATCAGCTCCAGCAGCATGCGCGGATGCGGTTTGCCGAAGGTTTCGTCGGCCGTGCGCGAGCCGTCGAAGCGGTCGCGCAACGCCACCGACTTCAGCGCCTCGTTGAGCCCGCGGCGCGACTTGCCCGTGGCCACCGCCAGCTTGTGGCCGCGCGCGCGCAGGGCGTCGAGCATCTGCAGCACGCCGTCGAACAGCACCAGGTCGTCCTGGTGCTGCAGATAGTGATAGCGGTAGCGCGCGCCAAGCTCGGGGTATTTCTCTTTCGGCACATCGGGCGCCGCGCGCGCCAGCGCCTCGGCCAGACCCAGGCCGATGACCCAGGCTGCGTCGTTCTCGGTCGGCTTGGCACCGCCCACGTCGACCACGGCGGCCTGGATGCAGCGCACGATCAGGCGCGTGGAGTCATAGAGCGTGCCGTCCCAGTCGAAGGCAATCAGGTCGAAGCGAAGGGGTCTGGAGATGTCAGTCATGGGAGGTGGGAATGGGGTGTTGGGCCAGCGCCTCAAGGGCGGCCGGCGGCATCAGCGCGTGCAGCTCGGGCGGCAGGTCGGCCTGCAAAGCCACGCGCTCACCGCCCGCCGGATGGTTGAATTGCAGTCGCCAGGCGTGCAGGAACATGCGCTTGAGGCCGAGCTTTTGCAGGGCGCGCTGGCGTTCGAACTCGCCGTATTTGTCGTCGCCGGCAATCGGATGGCCCGCCGACGCCAGGTGAACGCGAATCTGGTGCGTTCGGCCGGTCTTGATGGTGACCGCCAGCAAGGTCAGCGGCGTGGCGTCGCCAGGCAGCGAAAGCCGCGCCAGCACCCGCACCAGCGTGATGGCGCGCATGGCGTCCGGGTGGTCCTTGGCGACCACGCGCACGCGGCGCTCGCCGGCACCCGCGCCGGAGCCGTCAGGCAACAGGTATTTGGCCAGCGGTGCATCGAGCACCTTCTTGTTGGCCGGCCAGGCGCCTTCGACCAGCGCAAGGTAGGTCTTGCCGGTTTCGCGCTCGCGGAACTGATCCTGCAGCGCCAGCAGCGCACTGCGTTTCTTGGCGACCAAGAGGATGCCGGAGGTTTCGCGGTCCAGCCGATGCACCAGCTCCAGGAACTTGGCACCGTGGCGGGCCGTGCGCAATTGCTCGATCACGCCAAAGCTCACGCCGCTGCCGCCATGAACGGCCACGCCGGCCGGCTTGTCGATGGCCAGCACGGCGTCGTCTTCCAGCAGCACCGGAAATTCGCGCGCCGGCGCGGGCGGCGTGGCGCCCTCTTCCGCCCGGGGCGATATCCGAATGGGTGGCAGCCGCAACACGTCGCCCGCCTCGATGCGGGTTTCGGCCTGCGCGCGGCCCTTGTTGATGCGCACCTCGCCCGACCGGATGATCCGGTAGACGTGCGTCTTCGGCACGCCTTTCAGATGGCGGAACAGAAAATTGTCGAGCCGCTGCCCGGCGGATTCGGCGTCGACCGTAAGGAATTTGATGGCCGAAGGCAGTGCCACGGCGTCGTCCGCGGCTTTGAGGCCTGCGGGATTTGGAGCAGCCGCGGGGCCTTGCTTCGCACCTATAATGTTTTTCACCAGCGCGGTCATGTAAGTGCTTGATTAGACAGAAGTTTAGTCCACTGCCATCAAATACCCAGGACCACGCTGTGAGGTCGATGCCGCTTTGGCACCCAGCTGCAAACCCCGCGCAATTGCGCAAAGTGGCAGAGCAGGTACCCAAGTCAAGCCGACACCCACGAAACACCGATACGGAATACCCAGCCTGCAGCTGATCCAGCTGCAGGCGGATCGAAGCGAGTCCCTTGTTGTGTTGATGCTGCTGATTCAACTTTGCCTGCGCTGGCCCACCTGGTTTCGACCAGCGGCCTCAGGCATTGAACTATCTGTAGCGCGCGCCACCCTTGCGCAACCGGCTATCAAAAAGATAGCCACCCAACACCGAATCTGGCTCGCCCCCATCCACGCGCCCCCACCCCGGCTGTCTTCTTGAGCTAACGTTCGAGAGGCCTGCTCGCGCCTGGCGCGGCAGTGACAGCATCCGGGGCCGAAGCGGCAATTCCCTGGTTTCGCGGGCGTCGTCCGTGCATCGTTGGCCCATCAAGGGCCGGTACAACGATACATATAAGGACAACGCATCATGAAGCGGATGCTGATCAATGCCACGCAGGCCGAAGAACGCCGCCTGGCCATCGTCGACGGGCAGAAACTGCTCGACTACGAAATCGAAATCGAAGGGCGCGAACAGCGCAAGGGCAACATCTACAAGGCCGTCGTCACGCGCGTCGAGCCTTCGTTGGAAGCCTGCTTCGTCGACTACGGCGAAGACCGCCACGGCTTCCTGCCGTTCAAGGAAATCTCCAAGCAGTATTTCGCCGAAGGCGTGTCGGCCAGCCAGGCCCGCATTCAGGACGCGATCCGTGAAGGCCAGGAACTCACCGTCCAGGTCGAAAAGGAAGAACGCGGCAACAAGGGCGCGGCCCTCACCACCTTCATCTCGCTGGCCGGCCGCTATGTCGTGCTGATGCCCAACAACCCGCGCGGCGGTGGCGTGTCGCGCCGCATCGAAGGCGAAGACCGGGCCGACCTCAAGGAGGCGATGGACCAGCTCGAATACCCCAAGGGGATGAGCATCATCGCGCGCACCGCCGGCATTGGCCGTTCGGCGCCCGAACTCCAGTGGGACCTGAACTACCTGCTCAAGCTCTGGGGCGCCATCGACGGCGCGGGCAAGGGCGGCAAGGGCGCCTTCCTGATCTATCAGGAATCGTCGCTGGTCATCCGCGCCATCCGTGATTACTTCAATCACGACATCGGCGACATCCTGATCGACACCGACGACATCTACGAACAGGCGCAGCAGTTCATGGCGCACGTCATGCCAGAGCATGCCGCCCGCGTGAAGCGCTACCGCGACGACGCGGCGCTGTTCAGCCGCTTCCAGATCGAGCACCAGATCGAGTCGGCCTATGCGCGCACCGTGCAACTGCCCTCGGGCGGCGCCATCGTGATCGACCACACCGAGGCTCTGGTCTCGGTCGACGTGAACTCGGCCCGCGCCATCAAGGGCGGCGACATCGAAGAAACCGCCACCCGCACCAACCTCGAAGCCGCCGACGAAGTGGCCCGCCAGATGCGCCTGCGCGACCTGGGCGGCCTGATCGTCATCGACTTCATCGACATGGACGAGTCGAAGAACCGCCGCGAAGTCGAAAGCCGCCTGCGCGACGCGCTGCGCCAGGACCGCGCCCGCGTGCAGTTCGGCTCGATCAGCAAGTTCGGCCTGATGGAAATGAGCCGCCAGCGCCTGAAGCCGGCGCTGAGCGAAGGCTCGTCGATCCCCTGCCCCCGTTGCGGTGGCTCTGGCCACATTCGCGACACCGAATCGAGCGCGCTGCAAATCCTGCGCATCATTCAAGAGGAATGCCTGAAGGACAACACGGCCGCCGTGCACGTTCAGGTGCCGGTCGAAGTGGCGTCGTTCCTGCTGAACGAAAAGCGCCCCGAAATCGCCAAGATCGAGCTCAAGCAGCGCGTCACCGTGCTGATGGTGCCCAACAAGACGCTGGAAACGCCCAACTACAAGCTTGAGCGCCTGAAGCACGACGATCCGCGTCTGGACCACATCGAAGCCAGCTACAAGATGGCCGACGAGATCGAAGACCCGACGGCCGTCACGCGCCGCTCGCAGGAGCCCACCAACAAGCAGACGCCGGTGATCAAGGGCGTGCTGCCCGACGCACCCGCGCCGGTGGTGCCACCCAAGCCCGAAACCGTGCGCGCGCCTGTCGCCGCAACGCCCGCTCCGGTGGTCGCCCCGCCCGTGGTGGCGGCGCCGGTGCCGGCCCAGACCGGCTTCTTCGGCTGGCTCAAAAACCTGTTCGGCGGCACGCCGGAACCCGTGGCGGCGCCTGCGCCGTCCGCGATTCCGGTCGAGGCACCAAAGCCGCGCCGCGACGGCCGCACTGGCCGCGACGGTGAAGCACGCGGTGCACGCGACGGCGAACAGCGCCGTGGTGGCCGCGGCGGCGAAGGCCGTGACGGTCGTGGGGAGGCCCGTGGCGAGAACGGCGCACGTTCGGGCGGTCGCGATGGCGAACAACGCCGCGGTGGCCGTGGCGGCGAGCGCCGTGAAGGACGCGAAGGTCGTGAAGGGCGCGAGGGCCGTGAAGGTCGCGAAGGCCGCCCCGCCGAACTGCGTGCCGAGGGCGTCACCGCCCCCCGTGAGCAACGCGAGCCGCGCGAACAGCGTGAACCCCGCGAGGCGCGCGAAGGTCGTGAGCCACGCGAAGCACGCCCACCGCGCGACGGCGAACCCCGCCGCGGCGGCCGTGGCGAACGCCGCGACGGCGAAGGCCGCAACCAGCCGTCGGAAGCACTCGAAGGCAACGTGAACCCCGAAGCCCAGCAACTGGCGCCCGGCGCCGTTGCAGGTGAAGAAGGCAACACCGGCGAGCGCGCACCGCGTGCACGCCGTGAACGTGGCGAGCGTGGCGGTGAACGTGGTGGTGAGCGCAACGGCGACACCACCTCCGCCCCGCGTGAACGCAACGCCGAAGCCGGCGAAGGCGCGCCCCAGGGCGACCGCGCACCGCGCAACGGCCGCGACGAGCCGCGTGCACCGCGTGGCGAGCGCACCGACGGCCGCCGCGAGCGCCGCAACGACGCACCCGAGCAGCTGAACGGCGAAGGCGAAGTGGCAGCCGCCACCGAAGGCTCGCTGGGCGGCGAAGCCAACGGCAATGACGAGCAAGCGCCGCGCGGCGACGGCGAAGCCCGCCGCGGCCGTTCGCGTGACCGTTACGGCCGTGAGCGCCGCGAACGCGCTCCGCGTGACGAGAGCGAAGCCAACACGGGCGACGCAACGGCCATGACGCAAGCCGGCGAAGCACAGGAAGCCCCTGTGTCGCGCCAGCCGCAGTTCCAGCCGCACGCGTCGGAACGCGCCGAGGAAGCTTTCGCTGTCGCACCGGTCGCCGCACCGGAAGTCCGCGAGCCCGCTTTCCAGGAGCGTGCCGAGCGCCCTGCGCCTGTTGCTCCGGTCGCGTCGTTCGCACCCGTTGCACCCGTGGCCGTTGCCGCAGTCGCACCGGCCGCGCCGGTGGTGGTCGAAAGCGCCAAGGCACCTGCCGCCGCGCCGGCCGCATCGACCGCAGCCGCAGCCAATGGCCGCGCACTGCCCAAGGTCCAGCCCTTCGAACTGCCGCTGACCGACCTCGCGCAGATCGCCGAAAGCTCGGGCCTGCAGTGGGTCAACTCGGACGCCGATCGCATCGCGCAAGCCCACGCCGCCATGGCGGCCGAGCCGAAGCCGGTGCACGTGCCCCGCGAACGCCCCCCGGTGATCGCGCTGGACGAAGGCCCGCTGGTGCTGGTTGAAACCCGCCGCGACCTTGGCGCGATGACGCTGCCGTTCGAGCAAGCCGCAGCCGACGCGCAACCGCGCAACCTCTGAGCGGCACACGCGCTCCCATGAAAACGGCGCCCTTTTGGGCGCCGTTTTTTTATGCCTTGCCGAGCGTGCGTGGCATCGGCTGCACCGGGGGCTCCGGCATGTCCACGAGCAGTTGGCCGAACCGGCAGGCGCATTCCGTCTTGCCGTTCTCGCTCCAGATCAGCGAAAAATCAACGCTGGGCAGGCTCGGCAGCCCGTAGCGCCCGTCGACGATCTTCATCCATGGCTCCACGTCCTCGCGCGTGAGCACGGTCACCGCCAGCCCGGCCAGCAATGCCGCGCGAATGCCATGCGGGCTGGCCGAGGTGAACACGACATGGCAGTCGATCCCGGCCGCGTCCAGGGCCGCACCGGCCACCTCGCGGTTGACGCAGGGCTTCGGAAAGTAGGCCAACGGCAGCGAGGCGCCGGCAGGCAACTCGAAGGTTTCCGCCGCCGCCCACACCAGCTGCGTGCGCCGCAGGCATGTGCCCTCCTCGCAGCCGGGCGGCGACATCACCACCGCCAGGTCGAGCTCGCCCGCGCGGATCATCGCGCGCACGTCCAGGTGCATGCTCACGCACACTTCCAGCCGCGTGGCCGGGAAGGCGCGGGCGAACTGCGAAAGCAAGGGCGGCAGCCGGTCGCCCATGAAGTTGTCCGGCACGCCGAAGCGCACCACGCCCGAGATCGTCGAGGGCTGAAAGCGCCGCGTCATCGCGTCGAGCGTCTCCAGAATCTGCTGTGCGTAGCGAAGAAAGTCCTCGCCGTCTTCCGTCACCGTGAGGCGGCGCGTGGTCCGGTGCAGCAGCGCTCGGCCCACCTGCTCCTCAAGCCGGCGAATCTGGTGGCTGATGGCCGACTGCGTCAGGTGCAGCCGCTCGGCGGCACGCGTGAAGCCACCGGTTTCCTTCACGGCCACGAAGGCACGCAGCAAGGCGGGGTCGAAATCCATGGCGGCAGTTCAATGATGGTTGGTCATGAATTCTAGGAAATTAAATCATTTCCATCATGAAGCCCCAGTCCACAGAATCGGCCCGACCGCTTTGGTCCCCTTGCCTCCTGAAAGACCCTCCGATGCTTCTCTCCCCTGCCGGCAAGAACGGGATCGCGCTGGCCGCGATCTGCCTCATTGCCCTGATGTTCGGCCTGGAAATCTCCAGCGTGCCGGTCATTCTTCCCAGCCTCGAAGGCGCCCTGCACGCCGACTTCAGCGACATGCAGTGGACCATGAACGCCTACACCCTCGCGTGTACCACGGTGCTGATGGCCGCCGGCACGCTGGCCGACCGCTACGGGCGCAAGCGCATGCTGGTCGTCGGCGTGGTGCTGTTCGGCCTCACCTCGCTGGTGTGCGGCCTGGCGCAGAACGCCTCGGTGCTCGTGGCGAGCCGTTTCCTGCAAGGCCTTGCGGGCGGCGCCATGCTGATCTGCCAGCTCGCGGTGCTTTCGCACCAGTTCCAGCAGGGGCCGGCGCGCAGCAAGGCCTTCGCCATCTGGGGCGTGGTGTTCGGCATGGGGCTGGGTTTCGGCCCCATCGTTGGGGGCGCCATCGTGGCGCTGTCGAGCTGGCAGTGGGTGTTTCTGATTCATGCGCCGCTGGCCGCGATCGCCCTCGCCCTGGTGGCGGTCAGCGTGCAGGAGTCGAGCGACCCCGACGCCCAGCGGCTCGACCTGCCCGGCATCGTCACGCTGTCGCTCGCCGTGCTGGGCCTCACGTACTTCATCACGCAGGGGCCGGCCCTGGGCTTCGCCAGCCCGGCGGCGCTCGGCATTCTGGGCGCGTCGGCCGCGAGCTTCGCGCTGTTCGTGTGGGTGGAAAAAACCCACCCGCATCCGATGTTCGATTTCTCGGTCTTCAGGGTGCGCAACTTCTCGGGCGCGCTCTTTGGCTCGGTCGGCATGAACTTCAGCTTCTGGCCTTTCATGATCTACCTGCCGATCTACTTTCAGGGCGCCCTCGGCTACGACGCGGTCACGGCCGGCACCGCGCTGCTGGCCTACACGCTGCCCACGCTGGTGCTGCCGCCGCTGGCCGAGCGCCTGTCGCTGCGCTACCGGCCCGGCGTGGTCATTCCGATGGGCCTGTTCGTCATCGGGCTGGGCTTCATCGCCATGCGCTACGGCATCGGCTTGAGCATGGCGAACGCGGCGAGCGTGTCGAGTGGACTGGCCGTGCTGCCGGGTTGCCTGCTGGCCGGCATCGGACTGGGCCTGACCAACACGCCGGTGACCAACACCACCACCGGTTCGGTGCCGAGCACGCGCGCGGGCATGGCCTCGGGCATGGACATGAGCGCACGGTTGATCACGCTGGCCATCAACATCGCGCTGATGGGGTTCATCCTGCTCGAGGGCATTCACGCGCAGTTGCGCGGCGCGCTGTCCGCATCGCTGGACGCGCCGCAACTGCGCGCATTGGCGCAGAAGATCGCGGCGGGCAACTTCGCATCGCTGTCGGACAGCTTTCCGGCGTTGTCGCAGGCGGATCCGTCTGGCGCCACGGTGCATGCGGCGCTGGTGCACGGCTTCGGTCTGGTGATGCTCTACGGAGGCGTGGGTGTGTGGCTGCTCGCCGGCCTCAGCTGGCTGGTGTTCGGCAGCGGCAAATCCGCTAGGGAGAAGGCCTGCGGCTTGACAACCGAAAAGCCTGCCTGCCCCTGAACGCGCTCAGCTGATCTCGACCTGCGCCGCGCGCTTCCACGCCTCGGCGGCCTGCGCGGCGTCGTCGCGGTCTTCGGCCAACTGCGCCAGCGCAAGCCAGGCGCGGCGGTACAGCTCGGTGTCCTGCAGACCCAGGCCGGCCTGCGTCAGCAGTTGCTGGGCCTTGCCCCACAGCTGCCGCTTCATGCACGCCATGCCCGCGAGGTACTGCAGGTTGGGGTCGCGCGGGTTGTTGCGTTGCGCGGTCTCGATGCGGGCGAGCCAGTCGGCGTCCACCGAATCGAGCCCCGCCTCCAGCGCGCGCGCCAGCTTCACGCGCAGTGCGTCGCCCAGTGCGCGCGGGTTGGCCACCATGCGCTCCCAGGCCGGCAGCAGCCAGCCACGCGCCAGCGCCAGATCGCCACGCAGCGCGACCATGCGTTGCGCCGCATGAACGGCCACTTCGGGCATCGCGCGCTCGTTGGCGTCGAGCTCGGTCCAGGCGCGAAGCAACTGCGCCGGGTCGTGCGCGCCCGACAGCAGCTCGGTGGCCAGGCCGCGCACGATGCTTTGCGCAGCCGCTTCGGAAAACGCGCGGTGCTTGGCCAGCAGACGCGCGGTTTCGAGCGCTTCGAGCGTGCGACGGTCCTGGCGGGCCGCCTTCAGGCGCAGGCGCAGGGCCAGCGTGCGGCGTTGCGCGCCTTGCGGAAGTTCTTCGAGCCGGGCCAGCGCGGCGGCCGCGTCGCGGTCTTCCAGCGCCCAGCGGGCAGCGCGCAACTGCACGCCTTCGCGCGTCTCGGGGCTGGCGAGCACGGCGCGGTCGGCGCTTTCGTTCAGGGCCTGCTGCAGGTGGGCGTCGCGCGCCGGCTTGTCCTGCAGCGCCTGCGCGCTTTCGGCCGCCAGCAGATGCGACAGCACACGCACCTGCTGCGCCTGCGGCAGGCTGGCGCCGAGCGCGGAGAGATTTTTTTCCTGCGTCAGCGCGGCCAACGCCGCCTTGCGTGCGCGCGAGAAGCGGCCTGAAATGAGCTGCACCATCG
This sequence comes from Variovorax sp. H27-G14, assembly GCF_046156345.1. Taxonomy (NCBI): domain Bacteria; kingdom Pseudomonadati; phylum Pseudomonadota; class Betaproteobacteria; order Burkholderiales; family Comamonadaceae; genus Variovorax; species Variovorax sp. H27-G14. Next base: position 454,506 of record NZ_JAYLVN010000001.1, read on the forward strand.
CATCGAGCAGCGCCGCATGCAGCGTGCGCTCCTTTTGCTGCAGTCGCCATTGGCGCGCCTGCTTCGGCAGCGAGAACAAGGCGGACAGCGCGCGCAGCGCGGTGTGCAGCAGCACAAAGGCCACCAGCAGAATCACCAGCACCAGGTTGAGCGACAGATCGACACGCCAAGGCGGCCAGAACACGGTGATGCTGCCCTGGTTGTTGCCTGCGAACAGGGCCACGGCCGCGGCAACGGCAAACAGCGCAAGGAGCCAGATTGCGGCGCGCATTCCCGGTCAGCGTCCTGCGGCCGCGGTGGCGAGCGCGGTAAGGGTGTCGTCGATGCGCACGGGCTCGGTCGTCTTCACCTGCGCCTGCAGTTGCTGCAGCAGCGTGGCGGCAGCCTGGGTGCGGCGCGAGGCGGGGTCGAAATAGCGGTTGAGCGACGCGGTCACCTGGGCCAGCTCGCTGCGCGTGGCGTCCATCTGGCGCGACAGCAGAGACAGGCGCGCATTGAGCAGCTTCAGCTTGAGGTTCTCGCGCAGAAAGTACGACTGTTCGGGCGCCAGCAGGATGGCCTCGGGGCTCTGGATGCGGCCGACGCGCACCAGCGAGCGCATCTCGCCGCGAATGGTCAGCAGCACGCGGCGCCACCACGGCGCGTCGGCGGGAATGGGCTCGACCTGCCACGCATTGGCGCCAGTGCCGCGCACGGCGACCGCGTTGAGCGTGGGCAGGTCGTCCACGCCGCGCATCAGTTCGTCGAGCTTTTGCAGCGCCTCCGCGTTGTCGGTGCTGGCGCTGCTGCGCAGGCGGTCGGCGTCGCGCTGCATGGCGCGCTGCAGTGGCGACAGGCGGGGCTGGGCCGCGCGCGCGATGCGCACGTCGCCGGCCTTGAGCGCGGCCAGCAGCGGCTCCACACTGCCCGTGACCTGTGCCTGCTGCAGGGCCAGGCGCAACGCCGACTCGATGTCGACCACCAGGTTCTCGTCACGCGAACGCGACAGGCTTTGAATGAGTTCTTCGAGCTGCGAACGCTGCAGCGCGACTTCGGCAACGCGCGTTTCGATCAGCGCCACGCGGGCCGAGGCATCGCGCACCGTGTCACTGGCCTGGCGGGCCAGCGTGCGGGCTTCCATCGACTGCGCAATGGCGTCGGCGCTCTGGCGTGCGAGCTGCTCTTTCATGCCGCTGACCTTCTGCCACAGCGCGATGGTCATCAGCAGCGAGACCAGCGCCACGCAAGCGACCAGCGCCAAACCCAGGCGCGACAGAAGCAGCGCGCCGGCGGCCTTGGCCGCGGGTGTTTGGTGCGGTGCCACGGTGGCCGGTACCGGCGCGGTGGCGGCGGTGGGGACGGCTGGGGAAGAAGAAAGATCGTCTGACGGGGACGCGGCGCTCATGCCAACGATTCTATCGACGCGACCAGTGCGTCCTGCAGGGGTGTGCATACACGCAACGCCCCGAAACCCGCGGCCCGCGCGGCTTCGCCGATGCGTGCATGGGTGGCGACGGCGCTGGCGGCATGCCAGCTGGTGCCGGGCATCGCGCGCTGGAGATTGCCGATGGCCTCGGAGCTGCTGAACAGCCAGATCGCGCGGCCTTCGGCGCCGTCGAGCGCCAGCTGCCGTTGTGCGGCGTCCAGCGAGGGAGGCAACCGTCGGTATGCGACCACGGTGTCTCTGGCGCCGCCCGCGGCATCGATTTCATTGGCAAGCCAGTCGCGTCCGGTCGGGCTCGCGTCTTCGTCGCCGCCGCGCACGATCAGCACGCGCACGCCGGCCGACACCTGCGCTTGCACACGCTCCCACAGCGCCTCGGAGTCGAAGCGCGTGGCCTCGGGCGGCGGTGCGTCGATGGCTTCGGGCGGCACGCCGGCGCGCAGCAAGGCGCGCGTGGTGCCGGGACCGGTGGCCCAGAAACGGCAGCCCGCCAATGAAACACCGGCATCCTTGTTCGCGAAGAAATGCTCGACCGCCGTGGCGCTCACGAACATCAGCGCCGAAAAGTGCGAAAGGTGCCGCCATGCCGCGCGCAAAGGCTCGGCATCGGCCACCGGTTCGATCGCAATCAGCGGCAACGCCACCGCGTCGAGCCCGGCCGCGCGCAGGTCGGCCACCCACTGCGCGGCCTCGCGCGCGGGCCGCGTGACGATGACGGAACGGGTGGTCATGCGATGACCACGGATGTCAGTGCGCCCCGGCGTCGCGCAGCAGCGCGGCGGCGCGCTCGCCGAGCGCATTGGCCTGCGCGAAGTCGCCTGCGGTTGCCAGTGCATGCACCTTCACCAGCGGCGTGTGGTCTTCGGGGTTGCCCCAGGCGGCGTCGATGCGCAAGGCGCCATCGGCCTGCCAGCGGGCGTGGGCCGCCAGCGGCATCGAGCAACTGCCGCCCATCGCGCGGCTCACCGCGCGCTCGGCCGCGGTCGAGAGCCAGTCGCCCTGATGGGTCAGCGCGCTCAGAAGTTCGATGAGGTCGGCACGCTCGGCGCGCACTTCGATGCCCAGCGCGCCCTGCCCCGCGGCCGGCAGCATGGTGTCGGGGTCGAAGGCCACGCGAATGCGGCTTTCCAGGCCCAGGCGCTTGAGCCCGGCCGCGGCCAGCACGATGGCGTCGTACTGCCCTTCGTCGAGCTTGCGCAGGCGGGTGTCGAGGTTGCCGCGCAGCGGTTCGATGCGCAGGTCGGGCCGCAGCGCGCGCAACAGCACGATGCGACGCAGGCTGGAGGTGCCGACCACCGCGCCCTGCGGCAGGGCGGCCAGCGAGTCGTAGCGGGGCGAGACGAGCGCGTCGCGCGGGTCTTCGCGTTCCAGCACGCAGGCCAGCACGAAGCCTTCGGGCAGGTCCATCGGCACGTCCTTCAGCGAATGGACCGCGATGTCGGCGCGCCCTTCTTCCAGCGCGAGCTCCAGCTCTTTCACGAAGAGCCCCTTGCCGCCCACCTTGCTGAGCGAGCGATCCAGGATCTGGTCGCCGGTGGTGGTGAGGCCGAGCAGGCTGACCGTGTGGCCTCGTTCTTGCAAAAGCGCCTGCACGTGTTCGGCCTGCCAAAGGGCCAGGCGGCTTTCGCGCGTGGCGATCACGATATTGCTCAAGACCGCTCCCAAAAAGTACATGTTTCCAGACCGCTGGAATGCTAGCATGTTGCGCCGCAGCAACGCAGGCGGCGCGTCCATTCAAGTCCCCAGGAACACACCGAATGAAAGCCAGCAAGACCCCTGCCCTCCCCAAGCGCCGCCAGGCCGAAGACCAGCCACTGATCGAAGACATCCGGCTGTTGGGTCGGATCCTCGGCGACGTGATCCGGGAGCAGGAAGGAGACGAGACCTACGCCCTGGTCGAGAAGATCCGCACGCTGTCGGTGGCGTTCCGCCGCGACGCCGACCATGCCGCCGACCGCGCGCTGAAAAACCTGCTCAAGGGCCTGAGCGCGGCCGAGACGGTGCGCGTGATTCGCGCCTTCACCTACTTCAGCCACCTCGCCAACCTGGCCGAAGACCGCCACCTGATTCGCCGCCGCACGGAGACCGAGCGCGCCGGCGAGAGCGTCGACGGCGACCTGCAGACCGCGCTGGCGCGCATCCGCAAGGCCGGCGTGAAGCCCGACGACATCGTCGCCTCGCTGGCCCGCAGCTATGTGTCGCCGGTGCTCACCGCGCACCCGACCGAAGTGCAGCGCAAGAGCATCCTGGACGCCGAGCGCGTCATCGCGCAACTGTTGACCGTGCGCGACGAGATCCGCCTGCGCCAGAACGCCTATGCCGGCGGCAAGGACACCCTTACCCCGCTGGAATTTGCCGACAACGAAACGCAGATGCGCACGCGCGTCACGCAGATCTGGCAAACGCGCCTGCTGCGCTTTTCCAAGCTCACCGTGGCCGATGAAATCGAGAACGCGCTGAGCTACTACGAGGCCACCTTCCTGCGCGAAATTCCGCGCGTGTACGCCGACCTCGAAAAGGCCCTTGCCCAGGGCGGCCACACGCCTTCCGTCGCCACCTTCCTGCGCATGGGCCAATGGATTGGCGGCGACCGCGACGGCAACCCCAACGTCACCGCCGAAACGCTCGAATACGCGCTGCGCCGCCAGTGCGAGCTGGCCCTGCGCCACTACCTCACCGAGGTGCACTACCTGGGCGGCGAACTGTCGCTGTCGGCCACGCTGGTCGATGTGTCGGTCGAGATGCAGGCGCTGGCCGAGCGCTCGCCCGACACCAACGAACACCGCAAGGACGAGCCCTACCGCCGCGCCCTTACCGGCGTGTATGCGCGCCTGGCGGCCACGCTGCGCGAGCTCACCGGGGGCGAGGCCGCGCGCCATGCCGTCGCACCGCAAAACCCGTACGCCACGGCCGAAGAGTTTCTGGCCGACCTGCGCACCGTGGCCGAGTCGCTCGAAGAAAAGCACGGCACCGTGCTCGCCGCGCCGCGCCTGCTGCCGCTGATTCGCGCGGTGGAGGTGTTCGGCTTTCACCTGGCCACGGTCGACCTGCGCCAGAGCTCCGACAAGCACGAGGCCGTCATTGCCGAGCTGCTGGCCACTGCGCGCATCGAGCCTTCGTATGCCTCGCTGGCCGAAGACGCCAAACAGACGCTGTTGCTCAAGCTGCTCGACGACGCCCGCCCGCTGCGCGTGCCCGACGCCGACTACTCCCCGCTCGCCAAGAGCGAGCTGGCCATCTTCGCCGCCGCCCGCGCCTCGCGTGCGCGCTACGGCGCGGCGGCCATTCGCCACTACATCATCAGCCACACCGAAACGGTGAGCGACCTGCTCGAAGCGCTGCTGCTGCAGAAGGAAGTGGGCCTGCTGCGCGGCGCGATGGACAGCAACGCGACCTGCGACCTCATCGTGGTGCCGCTGTTCGAAACCATCGAAGACCTGCGCAATGCCGCTCCCATCGTGCGTGCCTTCTACGCGCTGCCGAACATCCAGGCGCTCATCGAGCGCTCGGGTGCCGAGCAGGACGTGATGCTCGGCTACAGCGACAGCAACAAGGACGGCGGCATCTTCACCAGCAACTGGGAGCTGTACCGCGCGGGCATCGCGCTGGTGTCGCTGTTCGACGAGCTGAACAAGAAAAAGGCCAACCCGATTCGCCTGCGCATGTTCCATGGCCGTGGCGGCACGGTCGGGCGCGGCGGCGGCCCCAGCTACCAGGCCATCCTGGCGCAGCCGCCGGGCACGGTGCGCGGCCAGATCCGCCTGACCGAGCAGGGCGAGGTCATCGGCTCCAAGTACGCCAACCGCGAGATCGGCCGGCGCAACCTCGAGACGCTGGTGGCCGCCACGCTCGAAGCCACGCTGCTGCCCCAAGGCAAGTCGGCACCGGCCACCTTTCTCTCGGCCGCGGGCGAACTCTCTACCGCCAGCATGGCGGCCTACCGCAAGCTGGTGTACGAAACCCCGGGCTTCGGCGACTACTTCTTCGGCTCCACGCCGATCCGCGAAATTGCCGAGCTCAACATCGGCTCGCGCCCCGCCTCGCGCAACCCCAGCCACAAGATCGACGACCTGCGCGCGGTGCCGTGGAGCTTCAGCTGGGGCCAGTGCCGCCTGACGATTCCGGGCTGGTTCGGCTTCGGCTCCGGCGTCGAGCAGTTCCTGGCCGCCGCAGGCACCGCCGCGGGCAAGAAGGAACGGCAGGCGCTGCTGCAGCGCATGTACGAGCAGTGGCCTTTCTTTCGCACGCTGCTGTCGAACATGGACATGGTGCTGGCCAAGAGCGACCTGGCGCTGGCCTCGCGCTATGCCGAACTCGTCACCGACCGCAAGCTGCGCCAGAAGGTGTTCTCGATGATCGACGCCGAGTGGCACCGCACGTCGGACGCGCTCACGCTCATCACCGGCGCGAAGCAGCGGCTCGAAGGCAACGCCGAAATGCAGCGCTCGGTGCGCCATCGCTTCCCCTACATCGACCCGCTGCATCACCTGCAGGTGGAGCTGATGCGCCGTTACCGCGCGGGCGACGGCGGGGAGCGGCTGCAGCGCGGCATTCACATTTCCATCAACGGGGTGGCTGCGGGACTGCGAAACACGGGTTGATCTACATCAAATTTGCGTAGAAGAGTGGGCCAAGTGCGCCCTCTCCTACATGGTTTGTCCGTAATGAGGAACCCGTAAGGGCAATTAAACAGGTACGGTGGGTGACGTTCACAGTTCTCGCAATCGCGCGGCAGCTCGAAGTCGTTACAAGGAGCCCGTAGCCATGCCCGTCCCGCAGACACTGACCCATTCGCCCACCGATTTCGTCGGCAACGACATCGAGGCACTTGCTTCCCACATGCGCCATTGCGCACGCGCCCACGGGCGATGGTTCTCGCTGCGAAGCCACATGCAGCGGGTGCGCGCGCTTGCTGCGGGCCGTATCGTGACGATGGCCTGCGTGGCCGTGATGTTGGGCGTCGGTCTCTTCTCGCTCGCTTGAGCGCCGCAGCCGCCGTCGACCGCCTCCAGGGGCTCAGTCACTACGCCCGGGCGCTGCTTCTGGGTCCGCATGACCCGGTAGCCCTTCCGATTCGCGCCGAGCTGTTCGGCATTCAGCGCTTCGAACAACACGGCCGCAGCCTGGCACGTGCGCAGGTGGTGGAAGACGACCGCCTGGTGCGCGAGGCCCCGCCCTTCTTCCCGCGCGTGGACGAAAACCTGGCGTCGCTGCGCAACGCCTTCGACTACATCGCGCTCATTTCGCTCAGCGGGCGCTATGTGTCGCCCGCGGCCGAATGGCTGCTCGACAACTTTCACCTGGTCGAGGCGCAGCTCCAGCAGATTCACGACGGCGTGCCGCGCAGCTACTACGCGCGCCTGCCCAAGCTGGCCGCGCCGCCGCTGGCCGGCCTGCCGCGCGTGTACGGCATTGCATGGGCCTATGTGGCCCACACCGACAGCGTGCTCAACCAGACGCTGTTCACCGCCTTCCTCAACGCCTACCAGGAGGTCGACGAACTCACGCTCGGCGAACTGTGGGCCTTGCCCACCACCCTGCGCGTGGTGCTGCTGGAAAACCTGCGCCGCGTGGCGGAGACCATTGCAGAGAACAAGGTGGCGCGCGAAATTGCGCACGCCGCATGGGACGCCGCGCCGCACCTGTCGGCGCAAGACCTCGACGTGCTCTACCGCGCGCTGCAAAGCCACGGCCTGCAGGACAACTACCTCACCCAGCTGTGGCAGCGCCTGCCCGTGGAGCGTGGCGAGGACATGCCCGCGCTCGTGCGCTGGACCGAGCAGCACTGCCCCAACGGCCCGGTGCTCATCAACGACGCGCAGAACGCGCAGGCCGCGGCCAACCTCACGGTCGGCAACATCATCACCACGCTGCGCATGATCGGCCAGGTGGAGTGGAGCGACCTGATCGAGCCCGTGAGCCGCTCGCTGCGCGTGCTGCGCGAACTGCCCAGCTTTGCCAACGAGAGCGAGCTCACGCGCCAGCAGATCACGCACGCCATGGAGCAGGTGGCACGCACCAGCGAGCGGCCCGAGCGCGAAGTGGCGCAGGCCGTGGTGCAGCTGGCAGCAGCCGCGCCGGCCGACGATGCGGGCGCCGAAACCGACCGCGCCGACGGCACGGCCGGCTACTACCTCTTCGGCCAGGGCCGGCCCGCGTTGATCGCGGCGCTGCAGGCCAGCGACCCGTTGAACAAGGCCGGCCGCGCCGTGCGCCAGCGCGCGACGCGGGAGGCACCCAGCCGCCGTGGCTGGCGCCTGCCGCTCTACATCGGCTCGGTGGCGCTGGGCACCGCGCTGCTGCTGGCGGCCGTGCTGCACGGCCTGCCGCACCGCGAAGACTGGACCACCGTGCTGGCGCTGGTGCTGCTCGCCTGGCCGCTGTCGGAGGCGCTGCTGTCGCTGGCGCAGCGCATCATGGCCGAGTCGGTGCGGGTGCAGGCCCTGCCACGCCTGGATTTTGCGAACGGCATTCCCGAGCGGCACCGCGCGCTCGTCGTCATGCCCACGCTGCTGAGCTCGGCCGCCAACAACGACCAGCTCACCCACCGGCTTGAGCTGCACTGGCTCGCGAACCGCGAAGAGCATGCGCAGTTCGCGCTGCTGACCGACTGGGCCGACGCCCCGCAGGCCTCGCTGCCTGCCGACGAAGCACTGCTCGACGACGCCCTGCAACGCATCGCCGTGCTCAACGCCCGCTACCCGGTGGCGCTCGGCACCGCACCGCGCTTTCTGCTGCTGCACCGCCCACGCAGCTGGAGCGACACCGAGCAGCGCTGGATGGGTTGGGAGCGCAAGCGCGGCAAGCTCGAAATGCTGGTGCGCCTGCTCGCCACCGGCGACGCCAGCGGCTTTGTGCCACTAGCGCCAGGCCTGCAGCTGGCCGCCGGCCGCACGCCCTACGTGCTCACGCTCGACAGCGACACCGGCCTGCCGCCGGGCGCGCTGCGCGATCTGGTGTCGGTGGCCGCGCACCCGCTCAACGCACCGGAAATCGATGCGCAAAGCCAGCGCGTGGTGGCCGGCTTCGGCATCCTTCAGCCGCGCATCGTCACGCCGTTTCCCCAGCGCCACGAGCGCACCTTTTTCCACTGGCTGTTTGCCGGCCAGTGCGGGCTCGACCCCTACGGCAGCGGCGCCTCCGACATCTACCAGGACGTGTTCGGCAGCGGCTCCTTCACCGGCAAAGGCTTGCTGAACGTGCGTGCGCTGCACGCCACGCTCGACCGCCGCCTGCCCGACGGGGCCGTGCTCAGCCACGACCTGCTCGAAGGCACGGTCGCGCGCTGCGCCATGGTGAGCGACGTGGTGCTGGTGGAAGACCATCCGCACCATGCCGGCGTGGCCGCATCGCGCGTGCACCGCTGGGTGCGCGGCGACTGGCAGCTGCTGCCGCTCATGTGGCGCGCGCGCCGCTTCGGGCTCGATGCGCTGGGGCTGTGGAAGATGGGCGACAACCTGCGCCGCTCGCTGGTGGTGCCTGCTTCTTTCACGCTGCTGGTGCTGGTGATCTTCACCCAGGCCATGCCGCTGGGCTGGGCACTGGCCGCCGTGGGTGCGGCCCTCACGCTCGGGCCCTTGCTGGGCGCGCTGGCCGGGCTGGTGCCCACGCGGCGCGCCATCGAGCTGCGCCACTTCTTCGACGTGGGCGCCGTAGAACTGCTGCGCGCCATGGCGGGCGCGGCCTGGCAGTTCGTGCAGCTGGCGGCGCAAACGCGGCTGCTGCTCGACGCCTGGTTTCGCGCGACCTGGCGCCTGGTCGTGAGCCGCCGGCACTTGCTCGAATGGACCACCGCGGCGCAGGCGCAGGCACAAGCCAGCGAGCGCCTCCTGCCCTTTCTGCGCAACGCGGCAGCCAGCAGCCTGCTGTGCCTGGCGCTGGCCGTGGCCGCGCACTGGAGCGCCTACCCGGTGGTCGGCACGCTGCTGTTCGTGCTGTGGGCGCTGGCACCGGTCGTGGCCTGGTGGAGCAGCCGTGTCGAGGCGAAAGCGCAAGACCCGCTGGACACCGACCAACGCGCGTACCTCGAGAAGCTGGCGCACGACACCTGGCGCTTCTTCGAGCACGTGGTGGGCCCGGACGACAACCACCTGCCGCCCGACAACCTGCAGCTGGAGCCGCAGCCCACGCTGGCGCACCGCACCTCGCCCACCAACATCGGCATGTACCTGCTCGCCACCTGTTGCGCGCGCGAGTTCGGCTGGATCGACACGCCCGCGCTGCTGGCGCGCCTCGCGGCCACGCTCGACAGCGTCGACCGCATGCAGAAGCACCAGGGCCACCTGTTCAACTGGTACGACACGCAAACGCTGAAGCCGCTGCCGCCCGACTATGTGTCGAGCGTGGACAGCGGCAACTTCGCGGGCCACCTGGTGGCCGTGGCGCAGGCCTGCCGCGCCTTTGCCATCGAAGGCTGCGAGCCCCACGAGGCGCCCGCGCTCGAAGCCCTCGCGCAGCGCTGCGACGCGCTGCACACCGGCATGGACTTCAGCGGCCTGTACGACGCCAAGCGCCACCTGTTCCACATCGGCCTGCGGGTGGAAGAGAACGTGCTCGACGCCAGCTACTACGACCTGCTGGCCTCCGAGTCGCGCCTGCTGAGCTTTCTGGCCATCGCCAAGGGCGACGTGCCGCGCCGCCACTGGATGGCGCTGGGCCGGCCGTTTCTGCTGGTGGGCTTTCAGCCCAGCCTGAAGTCGTGGTCGGGCTCGATGTTCGAGTACGTCATGCCCGCGCTGGTGATGACAGAGCCCACCGACGGCCTGCTGCAGGTGGCCAACAGCGCCGCCGTGGCCGAGCAGCAGGCCTTCGGGCGCACGCAGAACCTGCCGTGGGGCGTGTCCGAGTCGGCCTACTTCGCGCAGGACCACTCGCTGGCCTACCAGTACTCGCCATTCGGCGTGCCGCGCCTGGCGCTGCGGCGCACGCCGCCCACCGACCGCGTGGTTGCGCCCTATGCGAGCGCCATGGCGCTGCCGTTCGCGCCCGTGGCGGCGCTGCAGAACCTCGAACTGCTCGAGTCGCTCGGCGCGCGCGGGGAGTTCGGCTTTCATGACGCGGTCGACTTCACCGCCTCGCGCCAGATCGAGGGGCAGGACTTCACCGTGGTGCGCAACTTCATGGCGCACCACCAGGGCATGTCGCTGGTGGCGCTGTGCAATGTGCTGTGCGCCGACGCGCCGCGCCGCTGGTTCGGTAGTGCCGCGCTGGTGCAGGCGCACGAGACGCTGCTGCACGAGCGCACGCCGCGCCAGATCATCGGCAGCGCCGACCCGCGCACGCCGCCAGAGCCGAGCCAGGCCGAGCTGGCGCCGCTGTTCCAGCCCCGCATGGTCGACCCCATGGCGCCGGGCTTCCAGCCCACGCACCTGCTGTCGAACGGGCGCTACACCGTGGCCCTGCGCGCCAACGGCGCCGGCGTGAGCCGCTGGCATTCGTTCAACGTGACGCGCTGGCGCGACGACCCGCTGCGCGACAGCTACGGCACCTTCTTTTTCGTGCGCGACGTGCGCGACGCGGGCACGGGCGACGGCGCCCAGCCACTCACCTCGCTCACCGCCCTGCCCGCCCCCGGCGCCGACTGGCGCTACCGCACCCGCTTCCTGGCCGACCAGGTGCAGTTCGACGCCACCGGCCCCGGCCTGCAGGTGCGCACCACGGTGCTCATCAGCCCCGAGGACGACACCGAGCTGCGCAACATCACGCTGCACAACACCGGCGACACCACGCGCACGCTCGAACTGGTCTCTTACTTCGAGCCGGTGCTGTCCAACCCCAAGGCCGACGAGGCGCATCCGGCGTTTGCCAACCTGTTCGTGGAGTCGCGCTGGGAACCGGCATGGCGCGCGCTGCTGCTGTCGCGCAAGCCGCGCCTGCACGGCGACGCGGTGGTGGCCGCCGCGCACTTTCTGGCCTCGGCGGACGCCAATGTGCTGTCGATCGACTGCATGACCGACCGGCGCGCCTTCATCGGGCGCAACCGCACGCTGGCCGACCCCGCGCTGGACGCGCAGCCGCTCACGGCCAACGGCAAGCAGGTGAACGGACTGGACCCCATCGCCTGCCTGCGCGTGCGGCTGTCGATTGCGCCGGGCGCCACCGCGCGGCTGAGCTTTGCCACCGCGGCCGACCAGACCATCGAAGGGCTGATGCCCGGCATCGACCGCTACATGCAGCCCATGCACGTGGAGCGCGCCACCCGCATGGCCGCCACGCTGGCGCAGGTGCGCCTGCGCGACCTGAGCATTGCGCCCGCGCAGAACCTGGCGCTGCAAGACCTCACGACCATCCTCACGTACACCACGCCGCGCGTCATGAGCGACCGCGGGCTGATCGACCTGCGGCAGATCTGGCGCTTCGGCATCTCGGGCGACAAGCCCATCGTGCTGGTGTACATGCACTCGATGATCGGCATGGGGCTCATCAACACGCTGCTGCGCGCCCAGCCCTGGTGGGGCTTTGGCGGCGTGGCCTGCGACCTGGTGGTGCTCAACAGCGAGCCCAACTCCTACCTGATGCCGCTGCAGCGCGAAATAGAAAGCCTGCGCGCACGCGTCATGCAGCAGACGCAGAACAGCTTTCCGCGCAACGACACGGCTGGCTTCTATTTGCTGCGCGACCAGGACGTGGTGCCTTCGGAGAAGGCCGCGCTCTCCAACCTGGCACGCGTGGTGTTCACGGCCGACGGGCGCCCGCTCGAAGTGCAGGTGGCCGCCTTGCACGAGACGCGCAACGACAGCGCCGCACCGACCGACGACGCGGCCGCCGCGCCCACCCCGTTGAAGAGCGTACCCCTGCTCTTGCGCGGCGCACCGACGCCGGCCGTCAGCGCCCCCACCGGCGAGTTCGATGCGGACACCGGCGAGTTCCGCTTCGACGTCGGCCCCGACCGGCGCACGCCGCGCCCCTGGATCAACGTCATTGCCAACGCGGCCTTCGGCTTTCAGGTGTCCGAGTGGGGCACGGGCTTCACCTGGGCCGGCAACAGCCGCATGCACCAGGTCACGCCGTGGTCGAACGACCCGGTGCAGGACCCGGCCTTCGAGCACTACCTGCTGCAGGACCTGGCAACGCGCGAGATGCTGCCGCTGACCCCCGCGGGCGGCAACGCCACCGGTGCACGCCACCGCGTGCGGCACGGCCAGGGTTACACGGTGTTCGAGTGCACAGTGAACGGGCTGGCGCTGGAAACCACCTTCTTCGCGGACCGCGACGAGGCCGTGAAAGTCGTGCATGTGCGCGTGCGCAACGAAGGCAGCACGCCGCGCCGCCTGCGCGCACTGGCCATGGCCGAGTGGCAGCTTGGCGACGCGCGCGGCACGCGGCGCACCGTGTACTGCTGGAAGCCCGAAGACCAGCCGGCCGTGTTCGGCCAGCAGCGCGAATCGGGCGCGGGCTTTGGCGGCAGCACCGCCTTCGTGCTGCTGGCCGGCCTGCAGGGCGCCACGCAATGGACCTGCGACCGCAATGAGTTCTTCGGCGGCCACGGCATGGTGGAAGTGCCCGACACGCTGGCACGGCGCGCCGGCAGCGGGCTCGACGCCTGCGCGGCCATCGGCGGCGAATGCCTGGTGGCGGCCGGTGAAAGCGCCAGCTTCAGCTTTGTGCTCGGCCATGCGGACAGCGCAGAGTCCGCGCTCGACCTGGCGCACCGCTGGCGCCAGCGCGACGTGCCCGAGGCACTGGCGCAGGTGCGCGGCTTCTGGGACGAACTGCTCGGCCGCCTGCAGGTGCGCACGCCCGACCCGCTGTTCGACGCCATGGTCAACCGCTGGCTGGTCTACCAGACGCTGGCCTGCCGGCTGTGGTCGAAGGCCGGCTTCTACCAGGCCGGCGGTGCCTTCGGTTTCCGCGACCAGTTGCAGGACGCCATGGCCTTCGCCCTGACCGATCCGGCGCGGCTGCGCGAGCAAATCTTGGTGAACGCGGCACGACAGTTCCCTGAGGGCGACGTGCAGCACTGGTGGCACATGCCCGGCGGTGCCGGCGTGCGCACGCATTTCTCCGACGACCTGCTGTGGCTGCCGTATGCAACGGCGCACTACGTCGAGGTAACGGGCGATGCCTCGCTGCTCGACACCATGGCCGGCTTCATCGAAGGCCCGGCCATCCCCGACGGTGCCGAAGACGCCTACTACGCGCCCCAGCACAGCGGCCAGATGGCCAACGTGTTCGAGCACGGCGCGCGCGCCATCGACCGCAGCCTGAAGACCGGCGTGCACGGCCTGCCGCTGATGGGCACCGGCGACTGGAACGACGGCATGAACCGCGTGGGCAACGAAGGCCGCGGCGAATCGGTCTGGCTCGCATGGTTTTTGTGCAGCGTGGTCGCGCAGTTCGCGCCGCTGGCCGAGGCCCGTGGCGAGCATGAACGCGCCGCGCGCTGGACGGCGGCGCGCACCGGCTGGATCGCCGCGCTGCACGACGCCGGCTGGGACGGCGCCTGGTTCCGCCGCGCCTTCTTCGACAACGGCGCGCCGCTGGGCTCGTCGACCAACGACGAATGCCGCATCGACCTGATCGCGCAGGCGTGGTCGGTGCTGTCGGGCGCCTCGGACGCGGCGCACACCGGCCCGGCCATGGCCTCGGTGAAGAAGCTGCTGCACGACGAGCCCGCCGGCCTGCTGCGGCTGCTGGCACCGCCGCTCGCAAAGTCGAGCAACAACCCGGGCTACATCCAGGCCTACCCGCCCGGCGTGCGCGAGAACGGCGGGCAGTACTCGCACGGCGCGGTGTGGGCGCTGATGGCGCAGGCACTGCAGGGCGACCACGAGGCCGCGTGGCAGAGCTTCGAGGGGCTGAGCCCCGCGCACCGGGCGCGCCACCCGGAGCGCGGGCCGCTCTACGAGCTGGAGCCCTATGTGATGGCGGGCGACATCTACGGCGCCGCGCCCTACGTGGGCCGCGGCGGCTGGAGCTGGTACACCGGCTCGGCCGCATGGCTGCACCGCGCGGCGGTCGAAACGCTGCTGGGGCTGAGCGTGAAGGGCCGCGAACTGTCGCTGTCGCCGCACGTGCCGGCGCACTGGCCCGGGTTCGAGATCGCGTTGCGGCTCGGTTCGCGCCAGCTGACCGTGCAGTGGGGCGACCTGCCCGGCGCGGCCGCGCCCACACACCACCTGGGCGCCGGTGAGTCGATCGACTGGCAGGCGCTGCCGGCCGACGCGGTGCTGCGGGTGGCTTGAAGTTGACGGGAGGTTGAGGTGAGCAGGGCGCGCGCTGGCCCTAGACTCGCAACCCCCACAACCTCAACCCCGCGAACCGAAGCATCGGCGCCCCAGGCATGACCACCAAGATCCAGTTCCGCCGCAAGGTCATCGTCATCGTGCTGCTGTGCGTGGCCGTGGGCGGCGCCATCGTGCGGCAACGGGCCACGCCCGGCACCACCACGCGTGACATCGCCACGCTGCTGATGGTGCTGTGGGTGCCGATCATCGGCAACGTGATTGCCTGGCTCATCAGCAAGCGGCCGCGCCGGGCACCGCGCGCACCTGCCGTGGCCGCGCCCAGCTTCGACACCACAGCCGGCTTCACGCCGCATGCGCGCGTGGCGCTCACCTTTCGCAAGCCCGGGCTGCCCTCGCAGGACGTGCCGATTGCGCCGGGGGAATACCGCGGCGCGCTGGTGGTCGACAAGGAAGGCTTTTCGGCGCGCTGGATGGTGCCGGCGGGCGAGCCGCTGGAACGCGGCAAGGCGGCCGTGCTGGACGTCGAATACCTCTCGCCCGAAGTGGCGCGGGCCAGGCTGCCCCAGGGTGCAGACTTTCGCGTGCTGATCGGCGACTCGTTCATCGCCGACGGGCGGGTGCTGCAGGCGCTCTGACGGCCATCGCCATCAGGGGCGATCAAAAAAACGCCGATTGTTCGCCTCAGGGAAACTGACTACTGCCGGCTGCCCCCTTTGTCGCGACGGCGACAACTCGCACACTCCAATGCCCTTTCACCGGCATTGGCGCGCATGCGCCGCCATTGCGCTCCAGGACAGTCCCATGATGAATTCCCCCAGCAGCACGCCCTGCGCCGACGAGCTGGCGATGGCGTCACCCGGCAGCGCAGCGCCTGCATCACCTGCATCGCCCGCGTCCGCCACGCGCTCCGCCTGGCTCGCCGTCGGCTCCATTGCGGTCGGCACCTTCGCCATGGTCTCCACCGAGTTCATGCCCATCGGCCTGCTGACCGACATTGCGCGCGGCCTGAACGTGTCCGACGGCACGGCCGGCCTGATGGTCACCATGCCCGGCGTGCTGGCCGCCTTTGCGGGCCCGGCGCTCATCGTGGCTTCTGGGCGGCTCGACCGGCGCACGGTGCTGATCGCGCTCACCACCTTGCTCATTGCGTCGAACCTGCTGGCCGCGTTCGCGCCCAACTTCGCGACCATGCTGGTCGCGCGCCTGCTGCTGGGCCTGTGCGTGGGCGGCTTCTGGACCTTTGCGCCGGCCGCCGCCACGCAGCTGGTGCCGCACGCCTCGCAGGCGCGCGCCATGTCTTATGTGCTGGCGGGCGTGTCGGCCGCCACCGTGCTGGGGGTGCCGGCGGGCTCTTTGCTGGGCACGCTGTTCGGCTGGCGCACCTCGTTCGCGGTGACGGGGGCGTTGGCCGCCGTCGTGCTGCTGGTGCAGCTGTGGCTGCTGCCGGCCATGCCGCCGGCGCGTGCCATTGGCGCGCGCGACCTGCTGACGCCGCTCACGCGCCGCATGGCGCAGGTCGGCCTGCTGGCGGTGCTGTTCTTCATTGCCGGCCACTTCGCGGCCTACACCTACCTGAAGCCGCTGCTGCAGCAGGTGTTCGGCCTGGCGCCCAACGCGGTCTCCACGCTGCTGCTGGTCTACGGCGCGGTGGGCTTCGTCGGCACCTTCGTCGGCGGCAGCCTGGTGGCGCGCAGCGTGCGCGGCACCACCCTGCTGGCCGCGCTGCTGCTGGCCACGGCGCTGCTGCTGTCCACGCTGGTCGGCACCGGCTTCGTGCCCGGCGCGGTGGTGGTGGTGATCTGGGGCGTGGCCTTCGGCCTGATCCCGGTGGCGCTCACCGGCTGGATGATGGAAGCCGTGCCCGACGCGCCCGAAGCCGGCCAGGCCCTGCTGGTCAGCGGCTTCCAAGTGGCCATTGCCGCCGGCGCGCTGATCGGCGGCGTGACGGTCGACAGCTTCGGCATCGGCAGCACCATGGTGCTCAGCGGCGTGCTGGTGCTGGTGGCCGCGCTGATCGTCGGCACGCTGGGCCGTGCGCGCGGTGGCGTGCCGGCGGGCGTGATTCCGGAATGACGACGACCTGAGGGCTGTCTAGCGGCGGGCGGGCTTGCCGGCCGCCACGATGGCATCGAGCACCACGCGCAAGGCCTTGTTCACGGGCTTGTCGCGCCGCATCACCACGGCCAGCGTGCGGTGCATGCGCGGGTTCAAGCGGCTGGCCTTCAGCCCCGGGTGGGCGCCGCGGCCCGTCATCGACATGCCGGGCACGATGGCGCAGCCGAGCCCCGCGGCCACCATCTCCTTCATTGCCTCCACGCTGCCGAGTTCCATCACCGGGCGCGGCTGCAGGCCCGCCGCGCCAAACCAGCGGTCGACCAGCTTGCGCGTGTTGGCCGCGGGCTCGAACAGCACGAGCGGCAAGGCGGCCAGGTCGGCGGGCGACACCTTGGCCTTCAGGGGCGCACGGCCCGTGGAGTCGACAGGCCGAACAGGGCAGATGGCAACGAACTCGTCGTCCAGCACCCGCATCGTCGCCAGCGAACGCCCCGCCGCCGGCAGCGTGACCAGCGCCAGGTCGAGGCTGTTCTCCTCCACCTTGCGCGCCTGGTCGTCGGTGTTGCCGGTGCTGACCACCACGCTGAGCGCCGGAAACTGCTCGCGCAGCGTGCGCAGCACGGCCGGCAAGAAATGCAGGCAGGCCGTGGCGCCCGTGCCCAGCCGCACGCGGCCGGCAACGCCGCTCGCATGGTCGGCCAGCGCGTCGATGGCGTTCTGCACCGCGGTGTCGATGTGCGGCACATGGCGCAGCAGCTCCATGCCCGCGGGCGTGGCCTTGGCACGCTTGCCGACCCGCTCGATCAACCGCACCGCGAGCCGCCGCTCCAGCTGGCGCACCTGCAGGCTCACGGCCGGCTGCGACAGGCCGAGCCGCTCGGCCGCCGCCGAGAAACTGCCCGTTTCAATGACCAGCCCGAAGGAGCGCAGCTGGTCGAGGTTGAGTGTCTTGTCCAAAGTATTCCTTATGCACTGCATAGCGGGGCGAAGCTTCACTTATGAACGCAGCATCGTCAACATCGGGGCCATGTCATCGCCAACCCATGTCTTTTCCCTCGTCGACATCGTCGACGCCGAGCCCCACCACATGGCCGCCGTGCAAGCCATCTACAGCCACTACGTGCTGCACGACCTGTGCTCCTTCGAAGAACAGGTGCCCACCGTCGCGCAGATGCAGGCGCGGCGCGAAGAGGTAACGGTGCGCGGCCTGCCCTACCTGGTGGCCATGAAGAACGGGCAGGTGGTCGGCTACGCCTACGCCACCGCCTACCGCGCCCGCTCGGCCTACCGGCACACGGTGGAAGACTCCATCTACGTCGCGCAGGGCATGCACGGCCACGGCATCGGCAAGGCGCTGCTGCAGGCCGTGATACGGCACTGCACCGCCAACGGCTTCACGCAGATGGTGGCGTGCGTGGGCAACAGCGCCAACGCCGGCTCGCAAGGGCTGCACGCGCACCTGGGCTTCGAGCGCGTGGGCGTGCTGCGCAACGTGGGCTTCAAGCTGGGCCAGTGGGTAGACACGGTGCTGATGCAGCGCGCGCTGCGCTGAGCCATGGCGCCCCCTTCCACCGAGCCTGCGCGCGGCTGGCTCGCGCTGCTGTGCGCGAGCCGCCTGCTGCAGGCCATGATCGTCACGGCCTACTCCGGCGTGCTGCCTTTCGTGATGGCCGACTGGCACCTGACAGCGGCGCAGGCCGGCGCCATACAGAGCGCGTGGCACGTGGGCTACATGAGCTCGCTGTTCGCGGTGGGCCTGCTGGCCGATCGCTTCGGGCCGCACCGCATCTTTTTGGTGGGCAGCGGCGTCAGCGCGGTGGCGGCGCTGGCCTTTGCGCTCTTCGCCCAAGACCAGCGCTCCGCGGCGCTGCTGTACGGCCTGGCCGGCCTGTGCGCGGGTGCGTCGTACACGCCGGGCCTGCAACTGCTGGCGCGCAACACCGCGCCGGCGGTGCGCGGGCGCGCCATGGGCCTGTTCATCGGGTCGGCGTCGATGGGCTATGCGCTGTCGCTCGCGGTGGTGGCGCTCTGCAGCCATTGGCAGCACTGGCGCCTGGGCCTGCTGATTGCGGCGGCGGGCACCGCGGCCGGCGCGCTGCTGTCGGTGCAGGCGCTGCGCCGCATGCGCCCGCCCTCGGCACCGGTGCCGGGCATGCTGCGCGAAGGCACCTGGCAGTCGCTGGCCGCCACGGTGCGCGACAAGCCCGCGATGGCCGGCAACTGGGCCTATGCCTTCCACTGCTGGGAGCTGATGGCGCTGTGGGCGTGGCTGCCGGCCTACCTGGTGGCGTCGTCGGGCGGCAGCACCTCATGGCAAGGCGCCGGCGTGGCGCTGGCCGCGCTGGCGCATCTGGTGAGCGTGTTCGGCAGCGTGGCGGGCGGCGCGGCCTCCGACCGGCTGGGCCGCGCCCGGGTGATGATGATCGCCACCACCGCCAGCCTGTGCATGTCCTTCGCGTTCGGCTGGATGTGGACCTGGCCGCTGTGGCTGCTGGCCGCGGCGGCGGCCGTCTACAACCTGCTGGCCATCGCGGATTCTTCTGTCTACTCGACCGCGCTGGCCGACGTGGTGGCGCCGCACCGGCTGGGCGTGGCGTACTCGGTGCGCTCGGTGATGGGCTTTGGCGCGGGTGCGCTCAGCCCCTGGGTGTTCGGCCTGGCGCTCGACTGGGGGCAGGCGCGCTTCGGCCTGGGCAGCACGCACGGCTGGGTGGCGGCGTGGAGCTCGGTGGGCCTGGGCGCGCTGCTGGGGCCGTGGATGATTGCGCGCTTCTCACGGCTGCAGCGGGCGCGCGATCTCACGCATTGACCGGCGGGTCTTCGCCCTCCGACCACTCGGGGCTGTAGCCGCCGAGCGTCGGGTGGTACATCTCGTCGCCCGAATGCTGCGTGAACTCGACGTTGAGCCGGTCCTCGCGCAGGCCCAGCACGTCGATGCAGTCGCGGCACAGCGCCTTCGCCACCTCCAGCCGCAGCTCGGCCGAACGGCCGCGCCGGATGTCGCACATCAGCACCGACACCTCGACCGGCTCGCCGTCGACCATGCGCCACACACCGCCCTCGCCCACCTCGCGGATGGCGATGCTGATGCGGCGGATGTCCACGCTCATGAGCCGCGCGTAGGTTTCGCCGAGCTGCTTCGCAAGGCGCTTCTTGTCGGCCACGGGGTGGTGGCCGTTCACGTCGAGTTGGAGGTAGGGCATGGCGCCATTCTCCGCGTCCGTTCACCGGGGCAGCGCCTGCCCACCGCGATACCCCAGCAGCGGGTCGTACAGGTCGGTGCGCCGGTCGCGGTGCAGGTCGTTGAACTGGTTCCAGATGGGCGCACTGCGCGCCGCGCCCAGGTCCAGGTCGGCATAGAGGATGGTGTCTTCCTCGGGACCGGCGATGCGCCCCACGGGCCAGCCGTTGCTGCCCGCAATCAATGAATTGCCCATGAAGCCCGCGCCGCGCTCCTGCCCCACGCGATCGGCCGCGGCGATGAACACGTTGTTCGAATGCGCGGCCGTGATCGTCAGGTACGCCGCCATGCAGGTGCCGCTGGCGTCGTACAGCGGCGGCGGGGTCCACACCCAGGCGGTGGGCAGGCAGATGATGTCGGCGCCCAGTTGCGAGAGGATGCGCGACGTCTCGGGAAACCAGATGTCCCAGCACACCAGCAGGCCGATGCGCCCGATCTTCGTCTCGAACACCGGATAGCCCTCGTTGCCTGGCGTGAACCACAGCTTCTCGTTGTTCCACAGGTGCGTCTTGCGGTAGCGGCCGATGTAGCCCTCGGGGCCGACGAGCACGGCGGTGTCGAACAGCTGCAGGCCGTCCTGCTCGACCAGGCAGCCGACGATGTACACGCCGTGCTGCGCGGCAACCGCCACCCAGCCCTGCACCGTGTCGCCGCCGGGCACGGGCTGCGCATGCGCGTACGCCTCCTCGCGCCCGCTGAAGCAGTAGCCGGTGGTGGCGAGCTCGGGCAGCACGATGAGCTTCGCCTTGTTTTCGACGGCAGCAAGCAGGCGCTCGTTCACTGCATGCGCATTGCGCCCGAGGTTCTCGACGCCCACCTGCGGATCGAACTGCACGACGGCCACGCGCACGGGGCTGGCGCGCAGGCCCGGGGTGGCGTCGGGCGAATGGGGAACGGGTGAATTCATGACAACAGGCTTTCAGGTTTCAAAATAAAACCAGTCGGATCGTAGCCATTCAGGTTTTACTTTGCAACCGAAACGGCATTGCGGTCTACACTCGCCCACCGAAGGAAAAAGCCATGGCCCAGAGAAAAAGCCTGAAGAACGACGCCTGCCCGATGGCGCGCTCGCTCGAAATCGTCGGCGACCAGTGGTCGCTGCTGATCGTTCGCGACGCGTTCGACGGCATGAAGCGCTTCGGCGAGTTCCAGCAGAGCCTGGGCGTGGCCAAGAACATCCTGGCCGACCGGCTGAAGTACCTGGTGCAGGAAGGCGTGCTTGACCTGGTGCCCGCGTCGGACGGCTCGCTCTACCAGGAGTACGTGCTGTCGGCCAAGGGCAAGGGCCTGTTCCCCGTGGTGGTGGGCCTGCGCCACTGGGGCGAGGCGCACCTGTATGCCAAGGGCGAGCCGCATTCGGTGCTGGTGGAGCGCGACAGCGGCAAGCCGGTGGCAAAGATTGCGCTGCGCACGCGCGATGGCCAGCCGCTGGAGGCGGCGCAGACCTTCGTGAAGAAGCTGCCGGTGAAAGCTGCAGCGAAGGCCCCGGTGAAGGCAGCGGCCAAAGCAGGCTCTCGCTGATGAACGAGAACAGCAGCCGCAGCTGCAGACGGCGGCAGGGGAACTGAAAGCGCTTCTAGGCTAGCGTGTCGCCAAGCTGTCGGGCATCAGCCAGTGCCGCTCCTGGCTCCAGCCGACGAAGGGGCTGACGTTCGAATCCCGCGCGCCGACGGCGGCGGCCAGGCCAGACACGGCCGGCATGAAGAGGCACCGAAACTCATCGCCTTGTTCATCGATGTGCGTCTTCGCCCAAGCCAGGAAAGTGCCCACATCCTGCGCTTCGCAAAGCGAGAGAAAAAACACCATCTGCCGCCACGCATGAGCCGCGTTCTTGATCTGAATCAGCCGCGCATGCCGTTTGTCGACGGCCACCTGAAGCTGCGCGCAGATCCATTCAAAACACTGGCGGGCCATGCCTGGCAACTGCGCCGCCATGCGCTCGCCCAGCCCGAGTTCGGCGAACAGCACGGCGAGGTTGTGCGCGGTCAGAATCTGCGCCTGCTCGATCACCATGCCGTTGCGCGCCACGCTCCATGCGTCCGCTTGCACACCCGCCTGTAAATCCGCGCGCGCCGCGCACAGCAGCGACAGCGCATCGCGCTTCGCATCGGTGTTCGGCTTTTCCGCCGGCATGGGCATCGCGATCAGCGCAATGCAATCGATGCCGTAGTACCTTGCATACAGGCTGCCTTGCAGCATGCCCGCAGCCACTTTCGCGGCGGCTACGAACTTGGGCGAGAAGCGGCCCGTGAAGATGTCGGCCGCCACCTCTTCGACCAGCGGCAACTTCAGCCCCGCGGCATCGGCCAGGGACCGCAGCTCCTGAAGCAGCTTGTTCGGAAGAATGGTGTGCGGGAATGCGGCCAGTGCCAGTTGCGACGCGCCGGTCATCGCCTGCATCGCGGCATGGCGCGAGGCATGGTCGTCCTTGCTGCGGAATCGCTCCATCGCACGCACCCAAGGCAACTCATCGAATTGCACCTGCCGCTGCAGATCGAGCAGCAGAAGGGAACGCCGGCGCCGAAACGCCCGGTAGAGGGCCGCATGCAGCGTACGCAGCGCCGGGTCGGCCACATCTGCCGCGCGCAGTGCGGCGGTCCATTGGGGCAGCACCTTGGCCAGCACCTCGCCCGAAGGAATGGTGCCGCGCTCGACCAGTTGGGCCGCCGTTCCCTTCTGCGCGCGGCCCACCTTGCGTTGCAGCGACGGCGGCACCGGTGTTGCCGCTGGCAGGCCGCTCGTTGCGGCTTCGTCGGCACCGATTGGTGCGACGACAGACGCGATGTCTTCCAACCCTTCGTCAGGGCGGAAGACTTCGAGCCGCACCGCAAGCTGGCGGGCGATCTGCTGGAAGGTGGCGCCGCCCGTCTGTGCGCGTTGGTGCTGGCGCAGTGCGGCGCGCCCTGCAGAGTCGGGCAGCCCATGCTTGGCGACTTGACGCGCCAGCACGAGGCGAATGCGCCCGACCTCCCTGCCCGTGAGCGATTCGGGCACATCCACGCAGCGCTGCAGGCCTTCACGCAGGGTGGAAAAGCTGTCGCCTTCACGTTCGGGCCGCGTGCAACGCTGGTGCTCGGCGCGCAGTTGCCTGTAGTGATCGAGCAGCGCCGATGCGCGCTCGCACCAATCCTGCGGATAGTGCACACAAGGCCAGCCGCCGGTCACGGTGAAGCTGCCGGCCTGGTCGCGCTGCCAGGCGCCGTCGGCCGTGCGCAGCGCCATGGGCGCATCGCCGTGCACGGTCTCGAGCATCAGCGCGGCCATGCGGTCGTGCAGGGGCGCCCACACCTCGACGGCCTCTTTCTGCGCCAGGATCTGCGCATTGGCTTTCACCTCGCGCAAGCGCCGGGTGACGGTTGCAACATCGTCGACCCACAGCAGCTCGCCGTGGGTGCGCGGCTCGCGCAACTCGGCCGGATAGAAGCGCAGTTCAGAGAGCCAGGGCGAGAGCGGCTCGACCAGCGCCCACGCCTCGTTGGCCTCACCGGCCCGCAGCAACCCGGCCACCACGAGCAACGCGCCCTCCTCCGGCACCTCGATGCCGAAGCGGCCGGACGCAAGCAACGCCTGGAGCCTTTCGATCCCCTTGTCCGTGAGGAAAAAACTGTTCAGCGCGCGGCGGGCATCCGCCTCGGGCACATGCGGCGCGACCTGCGCGAGCAAGGAACGCTCATGCGCCTGGAGCGGGCCGCCGGCCAGCAAGGCGCCCGTAGCGAAGCCGCCGGTCACGACTTCGGGCGTGGCCCACGCGGGCGCGTTGGCGATGGGCGTGCGCGAGCCGGTGGTGACCGATCCGTCGGCGCGCCCGCGCATCACCGCGGCCCACTGGCGCAGCCGCTTGGCGGCGCCTGCGCGCACCGAGGCATCGGCATGCTGCGCCGCGGCCAGCGCGCGGGCCAGCTGAAAGCCGGCGTACCCCTCTGGCGATCCGGTTGCGTCGTCGTCCATGGTCATGCGAATGGGTGGGTCCGGGGGCTGGGGTCGAACCAGCGCCTTCTCGGTGAAGCCGAGTGTTCTGCCACTGAACTACCCCGGAGCAGAAAACAGAAAAATTCAGGTGATGGCCGCTACTCCCCCAGCAGCTCCCCAATCGGCTGCAGGTCTTCCACCCGGTCGCAGATCGCCTTGAGCACCATGGTGATGGGAATGCCCAGCAGCAGGCCCCAGATGCCCCACAGCCAGCCCCAGAAGATCACGCCCACGAACACCGCCACCGGGTTCATGCGGCTGGTGCGGCTGGTGAGCCAGGGCATCAGCAAGTTGCCGATGAGCGTGTGGATGGCCAGCGACACGCCGCCCACCACCACGCCCATCTGCAGGCTGTTGAACTGCAAAAACGCAACCAGCCCCGCGGCCACCAGCACGATGACCGAGCCGATGTAAGGAATGAGGTTGGTCACGGCCGCAATGATTCCCCACACGGCCGCGTTTTCCACCCCGATGACCCAGAAGGCCAGCCCGGTTGCCACGCCCACGACGACGCTCACCAGAATCTGCACAAGCAAGTAGCGCTCGATGTTGCGCGTGATGTCGTCCAGCACATGCACCGTGACCTTCTTCTTCTGCAGGCTGGACCCGGTGATCTTGATGAGCTTGCGTCTGAAGGTGTCGCCCGAGCACAGCGCGAAGTAGGTGAGAAAGGCCACCAGCGTGAGCTGCCCCATGGCGCTGAGCAGGCCCACGGTGCCGGTCAGCAGGTAGTCGCGCACGTTGAAGCCGGGCCTCTCGATGATGACGCGCGCCACGCCGCGGCGCGAGGCCACGCGCGCGGAGTTTTCCTCGGCGGCCTTCTCCAGTTGCGCGGCGGCGGCCTGCACGCTCTCCAGCGGGGTGGCGCTGGCGCTCTTGTCGCGGCGCATCGCCTGGCCCAGCTTCTGCGCGGCGACGGGCAGCGAGTCGAGCAGCTGCGAGGCGTTGCCCGACAGCGAATAGCCGGTCCAGCCCAGCCCGCCGAACAGCCCCACCAGAATGACCGCCGCGCCAATCCAGCGCGGCAGCCGCCAGCGGTGCAGCATGTCGACCAGCGGCGACAGCGCATAGGTGAGCAGCAGGCTCAGCATCAGCGGGACGAACACGGCCTGGCCCCACTGCAGCGCGAACACGCTGGCCAGCACGGCCAGCACCACCAGCGAGGCGCTGCGCACGTCGACCGGCATGTGCAGCATCAGCCGCTTGCGCTCGCGTTCGCGTGCGGGCTCCAAGGATTCGGGGGTCAGGGGCGGCGCAAGGGCTTCGGCCGCGGGCTGAGCGGTGGCAACCTGCGCTGGCTCGGCAGCCGGAGCGTCGGAGGCAGATGCGGGTGCAGGTCCGGGTTCAGGCGCAGCGGCCGGGGTGACGTCGCTCATCGCGCTTCCTTCAGCACTTCGCGCACAGCGGCAAGCTGGCGGCGCGACACGGCCACGGGTTCGGGAATGGCGTCCAGCCGCAGGGCCCAGCCCTCGGCGTCTTCGCCGTCGTCGTACTTTTCCAGCGCGCGAATGGCCGAGCGCGCCACCAGCGCATTGCGGTGCACGCGCAGAAAGCGGTTGGGGTAGCGCTCTTCGAACTCGTTGAGCGAGCCGTCCAGGATGTGGCTGCGCGTGGCGGTGCGCACGGTGAGGTATTTGAATTCGGACTTGAGGTAGAGCACCTCCGACAGCGGCACCCGCTCGGCGCGGCCACGGTCCTGAATGAGCACGGTCTCCGGCACGGCCGCTGCCTCTACCGGCGCCACCGGGGCCTGCAGCGCGCGGCGCTCCTTCAGGAAACGCTCCACCTTCTGGAGCGCCTGCTGCAGCCGCTCGGCGCGCACGGGCTTCGTGAGGTAGTCGACCGCGTCCAGCTCGAAGGCCGTGACCGCGTGCGTGGCGTGGGCGGTGACGAACACCACCGCGGGCGCGTCGTTGCGGCTGCGCAGCGCGCGTGCCACCGCAATGCCGTCCACACCGGGCATGTGCACATCGAGCAGCACCAGGTCCAGCGCCATGGTGGCCAGGTGCCGCTGCGCCTCGGCGCCCTGCGAAGCCTCGGCCACCACGTCGGCGGCGGGCGAGGTGCAGTCGCGCAGCAGGGTGCGCAGGCGGGAGCGCGCCAGGGCTTCGTCGTCAACGATCAATGTCTTGAGGGTCATGCGGTGGCCATCGGTGGGTGGTCATGATTCGGCGGGGATGGCTATGCGCACCCGGTAGTTCTTCTGGTCCATGCCGGCGCTGAACTGCATCTGCATGTCGTGCAGCAGGCGCAAGCGGTCGCGCACATTGGCCAGCGCAATGCCGTGGCCGCGCGGCAGCGGTTCGTCGGCCCAGCGCAGCGGCGGCAGGCTGTTGACCACTTCGATCACCACCATGTCGCCGCGCCGCTCTGTGCGAATGCGCACCTTGGCGCCCAGCGGGCTGGGCTCCACGCCGTGCTTGATGGCGTTTTCCACCAGCGGCTGAAGCAGCAGCGGCGGCAGCCGTGCGCTGCTGGCGGCGGCGTCCAGGTCCCAGCGAATGCGCAGGCGGTCGCCAAAGCGCACCTGCTCGATGGCCAGGTAGCGCTCGGCCAGCGCAATTTCGTCGGCCAGCGTGCCCGACTCGCCCGGGTCGGCCAGCGCCTGGCGGAACAGCTCGGCCAGGTCTTCCAGCATGGTCTCGGCCTTGGCCGGCTCCTCGCGCACCAGCGCAATGGCGCTGTTGAGCGTGTTGAACAGAAAGTGCGGGCGAATGCGCGACTGCAGTTCTTCGAGCCGGGCCGTGGTGGCCGCCGGCGTCTGGCCGCGGGCACGCAGCACCATCGCGGCCATCACCAGCCCCGCGAACAGCGCGCCGGCAAAGCCGCTGGCCAGCCATGGTGCATGGGCCAGCACGCCGGTCAGGCGCAGCAAGCCGCAGCCATACGTGGCGGCCAGCGCGCCCAGCACGGCGCCAGCTGCGTACTGCCACTGCTTGGGCAGTCGCCGCAAAGGCTTCTTGAGGCCGCAGGCCGCCACCAGCCACAGCAGCGTGGCGGGCAAGGCACCGCCGGTGACGGTGGCCGCCTGCACCAGCCATTCTCCAGGTGTGGCCACCACGAACAGGGTGGCAATGGCGACCACCACTTCGACGAACACCACGGTGCGCAGCACCACGCCGATCTGGCAGGCATCGAAGATGGAGGGCTCCGCGCGAAGAGCCTCGCGCACGGGCTCGCGCGAGGGTTCGCGCGTGGGTGTGCGCACCCTTTCCGAAGACGGGGGCGGCGAAGGGGTGGAGCTGGCCGATAAAATCGGCGGGTTGCGCATCGCAGACATCTGATCCATCGGGTGACCAACCCATTATTGCCTCCTGGACGGCTCCCATGAACCAAAACCAACTCGACAAGAAATCCGAAGCCTGGTCGGCCCTGTTCTCCGAACCCATGAGCGACCTTGTGAAGCGCTACACCTCCAGCGTGTTCTTCGACAAGCGCATGTGGCAAGCCGACATTCAAGGCTCTCTGGCCCATGCCGGCATGCTCGCCGTGCAGGGGATCATCGGCGTGCAGGACCACGCCGCAATCGAACGCGGGATGGCGCAGATTCGCGCCGAAATCGAATCCGGCGCCTTCGAATGGAAGCTCGACCTCGAAGACGTACACCTCAACATCGAGGCCCGCCTCACCCAGCTGGTTGGCGACGCCGGCAAGCGCCTGCACACCGGGCGCAGCCGCAACGACCAGGTGGCCACCGACGTGCGCCTGTGGCTGCGCGGAGAAATCGACCTCATCGGCGACCTGCTGGTGGAGCTGCAAAAGGCGCTGGTGGACATTGCCGAGAAGAACGTCGAGGTGATCCTGCCGGGCTTCACCCACCTGCAGGTGGCGCAGCCGGTGAGCTTTGGCCACCACATGCTGGCCTACGTGGAAATGTTCAGCCGCGACGCCGAGCGCATGGGCGAAGTGCGCCGCCGCGTCAACCGCCTGCCGCTGGGCGCCGCAGCACTCGCCGGCACCAGCTACCCGCTGGACCGCGAGATGGTCGCCAAGACTTTGCAGATGGACGGCGTGTGCCAGAACAGCCTGGATGCCGTGAGCGACCGCGACTTTGCGATCGAGTTCACCGCCGCGGCCAGCCTGTGCATGGTGCACATCAGCCGCATGAGCGAAGAGCTCATTCTGTGGATGAGCCAGAACTTCGGCTTCATCAACATTGCCGACCGCTTCACCACCGGCTCGTCGATCATGCCGCAGAAGAAAAACCCCGACGTGCCCGAGCTGGCGCGCGGCAAGACCGGGCGCGTGGTCGGCCACCTGATGGCGCTCATCACCCTCATGAAGGGCCAGCCGCTGGCCTACAACAAGGACAACCAGGAAGACAAGGAGCCGCTGTTCGACACCGTCGACACGCTCAAGGACACCCTGCGCATCTTTGCCGAAATGATCGGCGGCATCACCGTGAAGCCCGAGGCCATGGAAGCCGCCGCGCTGCGCGGATACGCCACCGCCACCGACCTGGCCGACTACCTCACCAAGAAGGGCCTGCCCTTTCGCGACGCGCACGAAACCGTGGCCCATGCAGTGAAGGCCGCCACCTCGCACAAGGTCGACCTGGCAGAGCTGCCGCTGTCGGTGCTGCAGCAGTTCAACCCAAGCATCGAGAAGGACGTGTACGACGTGTTGAGCCTGCGCGGCTCGCTGAACGCGCGCAACACGCTGGGCGGTACCGCGCCGGCGCAGGTGAAGGCGCAAGTGGCCCGCCACCGCGCGCGCCTGGGCTGAGCACAGCTGCCAGACCGAGCCCGGCCGCACCGTGTTCTACGCCATCCCGCTCGAGAACAAACCGAGCTGGCGCAACCCACCGTGGATGACGGTGCTGCTGATCCTGCTGAACATGCTCGTGTTCTGGGGGCCCCAGCGCAGCGAAGAAAACGGGCGCGAGCGCGCCGCCGGCTACTACCTGAGCAGCGTGCTGCCGGAACTGGAGCTGCCGCCCTTCGTGGCGTGGCTTGAAAAAACCGACCCCAAGCGCGGCAAGCTCGCGCGGCGCATGCTGGCCGACGAAGACAACTACGCGCAGCTGCTCGACGGCCTGCAGAACGACAAGAAGTTCCTGTCCAGGCTGCAGGCCGACCAGGTCGTCACGCCCACCGCACCGCGATACGACGAATGGAAGCGCGACCGCCGGCAGTACGAGGCCATGCTGCCCGCGCCTTTCACCGAGCGCTGGTCGCACGACCACGGCAAGGACCCCGAGTTCAAGCCCTGGACCTGGGTCACCTCCGCCTTTCTGCATGCCAACACCGGCCACCTGCTGGGAAACATGCTGTTCTTGTTCCTGTTCGGCTTTTCGGTGGAGCTGGCACTGGGGCGCGGCACCTACCTGAGCTTCTACCTGCTGGGCGCCGTGGGCTCGTCGCTGCTGGCGGGCTGGGCCTATGCCGGCAAGGGCGGCTACGGGCTGGGCGCCTCGGGCGCCATTTCGGCGCTGATGGGCATGTACGCGGTGATGTACCGGCTCAAGCGCATCCGCTTTTTCTATCAGCTGTTCTTCTATTTCAACTACGTGACGGCGCCGGCCCTGCTGCTGCTGCCGGCATGGATCGTCAACGAGCTGATGCAGCACTGGCTCGGCGGCCAGGGCATTGCGTACATGGCCCATCTGGGCGGCCTGCTCACAGGCGCGGCGCTGATGACCGGCGCGTTGCTGCTGCACCGCGTGCAGACGCCCGACACCGCGGCCGCCAACGCGCCCGAGCCCGACCGCTTTCCCTTGCACGTGGCCGCCGCCCAGAAGCACGGCGCCGCGATGCAGTTCGACAAGGCCTGCGCCGAATGGCGCGCCGCCGCCGCGCTGCGCCCCGGCGACACCGACACGCTGCGCGCCTGGTTCAACACCGCACGGCTGCAGCCCGCGAGCGACGACTTCCACCACGCCGCGCGCCGCATCTTCCGCCTGCCCGCCACCGAGGCCAACACGCTCGCGCTGCAGCACGCCAGCTACAAGACTTACCTCGACCAGGCCAAGCCCGGCGCGCGCCTGAAGCCCGACGACATGGCGCGCCTGGCCCGGCGCTTTGCGCGCATCCACCAGTTCGACGACGCCGACCGGCTGTGCGCCATCCTGCTGAAGACAGCGCCCGACCACCCCGAGCTGGCCGACACGCTTTCGGTGTGCGCCAACGGCCTGCTGCATGCGGGCCAGCGCGACAAGGCCGTGGGCCTGCTGCCGCACCTGCTGCGGCTTGCGCCCAACGACATGGTCACGCGCGCGCTGCAACGCGCCTGACGCGCCACGCGACCGTCACGCCACGGCCAAGCTACGGCCACGCTACGCCCACGCATGGCACTGCAATTGCAGTAAACCGCGTGTAAAGCCGCGCGCGCCCCTCGCGCGCCGTTGAACTTGACGGCGCTCACCTGCTCCATCCGGGGCTTTTGCTACCTCATTTGCCTGATTCATGCCTGACCACACCCCCTCCCGCTTCGCCCTGCTCTTCACAGCCCTGGCCATCGCCGCGCTCGCAGGGTGTTCGCGCACCAGTGTGGAAACGCCTGGCACGGCCAAGGCCGCAACCGCACCAGAAAAAGAAGTGGGCGCCGTCACGCTGAAGCACGAAACACTGGCGCTGAGCACCGAGCTGCCCGGGCGCACCGCCGCGCCGGTGATCGCGGAAATACGGCCCCAGGTCGGCGGCATCCTGAAGGAACGGCTGTTCACCGAAGGCGCGCAGGTCAAGGCCGGCCAGGCGCTCTACCAGCTCGACCCGGCACCGCTGCAGGCGGCCCACGCCAGCGCGCAGGCCAGCGTGCGCAAGGCCGAGTCGGCCCTGGCCACCTCGCGCACCGTGGCACGCCGCAACGCCGAGCTGGTGAAGATCGACGCCATCAGCCGCCAGGTGTTCGACGAATCTCAGGCCACCGAGCAGCAGGCCGAGGCCGACGTGGGCGTGGCGCGCGCCGCCGAGCAGACCGCGCGCATCCAGCTGGGCTACACGCGCATCACCTCCCCCATCACCGGCTGGGCCGAGCTGTCGGCGGTGACGCCCGGCGCGCTGGTCACGGCCAACCAGGCCGCGGTGCTGACCACCGTTCAGCAGCTCGACCCCATTCACGTGCACGTGACGCAGTCGAGCAGCGAGCTGCTGCGCCTGAAGCGCGAGCTGGCCAGCGGCCGCCTGCAGCGCGCCAGCGACGCCGAGGCGCGCATTCAGCTGGTGCTGGAAGACGGCAGCAAGTACCCGCATGCCGGGCGCCTTACGTTCAGCGGCGTGACGGTCGACGCCGGCACGGGCAGCGTCACGCTGCGCGCCGTGGTGCCCAACCCCGACAGGCTTTTGATGCCCGGCATGTATGTGCGCGCCGTGCTGCAGGAAGGCACCAACGCCAATGCGCTGCTGGTGCCGCAGCAGGCCGTGACGCGCGCGCCCGACGGCAGCGCCTCGGCGCTGGTGATCGATGCCGAGAACAAGGTTGCCAAGCGCCCCATTCGCGTGGGCCGCGCGGTCGGCACGCGCTGGGAGGTGCTCGAAGGCATGGCGCCGGGCGACCGCGTGATGACCGAAGGCTCGCAGCGCGTGAAGGTCGGGGACAAGGTGAAGGTGGTGGACCTGGGCGACAAGCCAGCAGGTTCCGCGCAAGGAGCCGCGCAAGGAGCCGCACCCGGCCCGGTGGCCAGCGCCGCGCGCGACGCCGCCGGCACCGCCTCCGACCCCGTGGCGCGCTGAGGTCCGGCCATGGCGCAGTTCTTCATCGACCGACCCATCTTCGCTTGGGTGCTCTCCATCGTCGTCATGCTCGCGGGGCTGATGGCCATTCGCACGCTGCCGCTGGAGCAGTACCCCGACATCGCGCCGCCGCGCGTGTCCATCAACGCCACCTACACCGGGGCCTCCGCCAAGACGGTGGAAGACTCGGTCACCCAGGTCATCGAGCAACAGCTCAAGGGGCTGGACAACCTGCTGTACATGCAGTCGACCAGCAACTCGTCGGGCGTGGCGCGGCTCTCGCTCACCTTCAATGCGGGCACCAGCATCGACGTGGCGCAGATGCAGGTGCAGAACAAGCTGCAGCAGGCCATGTCGCGCCTGCCGCAGCAGGTGCAGAGCCGCGGCGTCACCGTCACCAAGGGCGGCAACGACTTTCTGATGATCGTGTCGATGTACTCCGGCGACGGCAGCGCCTCGGCGGTGGACGTGGGCGACTACATCTCCAGCAACCTGGTGGACGTGATCAGCCGCATCGACGGCGTGGGCGAGGTGCAGACACTGGGCACCGGCTACGCCATGCGCCTGTGGCTCGACCCCGACAAGCTGCGCAAGTACGCGCTGATGCCCTCGGACGTCAACAGCGCCATCACCGCGCAGAACGCGCAGGTCTCGGCCGGCCAGCTGGGCGCGCTGCCGGCCAACGCGCAGCAGCAGCTCACCGCCACCATCACGGCGCGCAGCAAGCTCACCACCGCCGAGCAGTTCGAGAACGTGGTGCTGCGCGTGACGCCCGACGGCGCCGTGGTGCGCCTGAAAGACGTGGCACGCGTGGAGCTGGGCGCCGAGAACCTCACGGTGCGCTCGCAGCTCAGCGGCCGGCCCGGTGCCGGCCTGGGCGTGGTGCTGGCCGACGGCGCCAACGCGGTGCAGGTGGCCGAGGCGGTGAAGGCCAAGGTGGCCGAGCTGCAGCCGCTCTTTCCCAACCAGTTGCAGACCTTCGTGAGCTACGACACCACGCCTTTCGTGAGCGCCTCCATCGACGAGGTGGTCAAGGCGCTGCTGGAGGCCATGCTGCTCGTGGTGCTGGTGATGTACGTGTTTTTGCAGAACATGCGCGCCACGCTCATTCCGGCCATTGCGGTGCCGGTGGTGCTGCTGGGCACCTTCGGCGTGCTCTCCATCGCGGGCTACTCCATCAACACGCTCACCATGTTCGGCATGGTGCTGGCCATCGGCCTGCTGGTGGACGACGCCATCGTGGTGGTGGAGAACGTGGAACGCGTGATGCACGAGGAAGGCCTCTCGCCCAAGGAGGCCACGCGCAAGTCGATGGCCGAGATCACGCCCGCACTCGTCGGCATTGCGCTGGTGCTGTCGGCGGTGTTTATTCCCATGGCGTTCTTCGGCGGCTCGACCGGTGTCATCTACCGGCAGTTTTCGATCACCATCGTCTCGGCCATGGCGCTGTCGGTGTTCGTGGCGCTCACGCTCACGCCGGCGCTGTGCGCCACCTTGCTCAAGCCGGTGCGCAAGGGTGAACATGCGACGCCGCGCCGCGGCCTGCTGGGCCGGGTGGACCGCTTCTTCGCGGGCTTCAACCGCGGCTTCGACAAGGGCGCCGACCGCTACGAAGGCATCGTGGGCGGCATCGTGCGGCGCGGCAAGCGCAGCATGGTGGTGTACCTGCTGATTGCGGGTGTGATGGCGCTGCTGTTCATGCGCCTGCCCACCTCGTTCCTGCCCGACGAAGACCAGGCCTTTCTGCAGGTGCAGGTGACCCTGCCGCCGGGCGCGTCGAACGCGCGGCTGCAGCCGGTGGTCGAGCAGGTGCAGCAGTACTTCAGCAAACAGCCCGAGGTGCTGAGCGTGAACGTGATCACCGGGCAGAACGGCGACCAGAGCTCGGCGCGCGCCTTCGTCAAGCTCAAGGACTGGGCCGAGCGCACCGGCACGGGCCAGTCGGCGGCGGAGCTGTCGCGGCGTGCCAACAAGGACCTGTCGGCCGTGCGCGACGCGCGCATCTTCGTGCTGCTGCCGCCGGCGGTGCGCGGGCTGGGCGCCAACGCGGGCTTCAACTTTCACCTGAAGGACATCAACGGCCTGGGCCACGACGCGCTGGTGAAGGCGCGCGACCTGACCATCGAGCTGCTGGGCCAGCGGCCCGAAGTGCGCAATGTGCGCAGCAACAACCTGGACGACACGCCCGAGTTCGCGGTCGACATCGACGACGCACGCGCCGGCGCGCTGAGCCTGGCCACGTCGGACATCGACAGCACGCTCTCCAGCGCGATGGGCGGCACCTACATCAACGACTTTCTGGACAAGGGCCGCGTGAAGCGCGTGTACATGCAGGGCGACACCGACTTCCGCATGCTGCCCGCCGACATCGACCGCTGGAGCGTGCGCAACAGCCTGGGGCAGATGGTGCCGTTTCCGGCGTTCTCGGGCTCGCGCTGGAGCTACGGCTCGCCGCAGCTGCAGCGCTACAACGGCAGCCCGAGCTACGAGTTCGTGGGCGATGCGGCACCGGGCGTGAGCTCGGGCGACGCCATGGCCGCGGTCGACGAGGTGATGAAGCAGATGCCGCCGGGCATCGGCTACGAATGGACCGGCGCGTCTTACCAGGAGCGCCTGTCGGGCGCGCAGGCGCCAATGCTTTATGCCATTTCGATCCTGTTCGTGTTCCTGTGCCTGGCCGCGCTGTACGAGAGCTGGTCGGTGCCGTTCTCGGTGATTCTGGTGGTGCCGCTGGGCATCGTGGGGGCGCTGCTGTTCACCAGCTTCCGGGGGCTGAGCAACGACGTGTACTTTCAGGTCGGTCTGCTGACCACGGTGGGGCTGTCGTCGAAAAACGCGATTCTGATCGTCGAGTTCGCCAAGCAGTTGCAGGAGCAGGGCAAGGGCGTGGTCGAGGCGACGCTGCAGGCGGTGCGGCTGCGGCTGCGGCCCATCCTCATGACCTCGCTGGCCTTCGGCTTCGGCGTGCTGCCGCTGGCGCTGGGCACCGGCGCGGGCGCGGGCGGGCGCCAGTCGATCGGCACGGCCGTGCTGGGCGGCATGGTGGTGGGCACTGCCCTGGGCATCTTCTTCGTGCCGTTGTTCTTCGCGTTGATTCGCGGCTGGCTGGAGGGGCGGCGCAAGGCCAGGCCCGCGCCGGACGCGTTGCCCGGCACGACCGCCGAGCAGGGAGGCCACTGATGAAGCGCGCTTTTCCGATGCGCTCGGCTGCGCTGGCGGCCTTTGCTTGCGCGGCGCTGGCGGGCTGCGTCAACCTTGCGCCTGAGTACACGGCACCCGCATCGCCGGTGCCGCAGACCCTGCCCGCCTCCGGTGTCGAAGCATCGACGCCGCTCGACGTCGGCTGGCGCAGCTTCTTCGTCGAGCCCCGGCTGCAGGGCACCATCGAACTGGCGCTGGCCAACAACCGCGATCTGCGCGTGGCGGCGCTCAACATCGAGCGCGCACGGGCCCAGTACGGCATTGCGCGCGCCGGCCTGTTCCCCACGGTGGAGGCAGGCGCCGGCGGCAGCCGCTCGCGCACGCCGGGCAGCCTGTCGAACAGCGGCGAGGCGCGCATTGCATCGCAGTACAGCGCCGACCTGGGCCTGACGAGCTACGAGCTCGACCTGTTCGGCCGCGTGCGCAACCTGAGCGAGGCGGCGCTGCAGAGCTACTTTCAGACCGAGGCCACGCAGCGCAGCACGCAGATCAGCCTGGTCGCCGCAGTAGCCACAGCCTGGCTGCAGCTGGCGGCCGATGAACAGCGCCTGCAGCTCGCGCGCGACACGCTGGACAGCCAGCGCAAGTCCTTCGACCTGGTCGAGCGCAGCCACCGGCTGGGCGCGCAGTCGGGCCTGGCGCTGGCGCAGGCACAGAGCACGGTGGACGCCGCACGCGCCGACGCGGCGGCCTTCGACAGCCAGGTGGAGCAGGACCGCAACGCGCTCGCGCTGCTGGTGGGCGCCACGCCGCCAGCGGAGCTGCTTCCTGCGGTGCCTGCATCGCCCGGCTCGGACACGGCGCCACCGCCCGCAGCCGCCCAGCTGCTGGTGCCGCCGCCCGACCTGCCCTCCAGCGTGCTGCAGCAGCGCCCCGACGTGCTGGCCGCCGAGCACGCCCTGCGCGCAAGCAACGCCGACATCGGCGCCGCGCGCGCCGCGTTCTTTCCGCGCATTGCGCTCACCGCGTCGGCTGGCACGGCCAGCAGCACGCTGTCGGGCCTGTTCACGAGCGGCAGCAAGGCCTGGAGCTTTGCGCCGTCGGTGAGCGTGCCGATCTTCGACGGCGGCGCCAACCGCGCCAACCTGCAGGTGGCGCAGGCGCAGCAGAAGATCCAGATCGCCACCTACGAGAAAGCGTTGCAGACGGCGTTCCGTGAAGTGGCCGATGCGCTGGCCGAACGCCGCACGCTGGCCGAGCGGCTGGCCGCGCAGCGTTCGCTGCTGGACGCCACGTCGCGCAGCTTTGCACTGTCGCAGTCGCTGTTTCGCAGCGGCGCGAGCAACTACCTCGACGTGCTCGACGCGCAGCGCGCCTTCTACGCGGCGCAGCAGACGCTGATCGGCCTGCAGCTCACCGAGCAGACCAACCGGCTGTCGATCTACAAGGCGCTGGGCGGGGGCTGGAAGGAAAGTTAGGCGGTGGGAGCGGCGGCTGCGGAAGCCGCCGCGTCCGCGGCAGGTGCGGGGCGCAGCAGCCAACGCACTTCCTGCGTCTGCTCGCTGGTCGGGTAGCGCGACTCCATGGTCGCCAGAATGGGCTGCGCCATGTCGGCGCGGCCCAGGCCCTGCACCAGCGCGCGGGCGGCCAGCTCGTAGGCCTGCGGAATGGCCTCGTGGCCGCGAAAGCGCTTGTCGAAACCCGACAGCAACGCCAGCGTGCCATGCGCGTCGCCGCCGCGCCATTCGGCGCGCGCCATGGCAATCACCATGGCCGCATCGTCGAGCGCGAAGGCCTTGTCCTTTTCCTTGCACAGCTTGAACACCTTGAGCGCCTCCGACGACAGGTCGCGGCGCATCAGCAGCGGAATGAAGCGCTTCGCATGGTCGAGCATGGTGGCCAGCTTGTCGGGCATGAGCGCCAGCACGCGGTGGTAGCGGCGCTGCGCGGCCAGCTCGTCCGACGCGGCGGTGCGCTGCGCCTCGTAGGCAATGCCCAGCGCGGCGGCCAGGTCGCCTTCGGTGATGCACTGCCCCACCTCGGCGTCGGTGCGCTGCGCGGCGATCTGCTCGGGCGTGCGGCGGTCCATCGGGCCGCCGCCGTCGATCTCGCTGCCCGCCGCCGCGTCGAAGCCGAAGGCCTCGTGGTGCTGGAACATCACGTAGCCCAGCAGGCTGGCCATCACCCAGCCGAAGTAGATGAAGGCGAAGTTGGCAATCGGCAGCACGATGCGCCCGTCGAACATCGGCAGCACCAGCGACAGCGCCACCTGCGCGCCCGTGCTCAACAAAAACAGAAAGAAGCACAGCAGCGCGTATGGCCAGCCGATGGTGCGCATCGTTTCCATCACGTAGCCGGGGTTCATGGCCTGGAAGAAGCTGCCCGACTGCACCAGCACGATCACCGCGGCCGGGAAGGTGAACGACATCACGAACAAGCCGACCGTGCCCAGAATGGGCGCGTAGTAAGCAAGCCAGCCGATCAGCAGCGCCTGCACCAGCGAGATGGCGAACAGCTTCCAAGGCAGGTAGGTCAGCTCGCCGCTCGAATCGCGGCCGAAGTCGGCCGAGTCGCGAATGCCGCGCGCACCCAGCGCAATGATCTTGAAGCCGTAGCGGCTGGCCGCCAGCATGATGCCTATCTCGATGACGATCAGCGCCACGGCGTCAGGCAGGAAGAACATCCCCTCGAACAACAGGCTGCAGAACGACAGCACCAGCCCGTAGGCCAGCGGGCGCAGCTGCAGCGGAAAGGCGAAGAAGCTGTTCAGGCGGTGCCAGAACGGCGGGGGCGCCGAGGCAGGTGAAAGCGAATCCCGGGTGGCGAGCATGGCGGCGCCTGCTTTCTGTAAAGGCTTACTTGCGGAAGAAATCGCTCTGGCTCATGGCACCGCGCCCGCCCAGGCGCACCACGGTGCTGTCCTCGGCGTGCACCAGGCGCATCTGGCCGAGCTCGCGCTCCACGCGCTGGGTGAAGCTGGTCTTCAGCTGCACGGCGGAGTCGCCCAGCTTCATCACGCTGGTGCCCTGCACCCGGGCGCTCTTGCGGTCGGGGGCAATTTCGATGGCGTCGAGGTGGTAGTCGTATTCCATCGACAGGATGCCGTCCGAGTGCTCGCCGATGATCTGAAACGTCTCGAAGGTCTTGTGGACGCCAAGGCAGGCGCTGTCGCGGTCATGGGTGGTTTCCTCGGCGCGGCCCATCACCGTGGTCTTGCTCTCGATCACCACCTTGCGGCTGAGCTGCTTGCACAGCTTGTCGGCGTCTCGCGCGGCAATGGCGCGCGCCTGCGTCTGGTAGAAGTCGCGCACCATCGGCTCGTCCAGCTTGCGGCCGCCGATAAAAAAATACCAGGCGCCCACGCAGAGCGCCAGAACGATCGCAATTTGCTTCATTTCTTCCCCGCCCGCGCTGTGCGCCCCTCTTGTTTTGCGGCGCAGTATACGTTCACAAATGTTTCCGGCAGGGCTTCTGCGGCGTGAATCCGACCGGCGGGAACGGCCGTATATCAGGCATGCGCACCGATGCCCGACAATTCGCGGATGACTGCACCCAGCCCCGACGCCGAACTGATGGCGCTGATCGACAGGATCGGCCATCGCGACGAAGCCGCCCTGCGCCAGCTCTACGACCGCACCTCCCCCAAGCTCATGGGCCTGGCGATGCGCGTTGTACGGCAACGCGAATGGGCCGAGGACGTAATTCAGGAAGCCTTTCTCACGGTCTGGCGAGTCGCCGGGGACTACCGGGCCTCGCTCAGTCCGCCGCTGGCCTGGCTGGGGTTGATCGTGCGCAGCCGGGCACTCGACTTGTTGCGCCGGCGCACCGCCGACCGGGCGCAGCTGACACAGGAATTCGACGAGCTCATGGCCGACCAGATGGAGTCGGATGCGCCCAACCCCATCGATACGGCCGACGCCAGCGAGCAGGCCTGGGCCTTGCATCAGTGCCTGGCACAGCTGGACGGCAAGCAGCGCGAAGTGGTCAGCCTGGCCTACCTGCGCGAAATGAGCCACGGCGAACTGGCCGAGCAGCTCAAGCTGCCGCTGGGCACCGTGAAGACATGGATCCGGCGCGGGCTGGAGAAATTGCGCGTCTGCATGGGACGTTTTGCCTGAGGGCGATGAGGAAGACAGGCCACCCATGAAACTCACTGCCCACCCCGAACTGCTAGAGATACTTGCCGCCAGCCACGCGCTCGGCACCCTGCGCGGCGGCGCCCGGCGCCGCTTCGAAGCCATGGCGCGCGAACAGGCGCCGGTGCGCGCCGCGGCGCTGGTCTGGCAAGGCCGGCTCTCCAGCATGACCGAGCTGCAAGCCTCGGTGGTGCCCGACCCCGCCGTGTGGACCCGCATCCGCAACATGATCGACGCCGAGCAGGCCAAGGTCGCCATCGAACACCAGCGCGACGCGGCCAATGCCCGCGACGCCGCCAAGCCCCAGCCCACCGGCTGGCTGCGCAGCCTCACGCTGTGGCGCGGCGCCACCGCCGCCGGCGCGCTGGCCACCGTGCTGGCCGTGGTGGTCGGCCTCAACCTGCGCGACCAACTGCTGAACGCCCCCACGGTGCAGTACGTGGCCGTGCTGTCCGACGACCAGGCCGCCGCCTCGATGCTGGTGACGTTCGACCCGAAGAAAAAGCAGCTGTCGCTGCAGCGCGTGGGCAGCTACAAGGAAGGCGACGACAAGTCGCTGCAGCTGTGGGCCCTGGCCCCCGGCGCCGCGCCGCGCTCGCTGGGCGTGATGGACAAGGCCCCGGCCCTGCGCCTGGCCGCCGCCGAGTCCGAGGTGCATGCCGTGCCCACGCTGGCCGTGACGCTAGAAGCCAGGGGCGGCGTGCCCGCGGGCAGCGGCCCCAAGGGCCCGGTGGTGTTCAAGGGCGCGCTCATCGAGAAGACCATCTAGGCTTGCAACCGGTCACCGGTGTTCCGGTGACCGCGTGGTAGAAACCCGTTTTGCCTTCCGCCCTTCCGGTGTTTCCGGTCCTTCCGCTCTTTCCAATGCCTTCGATGAAAACCGCGCTCGCTGCGGTCGTGCTGCTCACCGCGGCGCTTGCCGCCAACGCGCAGTCCGCCTCCTCTTCGTTCTTCCCTCAGGAAACCGAAACGGCCGCGGCCGACGCCTCGGCCACGCGCGACTACCTGGCCGCCAAGGAGCGCTGGCACAACGAGCTTGCCGCCTTCGCCCGCGCCGACCAGGAGCGCTTTCCGGGCCCCGGCGGCGTTGTGTTCGTCGGCAGTTCCACCGTGCGCATGTGGACACGTCTGGCGCAAGACTTTCCGCGCGTGCCCGGCGGCGTGGTCAACCGCGGCTTTGGCGGCTCCACGCTGAACGACTGCAGCCTGTTCGCGCGCGACCTCGTGGTGCGCTACAAGCCGCGCCAGGTGGTGGTGTATGCGGGCGACAACGACCTGGCCGAAGGCCGTACGCCGCTGCAGGTGCTCGACAGCTTCGCGCGGCTGGCCAACGCGGTGCGCGCCGAGCTGCCCGACACCCGCATCAGCTTTGTGTCGGTCAAGCCCAGCCCGTCGCGCGAGCAGCTCATGCCGCAGATCCGCGAAACCAATCACGTGATTTCGGCCTACCTGAACCTGCTGCCCAACAGCGAGTTCATCGACGTCTACACGCCGATGCTCGGCGCCGACGGCCGGCCGCGCCCTGAGCTGTTCCGCGGCGACAAGCTGCACATGACGGACGAGGGCTATCGGCTGTGGCACGCGGTGATTGCGCCGCACCTGCCGAGCATCGCGCCGGGGTCGACCGCTTCGCTGCCCTGAGCGGGCTGCACAGACTGCAGGGTCCGGGCGGGCTCAGGCGAGTTCAGGCGGGTTCAGGCGCCCGCTGGCTGTGTCGGTACGTCGTCCGCCGGCGGCGGCACATCCGCCCCGCGCGTGAAGCGCGCCACAAAGTACATTCCCGCGAACACCGCCGCCAGCAGCAGCCCGTCGCCCCACCAGGGCCGCGCGGTCTGGCTGTCGCCGTAGAACACCAGCACCAGCAGCACCGCCACCAGGTGCGCGCAGAACACCGGCAGCGACGCCGAACCCATCGCCTCCAGCCAGTGCATCCGTGGCATGCGCCGCATCAGCCAGGGCCCGAAGCGCACCGCCAGAATGCCCAGCGCCACCAGGTTCACGAGCCGCAGCGGGCCGAGCTGCCACTTGTCGAACAGCAGGTTCAGTTCCACGTCGCCGCCGAACGGCGCCTGGCCGTTGATGCCGTGGTGCCGCCAGTACAGCCCGTACAGCGCAACGCCCGCGGCCAGCACCAGCAGCCAGGCGGGAAAGCGCAGCGGCCGGGCTTGCGGCCCGCTGCGCGTGGCGCCGATGCACAGCCCCGCGAACCACAGGAACTGCCAGGCATAGGTGTTGAACGCGCCCATCTCGTGGAACGGCACCGGCATGCCCAGATAGCGCACGGTCAGCCCGTAGACCCATTCGCTGAGCCCGAACTGCGCCGCCACCCACACCGCAACGCTGGCCACCATCACCCAGGTCCAGCCGTGGCGCATGGCAAAGGCCAGCACCCATGGGCTGAGCAGCATGAAGAAGATGTACATCGGCAAGATGTCGAGCAGCGCCGGCTCGTAGATCAGCAGCAGCCCGAACAAGAAGCCGTCGCGCGGTTCAGCCAGGTAGTAGGACACCAGGTTCTTCACCGCGGGCTGGTCGATGTGCAGGCTCACCGCCGCAATCACGGTGAACAAAAACAACAGAATCGCGGCCTGGCACAGGTAGACCTTCACCACGCGCCGCCAGAAGGCCTGGCGCATCGAGTCGACACCGCGTGCGTAGCCGATGCGGCTGTACACCAGCCCCGCCACAAAGGCCGACAGCAGCACGAAGCCTTCGGCGGCCGAGACAAAACCGAACGGCTGCCCCAGCGGATCGGTCAGTCGCGTGGGCAAATGCGTGACGGTCATCAGCACGAGCATCAGCCCGCGCAAGGCGTCTATTTCCCAGTAGCGTTTCATCGGTCGGCGGCAAGGTCTTGGTGGCGGTCCGCGCGGCACACGCAAGACAGCCCGCGATTGTAAGAAGAGTGGCGTACGCCCGCCCCACCACCCGGCGACATATGACCCTTGGCACTGCCGAATTGACGTGCAAATCGGCTACGCTGCGCGCTGCCCCAAGGAGGAGTTCCCGTGACCCGTTTCGTTCCCTCATGGCTCTTTGCCGCCGGCGTGCTGCTGGCCGGCCCGAGCTTTGCACTGCAAATCACCAGTTTGAGCCCACAAGGCGAGGTGGCGCGCGTGCGCCAGATCGTCGCCAAGTTCGACCAGGCTGCCGTCAATTTCGGCGACCCCAAGGCGCCCGCGCCGCTCACGGTGAGCTGCTCCGACGCGCAGGCCGGCAAGGGCACCGCCCGCTGGACCGACGCCAAGGCCTGGGTCTACGACTTCGAGAACGACCTGCCGCCCGGCGTGCGCTGCACCGTCACCCGCGTTCCCACCTTCAAGCCCAGCGCCGGCGGCGAGCTGACCGGGCCCGAGCGCTACCAGTTCAACACCGGTGGCCCGTTCGTGCGCAACTACATGCCGGGCAGCTACAGCCGCATCGACGAGCAGCAGATGTTCATGCTCGAGCTGAACGGCGCGGCCACGCTGGACAGCGTGCGCCAGAACCTGTGGTGCGCGGCCGACGGCGTGGGCGAGCGCATTCCGGTGAAGCTGCTCGACGGCGACCAGCGCGCCGGCCTGCTGAAGGCCTTCGGGCGCGACAAGGCCGCGGAGAAAGACCCGCTGCGCTTCATCACGATGCAGTGCAACCGCACGCTGACACCCGGCGCCAAGGTGCAGGTGGTGTACGGCAAGGGCGTGGCAACGCCTTCTGGCGTGGCCAACAACGTGGAACGCCGTCTCGAATTTCAGGTCCGCGAGCCCTTTGCCGTTTCTTTCACCTGCGAACGCGAGAACGCGCAAGCCGCCTGCCTGCCGCTGCGCCCCATGCAGCTGCAGTTCAACGCACCGGTCACGCGCAAGCTGGCCGCACAGATCCAGCTCAAGGGCGACAAGACCGTCAAGGCCAAGCTCGACAACGACGGCGGCACGCAGAGCGACGACGACGTGGTCAACAGCGTGAGCTTCGAGCCGCCGCTGGCCGAGAGCACGCAATTCAGCATCGAGCTGCCCTCCAAGTTCGAAGACGCCTCGGGCCGCCCGCTGGCCT
This sequence comes from Variovorax sp. H27-G14, assembly GCF_046156345.1. Classification (NCBI taxonomy): domain Bacteria; kingdom Pseudomonadati; phylum Pseudomonadota; class Betaproteobacteria; order Burkholderiales; family Comamonadaceae; genus Variovorax; species Variovorax sp. H27-G14. The sequence continues at coordinate 497,360 of NZ_JAYLVN010000001.1, forward strand.
CGCCCGGCAGCTTTCCGCTGAAGGTGGCGACCGGCATGATGCCGCCGCTGGCCAAGTTTGCGGCCTCGCCCTTCGGCGTGGTCGAGCGCCTGGCCGAACCCGACACCCCGGCCATGATGCCGGTCACCGTGCGCCGCGTGGAGCCCCAGCTGATGGTGCAGGCGCTCACGCCCGGCAAGGTGAGCGACATGAACCCGAAGACCGACGCGGAAATCATCGCGTGGTTCCGCAAGGTGCGCCGCTACGACAGCTACAGCATCTCGCGCGAGCAGGCGCGCAAGGACGTGAAGGGCCCGCTGCCCCCCGTCATCGACAAGGACGACAAGACCTCGCTGCAAACGCGCATGCTGTCGCTGCTGGGTGGCCAGGCGGGCGTGAAGACGCTGGACATGCCCAAGTCGGAAGCCGGCGACCCGCGCCCGTTCGAAGTCATCGGCATTCCGCTGACCCCCGGCTTCCACGTGCTCGAAATTGCTTCGCAAAAGCTCGGTGAGGCGCTGCTGGACGAGCGCTACAACGCCGGCCGCACGATGTACGTGCGCACCAGCGCGCTGGCCACCAACCTGGCCGTGCACTTCAAGCTGGGCCGCGAGAACTCCATGGCCTGGGTCACCACGCTGGACAAGGGCAAGGTGGTGGCGGGCGCCGAAGTGCGCGTGTCCAGCTGCGACGGCAAGGCCGTGGCCACCGGCACCACCGACGCCAACGGCATCGTGATGCTCAACGGCGTGTCGCCGCAGGCGCCGTCGTGCAACGGCCCGAACGAATACGACAGCAGCGCCTGGTTCGTCAGCGCGCGCGCCAAGGACGACAAGGGCGTTGAAGACCTCGCCTTCACCTGGAGCGACTGGCAGCGCGGCATCGAGCCCTGGCGCTTCAACGTGCCCACCAACCTGCAGCCCGAGCCCGACCGCGTCGCCCACACCATCTTCGATCGCACGCTGCTGCGCGCTGGCGAAACGGTGTCGATGAAGAGCCTGATTCGCACGCAGACGAGCAAGGGCTTCGGCCTGCCCGAGAACCGCCCCGACACGCTGGTCATCACGCACACCGGCAGCGGCCAGCGCTTCACCCAGCCGCTGAACTGGCGCAAGACCGCCACCGGCGGCCTGAGCGCGGAGAACACCTTCCCCATTCCGCCCGCGGCCAAGCTCGGCGTGTACGAGGTGGTGCTGCGCACCGGCGGCGGCAAGGACGCCAACAGCGAGAACGACAACGAAGGTGACGGCGAAGAAGGCTACGCCCCCAGCTTCAGCACCGGCATGTTCCGCGTCGAGGAATTCCGCCTGCCCGTGCTCGAAGGCCGCATCTCGCCCACCGAGAAAAAGCCGCTGGTGGCCGCCACCAGCGTGCCCACCGACGTGCAGATCAACTACGTGGCCGGCGGCGGTGCCGCCAACCTGGCGGTGCGCGTGTCGGCCATGGTGCGGGGCAAGGCGCTGAGCTTTTCCGACTACGACGCCTTCAGCTTCAACCCGCCGCGCGCCACGCAGGGCGACGGCAGCGAAGCCGCCGCACCCGCGTCGGACACCAACACCGGCGAGGAAGACCTCAACAGCGTGAACGACACCCGCGTGATTGCCGACAAGCTGGCCGTCACGCTGAACAAGGACGGCGCGGGCAAGGTCACCATCGACAAGGTGCCCAAGGTGCGCTCCGCGCGCGAGCTGCTGCTGGAAGCCACGTATGCCGACCCGAACGGCGAGGTGCAGACCATCCGCAGCACGCAGACGCTGTGGCCGGCCTCCGTCATTGCCGGCATCAAGACCGAAGGCTGGGTGTCCACCAGCCAGAAGCTGAAGTTCCAGGCGCTCGCGCTCGACCTCACGGGCAAGCCCCAGGCCGGCGTGACGCTCAATGTGCGCGCCGTGGCGCGCATCACCACCACCAGCCGCAAGCGCATGGTGGGCGGCTTCTACACCTACGACAACAAGACCGAGACCAAGGACATCGGCACCGTGTGCAGCGGCAAGAGCGACTCGCGCGGCCTGCTGCTGTGCGAGTCGGAGCTGAAGGAGGCGGGCGAGGTCGAACTCATTGCCAGCGCCACCGACAGCGACGGGCGCGAAGCCAAGGCCGTGAGCTCGGTCTACGTGACCAAGCAGGGCGAGCTGTGGTTCGGCGGCGAGGACAACGACCGCATCGACGTGCTGCCCGAGAAGAAGAGCTACCAGCCCGGCGAGGTCGCCAAGTTCCAGGTGCGCAGCCCGTTCCGCTTTGCCACCGCGCTGGTGGCGGTGGAGCGCGAAGGCATCATCGAGACGCACGTGGTGCAGCTCGACGGCAAGGACCCGACCGTCACCTTGCAGGTGAAGCCCGAATGGGGCCCCAACGCCTACGTGAGCGTGCTCGCCCTGCGCGGGCGCCTGCGCGAAGTGCCGTGGTACAGCTTCTTCACCTGGGGCTTCAAGTCGCCGCGCGACTGGTGGACGGCCTTCTGGTATGAAGGCAAGGAATACGTGGCGCCCACCGCCATGGTCGACCTGAGCAAGCCCGCCTACCGCCTGGGCATGGCCGAGATCCGCGTGGGCACGCAGGCCCACCAGCTCGACGTGAAGGTCACCAGCGACAAGCCCAGCTACGCCATTCGCAGCAAGGCGCAGATCACCATCAGCGCCAAGCTGCCCGACGGCAAGCCCGCCGCCGGTGCCGAAGTGGCGCTGGCCGCGGTCGACCAGGCCCTGCTGGAGCTGATGCCCAACGACAGCTGGAACCTGCTCACCGCCATGCTGCAACGCCGCAGCTGGGGCGTGAGCACCTCCACCGCGCAGATGGAAATCGTCGGCCGGCGCCACTACGGGCGCAAGGCCGTGCCCGCGGGCGGCGGCGGCGGCAAGGGCCAGACGCGCGAACTGCTCGACACCCTGCTACTGTGGAACCCGAAGGTGGTGCTCGACGCCAACGGCCAGGCCGTGGTGACGGTGCCGCTGAACGACGCGCTCACCACCTTCAAGATCGTGGCCGTGGCCGACTCGGGCACCAGCCTGTTCGGCACCGGGCAGACCAGCATCCAGGCCACGCAAGACCTGCAGATCATCAGCGGCCTGCCGCCGCTGGTGCGCGAGGACGACCAGTTCCGCGCCCAGATCACGCTGCGCAACACCACGCAAAAGCCGATGAAGGTGGAAGCCACGCCACGCGCCACCCTGCTCACGCTGGAGCCGCAGACCGTGGACATTCCGCCCGGCGAGGCGCGTGAAGTGGCTTGGACCGTGACCGCGCCCGCGCAGCTCGCGCAAACGCGCGCCGAAGCCATCCTGTGGGAAATCGAGGCCAAGGACACGTTGGGCGGCGCACGCGATGCGCTCAAGGTGCGCCAGCGCATCGTGCCGTCTGTGCCGCTCACGGTGCAGCAGGGCACGCTGGTGCAGATCGACGGCCCCTTCACGCTCGACGTGGCACCGCCGGCAGACGCCCTGCCCGGGCGCGGCGGCCTGAAGATGTCGCTGCAACCCAGGTTGGCCGAAGGCCTGCCGGGCGTGCGCGACTGGTTCGCCAACTACCCGTTCATCTGCCTCGAGCAGAAGACCAGCAAGTCGGTGGGCCTGCGCGACGCCAAGATGTGGCAAGGCGTGCTGGCCCAGCTGCCGACCTACCTGGACAGCGACGGCCTGGCCAACTACTTCCCGCCGCGCGACGGCGAAGCCAACCGCGGCAGCGACATCCTCACGTCGTACCTGCTGGCGGCCACCCATGAAGCCGCCTCGCTCGACCCCGCCTTTGCGCTGGCCGACGACATTCGCGCGCCCATGGAGTCGGGCCTGATCGCCTTCGTCGAAGGCCGCATCACGCGCGAGTTCTGGAGCCCGCGCAAGGACCTGGACGTGCGCAAGCTCGCCGCGCTCGAAGCGCTCTCGCGCTACGGCAAGGCCAAGGGAAGCATGCTGGGCAGCATCACCATCGCGCCCAACCAGTGGCCTACCAGCGCGGTGATCGACTGGCTCAACATCCTGAAGCGCGTGAACGACGTACCGCAGCGCCAGCAGCGCCTGGACGAAGCCAACAACGTGCTGAAGGCGCGCCTGTCGTACCAGGGCACCAAGCTGATCTTCAGCACCGAGCAGGACGACTACTGGTGGTGGCTCATGACCAACGGCGACGTCAACACCGCCCGCCTGCTGCTCAGCGTGATGGACGACCCGGCCTGGAAGGACGACATCGGCAAGCTGGCCAACGGCTTCATCGGCCGCCAGCAGAACGGCGCTTGGCACACCACCACCGCCAACCTGTGGGGCGGACTGGCGCTGGAGAAATTCAGCAAGGTGTTCGAGAGCACGCCGGTGGCCGGCATCACCGCCGCCACGCTGGGCGCGGCCAAGGCGCAGGTCGACTGGAGCCGCGTCGAGCGCGTGAAGACCAGCGACGCGGCCGGCGCGCCCAACCAGGGCACCTTCTTCGGTGCGCCCGCATCGCCGGGCAACCTGAAGAACAACACGATGTTCCTGCCGTGGGCTGCATCCCCGTCTGGCGCACCGGTGCGCGACACCCTGCTGGTCACGCAGCAAGGCACCGGCAAGCCATGGCTCACGCTGCAGTCGATTGCCGCCGTGCAACTGAAGGCGCCGTTTGCCGCTGGCTATGCCATCAAGAAGACCATCAGCCCGGTCGAGCAGGCCACCCCCGGCAAGTACACGCGCGGCGACGTGCTGCGCGTGACGCTGGAGGTGAACGCCAGCGCCGACATGACCTGGGTGGTCATCAGCGACCCGATTCCGGGCGGCGCCACCATCCTGGGCGGCGGACTGGGCCGCGACTCGCAGATCGCCACGCAGGGCGAGAAGAAGAGCGGCGCCGGCGCGGCAGCCTTCGAGGAACGCAGCTTCGAGGCCTTCCGCAGCTACTACGAGTACCTGCCCAAGGGCGTGGTGAAGATGGAATACACCGTGCGGCTGAACAACGTGGGCGACTTCGCGCTGCCGCCGAGCCGCGTGGAAGCGATGTACGCACCCGAGATGTTCGGCGAGTCGCCGAACGCACGGGTGAAGGTGGAGGCGGCCAAGTAAGCCGCCGCCCCACCGATTGATCGACAGAACAAAGGGAGAACCTGCATGGGATTGGCCATCAGCGTCGGCACGCTCGCCGACTTTCTTGAAAACGACCCCGAGGGGGCCGAGTGGTTCGAAGGCGACTTCGAGATCGTGAACCAGGTGCTGGCCGCAGCCGACCTGCCGCCGCACACCGAGCCGCGCGAACTGCCGGCGCTGGATTCGCGTGCGCCGCTCGACGGCTTTCCGTATTCCTTCATTCACCACCTGCGCCGCGCCTATGCGCACAGCGTGGTGTCGCCGGGCTGGAAGGCGACGCCGGTGGCAGACGGTGTCGACCCCTCGGAAGACCCGGCCATTCAGGAGGCGCTGGACGTGGCCGAGAGCCACCTCATCTGCCACTCGGACGCCGAAGGCTTCTACGTGCCGGTCGACTTCGAGGACGTGCTGTTCTCCGAGTCCGAATCGGAAGAAGAGGAACTGACGGGCGGCATGCTGGGCTCGTCTTACCGGCTGCGCGACGAGCTGGTGCAGGTTGCGCCCGCGCTGGGCATTGCCTTGACCGACGGTGTGCTGTCGGACGAAGAGGCCGCGCGCATCGGTGCCCTGGCCGAAGAAGACGAAGGGCTGTACCGCGAGTACGCCGCGTGGCTGCTGCTGTTTGAAATGGCGCGGCTGAGCATTGCGCACAAGACGGCCATCGTTTTTTCCTGAGCGTGAAGCCCTCCCCCGCCGCACGCCACCTGGCCACCGTCACGCTGCTCGTGCGCGAGTACGACGAGGCCATTCGCTTCTTCACGCGGGCCCTGCGCTTCGAACTGGTCGAGGACACGCCGCGCGGGCCTGGCAAGCGCTGGGTGGTGGTTGCGCCGTCGCAAGGCGCCGGCAATGCAGGCGCCACATTGCTGCTGGCGAAGGCCGTGACGGACGAGCAGGAAGCCGCCGTCGGCAAGCAGGCCGGTGGCCGCGTGTTGCTGTTTCTGCACACCTCGGACTTTGCCGCCGACCATGCGCACATGGCGGCCCACGGCGTGCGCTTTCTGGAAGAGCCGCGCCATGAGCCGCATGGCACCGTGGCCGTGTTCCAGGACCTTTGCGGCAACAGGTGGGACCTGATTCAACCCCCCCCCCCCCCCCCCCCCCCCCCCCCCCCCATAGCCACGCCCCC